>JALUAM010000021.1 GCA_027051095.1 Acidilobaceae archaeon | reverse complement strand
CCTGGGGCCGCCTCGAGATACCGAGAGGCCTCCTTAAGGCGGTATCGGAGGTCCTCGGCGCAGGGGGGGTTAAAGCCAGGGTGGAGAGCCTTATCCCCCCGGCTTCAGGGCTTAAGAGCAGCTCGGCCCTCTCAGCTGCACTCGTAGCAGCCACTGCCGACGCTTTAGGTCTAGACCTGGACCCTCTGGAGGCCGCACTCAGGGCTGTGGAGGCGTCCAAGAGAGCAGGGCTCACGGTGACAGGCGCCTTGGACGACCACCTGGCCAGCCTCGAGCCAGGCATCCATGTAACCTTCAACCTCGCAGGCAACGGCATCGTCCTTGGCAGCTACAAGCTGGAGCGGTGCGTGCCGGTCGTGCTAGGACTCCGAGGTGAGAGGGTGGTCTCGTCAGTGTCACCCAGGGACTACGAGCCCCTCAAGGGCCTCTACTCGCTTGCCGCAGCGGCCGCTGTGAGCGGCGACTGGCTGACAGCTATGAGACTCAACGGCCTCCTCGGCGCGGCTATAGACGGCGTAGCGGGCGAAGTGGTAGAAGCTTACAGGGCTGGCGCCCTTGCAGCCGGCGTCACGGGCAAAGGCCCCACGCTGTTCGCCCTAGCCGACGACCCTGAGCCCGTGGCGGAGGCCTGGAGGAGAAGGGGGCTCAAGGTCATGGTTGCCATGGCCAGGACTAGGGGAGGCTGCGCATGAGGGGCGGATTCAAGCTAATAGTTAGGGCGTCTAGGATCGAGGGCTCGGTGAGGGCGCCTCCCTCGAAGAGCTACACCCACAGGGCTCTCTTCGCCGCCCTTCTAGCTGAGGGCAGAAGCGTCGTAGAGAACCCTCTAATTGCCGGCGACACCGAGGCCACAATAAACGCTGTGAGGGCTATGGGCGCACGTGTTGAACGCGTAGAGCAGGGCCTAGCCGTTGAAGGCGTGGGGTCGCCCCGCTGGCCGGGCTCGATCTACGCCGCTGGGAGCGCTACAACGCTGAGGATAGCCATGGCCCTGGCGGCTCTAGTCGAGGAGCCCAGCCTGCTCTACGGCGATGATACGCTTAACAGGAGGCCCGTGAAGCCCCTGGCAGAGGCCCTTGAGGCCCTAGGCGCGAGGGTGCTAACAGCCCCTGGGGGAACTCCGCCCGTCGCGGTCTCCGGCTTCGGGTCCAAGCCTGGCTCCAAGCTAGTAGAGGTCGACGCGTGGATCAGCAGCCAGTTCCTCTCAGCCATGCTATTCCTAGCCGCTGCCCTGGGAGACCTAGAGGTCAGAGCTCTCAGAGTCTCCAGCAGGCCCTACGTAGAGATAACCCTGAGAGTGCTCAGGGGGTTCGGCGTTGAATTCGAGCGCGCGTCCTCCTCTGTTTTCAGGCCGCGGGGAAGACCCTCTCCCTCGAGGTACGTCGTCCCCGGCGACTGGTCCAGCGCTTCGTTCATGCTGGTGGCAGGCGCCATAGCGGGTAAAGTGAGGGTTGAAGGCATCGACCCCGGCGACGTCCAGCCCGATAGGGCCGTCGTAGACGTGCTGAGGAAGTCCGGCGCCACCGTGAGGCTAGGCCCCGGCTACGTAGAGGCCGAGAACACGGGGCCCCTGGAGCCCTTCGAGGCGGATCTAAGCGACTCTCCTGACCTGGCCCCGCCGTTAGCGGTGCTGGCAGCCTATGCCAGGGGCAGGAGCGTGCTGAGAGGCGTGGGGAGGCTGAGGTACAAGGAGTCCGATAGGCTAGCCGCCATCGTGGAGAACCTATCGAGGATAGGTGTGGATGCTAGGGTGACGTGCGGCGGCAACTGCCTGGAGGTCCTAGGCAGGGGCGAGGTTGAGGGAGGCCATGTCAGCGGGTACA
This sequence comes from Acidilobaceae archaeon, assembly GCA_027051095.1. Taxonomy (GTDB): domain Archaea; phylum Thermoproteota; class Thermoprotei_A; order Sulfolobales; family Acidilobaceae; genus Aeropyrum. The sequence goes on along the minus strand of JALUAM010000021.1, from coordinate 62,134 downwards.
ACGACCATAGGATTATAATGGCCTTCGCAGTTGCGGGGCTAGCGTCCAAGCGGCCGATAGTGATCGATAGGGCAGATAGGTTCAGGGACTCCTACCCGGGGTTCCTGGATCACCTGAAGTCGCTTGGGGCCCGCGTGGGGGTCGAGAGGTTTGGGCCTGGGGAGGGTCTTTAGGGTTAGCATCTTCGGCGAGAGCCACGGAGTGGGAGTGGGTGCTCTGGTCGAGGGGGTGCCCCCGGGTATCCCCCTCGACGAGGGGTATATACAGTCCGAGCTGGACAGGAGGAGGCCTGGCGGCAGGCTGGCCACGCCGAGGAGGGAGGAGGACAGGGTTGAGGTGCTCTCGGGGCTCTTCAGAGGCTTCACCACGGGCGCCCCCATAGCCCTCTTCATAAGGAACAGGGACGTAGACTCCAGCTTCTACGAGAGGATACGCTTCACGCCCAGGCCCGGCCACGCAGACTACCCCGCCTGGGAGAGGTACCTCGGCTACCAGGACTACAGAGGCGGGGGCATATTCTCGGGGAGGAGGACTGCAGCCTTAGTAGCTGCTGGAGCCGTCGCAAGGAGGATTCTGGAGTACTCGTGGGGTGTCTTCATAGCCGGGCTAGTGAAGGAGATTGGAGGCGTGAAGTGCGACGCCGAGGTGGAGCCAAGCCCTGGCTTCAGGGACAGGGTCTACTCTTCGCCTGTGAGGTGTCCAGAGCCCCGTAGCGAGAAACTCATGATAGAGGCGGTGGAGAGGGCTAGGGAGGAGGGCGACAGCCTTGGGAGTATAGTTGAGGTGGTAGCGTTCAACGTGCCACCCGGCCTTGGCGACCCGCCTCTGGACGGTGTTGACAGCGACCTGGCAAAGGCTGTAATGAGCATACCCGCAGCTAAAGGCTTCGAGTTGGGAGAGGGCTTCAGGCTGGCCAGGATGAGGGGTAGCGAGGCGGTAGACCCCCTAGTGCCGGGGGCGGAGGGGAGGCCGGTGTTCGCGTCTAACAAGCACGGGGGCATACTAGGCGGCTTGACAACAGGCGCCCCCATAGTTGTTAGAGTAGCCTTCAAGCCGCCCTCCACGATCAGGAAGCCCGTCAAGACCGTAGACTTGAGGACTCTAAAGGAGGTCGAGCTCGTGGGCGGAGGCCGCCACGACCCGGTTATAGGCACAAGAGCGCTGCCCGTGGTGGAATCCGTAGTCGCTATAGTGCTTGCCGACCACGCTCTCAGGTCGCTATCTCAGAGGGCCCCCAGGGTGGAGGATAGGAGGCCTTGGGCCGGCGGTGAACTGCCATGAGCGACTGGGATAACAGGTTAGCCCTGCTCAGGTCCGAGATCGACAGGATAGACGAGGAGATACTCAGGCTCTACAGGGAGAGGCTGAGGGTGTGCAGGGAGATCGGGCGAGTGAAGGCGCTTATAGGCGCCCCTCTCGAGGACGGGGTCAGAGAGGCCGTGGTGCTGTCCAGGGCCAGGAGCCTCTGGGAGAGGGTCTTGATGATAGTTATCGTCGAGTCGTGTAAGAGCGTTCAGCGAGGCCTAGCCGACGCCTATCTTGAGTGAGAGCCTCGGGGCGTAATCCTCGGGTTTCAGCCTCAGAGCTATACCGGTCAACACGGAGACTAGGTCCTCCGCCTCCAGCCTAGCGAGCTCTAGGACAGCGGCAACGAAGCCCGCCTGAAATGGGTAGCCCGCTATCGCTGCAGAGGACCTGCGCCTAGCCTCGAAGCGGTAAGCCCTCCTCGCAGACTCCAAGATCTCGGCGACGCCGCCCTCCGTCTTCCAGCCCGGCAGCAGGTGAGCCATAGAGGCAGCTAGGCCCTGAGGGTCGGGCTCCCTCTCGTAGATCCCCCGGGCATCCTCCCACTTGAACCCACATACGCTTACGCCCTGGAACGCCTCGTCGACTAGCCTAGCCTCTAGCCCCCTTTCCTTGGCCTGCACGAGAGCAGACACCACTATGTATAGCACCCTTGGGCATACAACCCTGGAGTATAAGCCTCTCTCACCTCCGGGCAGAGACGATATAGCATAGCCGGCGGCCTTAGCGGCGAAGGGGGCATAATAGAACATAAGGGTCCCCCTGACGCCGCTTTTCTGCTCGAAGGACAAGGCCTCCTCGAGTAGAGCAGAAATCCTCTTGTCGCCTACCGTCTCCGATAGCCTCTGAACGCTCTGAAGAGCGTCCACCTCGCCCCTCAGCCTAGATAGCGGCGACTGGTCGACGTGAGCAGAGGGTAGGCCCTCGAGCGCCTCGGGGCCCCTCCCAGACCTTACAGCCTCGGCTAGCACCAGCGCGTCTCTCGCCTCCTCAAGCAGGCTGAAGAGGCTTAGGGCCCTGGAAGCATGTGTCGGGGCGAGCCTCACTGCCTTGTAAACCGCGCGGAGGTAGCCCCCCCATATAGCCCTTTCCGCGTCGGCCCGCGTCTTAGCGTCCTTCAGCCCCTGGTATATTGTGTCGGGGAGGGACGCCACGGCCTCCTGAATGCTTGACGCCTCCGCGGCCTCCCTCAAGGCCTCGGGCTTCAGGAGCAGCCTGAGCAGGTTTCTAGCGTAGGATACGACCTTAGCGTATGCCTGGGCCGACAACCCTAAGCCCCCGCCAGCCCGGCTAGCCCGAGAGGATCTTCTCTATCTCTCTTATCACGCTCTCGACCGCGGCGTCCATCCTACTCTTAGCCTGTTCTCTCACGCTACGCAGCTCGCTCTCAAGCCTCCTGGAAGCCTCCTCCATTATCCTCTCCTCCTCCCTTCTCGCCCTCTCCTCCATCTCCCTGAGGGCGAATTCTATCAGGGATGACACCTCCGACCTAAGGTTCCTGGCCTCCTCGTCCCCCACAGCGGAGATTCTATTAGACTCCTCTATAGCTATCTCCCTGAGCCTCTTGGCCTCCTCGTCAAGCATCTTTACAGCCTCTGCCAGCTTCGATACAGGCCCCTTCAAAGCGTAACGCCCCAAGCCCCTTAACGTGCTGGAGGAGTTAAATGCGGTTGCACAGGAGTCTAGTGACCCTCTCAAAGTCCTCCAAGGTGTCCACATCCATGATCTCCTCGGGGCTCGCGGGCTCTACTAGTGCAGCCCTGAGTTTGCCCCAAAGGGCCCCGGGGCCCCTATCACCCCTAAGATTAATCATTAAACGCAGTACTCTGCCCCTGAAAGCCGCCGGCGGCCCCCTCACACCTCGATGAGAGGTGTAAGCCGCTTCGGCGCCGCTCCTCACGGTCTCAAGGAGCCTCGAAAGGAGCCCCGGGCTCACCAGCGGCATATCGCCGTGAATTATTAGCGCGGCGTCAACGCCCTCGCTTAGCAGCGTTGAAGCGGCGATCCTGACAGAGGAGGCCATTCCCTCCCTCCACCATGGGTTGAACACGACCCTATAGGCCGCTAGCACCCGAGGCTCTACACGGCCCAAAGCGCAGAGGCAGGCGCCCACCACTACAAGCCTTATATCCGCGTCTACGCCGAGGCCAGCCCTAAGACTCCATTCTAAGAGCGGCCTACCGCACAGCCTCCTCGCCTGCTTGCACCCGCCCGCCCTTGAACCTGAGCCGGCCGCCAGGACAGCAAGGCCCACCCTCAATAGCTGGAGCCCCAGGCTACCGGGGCGTCCTGGGCCGGGTTAACTGGGATATGAGAACGGCCTCCCCCCAGGGCGTTATAGTTACCTCCTCCCCTCTGCCAGGCTGAGCGCAGAGGCCTAGCTTCTTTAGCTCGCTAACCCTGTTCTTCACCGTCTTCTCTGACAAGCTGAGGGCCTCCGCTATCTCCCTTGTAGTAGCGCCTTTGCCCTTCGAGGCTAGGTAATGGAGTATCCTCTCGTGCTCCTTCCTCAGAGGATTGCAGTATATCTTATCGAATTCGGATAGATTTATGTGTGTGTCCCAGTCTTCGCCCGTGTCGCTGGCTATCCATAGGTACCTTTCAAACCCTCTCAGCATTAGCGTTGCTATCACGAGCGCGGAGACTATGTAACGCGAGCCGCCCGTGACATCCACGTGAACCGGCGTGTAGCCTGACTGGGCGAAGACCCGTAGCTTGAATAGCGCCTTCGAGATCGCCTTGCTCAAGTCTCCCTGGGGCAGGGGTTCCATTTCAACGTTGACCACCCCCATCTTAGCCGCCATGGTCTTGAGGGCATTGAATGCCTCCTTAGCCGCGCCCACGACAGGCTCGATTGTGAATACTATTACGTAGTCCTTCCCGTCTGCCCTCATTTTAGCGAGTCTTCTGAGGGCGTAGCTTTCCGTGAAGCCCAGCGTGAAGGCCAGTAGCCTCCCCACGATCCGGGCCCTGCGAGTCTTAGGCGAGAAGCGGGTTTAACCCGCGTCCAAGCCACCCCTTTTAACTCCGCCCGAGATCCTGCCCCTAGACCTGGAAACCTTCACCTCGCCGAAGCCTAACGCCCTGCTCTTACCTAGCCCCAGGAAGCTCGCTAGCCTGAGAAGCCCCCACACCTGGGGCGCGATCCTAGCGCTAAGGGGTTCCAGGACAAGCCTGCCCACTACGCCTCTGACCCGCTTGCGCCTAGCGTAAACCGCCGTCACAGGGCGCAGGTTAAAGTCCACCTCTGCTACGAGGGGGTCCATTAGGAGCGCCACCCTTCTCCCAGCTCTAGCAGCCTCCTCGGGTGTCGAGCCCATCACAGTCAAAGCCATCTGCCTTGCAGCCTCGCCTAGGATGTAGCCTGGCGTGGGGAGCAACCTGTAGGCCTTCGCAGAGTTAACGAGCCTCCTGGATAGGCTCGAAGCCAGCAGCTTAATGGGGATGGCTGTTGGGGTGACGAGTTCGACTACTATTCTCTCGGGCGGCGATGACCCGAGGCTACTCACCTCCGCGGTGTCAGCCTCTAGCGTGAATACCCTAAACGCGGCCCCTCCAAGCCTAACAGTCTCTCCGAGGCACTCAGACTCGGGGAAGATAGGAGTTGACTCGGGGAGAACGTGGAATCCGACTTCTCCTATGAGCTTCTCGCCCCTCCTAACTGCTAGCTCCCCGCGGGAGCCTGTCACTGTGTAGAGAGGCCTCCCATCCTGGGTTTTAAGGACTCTCACCGTTATCGGCCTGCTAGCCTCGCGCAGCCTATAAAGCCAGGCCAGCTGCTCCATGCACTCAGCCCTGAGCATTATAGCCTTCATCACGGTCGATGTGAAGGGAGGTAGAACCACATCTTCGAGTGGTATGAGTGCGAATCTCACCAGCGAGAGGTACCCGCGTGCCTCCCCCAGCCTGAGCAGCTGGCGCGGCACCCAATTCATTACAATGTGGCACCCTCGGTGGGGCCTCCACCTATAAAACCCGGGTGGAGCCGAAAGGCCTTACTAAGCCGACTTAAGCTGGCTAGTTAAGGAGCATCCCCGCCTGGCTACTCAGCCCCCAGTAGCCCCGCCCCCGGGGCGAGGGCTCTATGAGCCCCTTAGATTTAAGCTCGTTAAGCTTCTTGTAGAGTGTGCTCTTAGGTATTCTCAGCTTCTTTAGCAGCTCCTTGACGCTTCTCTCCGTTAGCAGCTCCCTCACTATACTCCACGACAGCTCGTCGAGGCTGAGAAGCCTGTAAAGCACGCTTACATCTATTACCAGGGGCTTCTCTAGGCCTTCGCCCTGGATCACAAGCCTGCTGGCAATCCTTCTCGCCTCACGCTCATAGTACGCCTCTGCTTCGACAATTATAGCCGCTATGGTCATTGCCGCGGTGAGCGCCTTAGGCCCCCCTCCGAGGAACACCTCTACTATTCCAGCCCTTAGCTTCTCAGCCTCCCTTCGAGCCTCCAGGATCACCCTCTTCACTTCCCTTACTATACCTTGACCCGCGCTCACAGTTACAAAGGTATTATTTATGCCTAGCGAGTGCAAGTAGTTCAGCAAAAGCTCTCTAGCCTGGGCTACCCTAGCTGACTCTCCAGGGTCGCCCGTTTCAAGCCCAACAAGCATCACCTTTCCTATAGCGCCACTGCCCAGTTCATGAATCCTCCTCGCAATAAAATCGACGTTAACGCCGACCCCAGCAACCATGACTATCCTTCTCTCCTCAGCCATGCTTCATCGGCCAGAAATCTATCAGTAAATCCTGTGATTTAAATTAGATTTAAGCTAGCCCGCATAGGCTTCTGAAGGTTTCCTTTAACAGTCTTGTAATACCTACATTAGCGTTTAGCCGCGGGGAAATCACTTATACGGGCCGTTCCTCAAATAAATCAGGCTGGGAGGGGTTAGAACATGGGCACCCACGGCAGCCTAACAAAGGCTGGCAAGGTGAGGAAGCAGACGCCCAGGATTGAGCCCAAGAACAAGAAGAACTACCACCCGAGACTTAAGAACAGGGTAAAATATATGAACAGGCTCGAGAAGGTTTCCGCGCCCGCTAGGGCATAAACTATTTTATCCCCCTTTTGAGTAGCATTGCCTGTTTAAGACATGCCTATTAATTTCGCTCTAACGCCTCTTTTTATAATATGCCAATAGTATTGCCGCTGTGGTGGCCGCTGCTAAAACGGTTAACGCAATTATTAATGGTTGCAATGCGTCCCAAGTTCTCTGCTCCACGCCTTGGACCTCGTCGCCTCGACCGCTCAGCCCGTCACCGGCGGGTTTGGGATCCTGCTCCTCAGCGCCACCCATCGTTTCTATCGCTCTAGGCGGGTAGCCGGCCCGAGCCATGTAAGAGCCTTCGGTCAGTCTAATAACAGTGACTGAGTCCTGCAACTGAAGGATCGCCACCGCTTCGCCTTTGACCGAGACTATAGATCCTTCCTTGACTAGGACGGCAGAGGCTCCTGGAGGTTTAACCGGAATGAGCCTCTCGCCCCCCTCTACAGCGCCGGAGGTAGACGCTATTATCACGTAGTCGAGCTCGCTCAACCTCTGCAGCTCGCCCAGGTAGAGCTTATACCCGCCAGCATAAACCGCGGCTACCACTCTGGACCCGCTCTTAGAGGCTGCTATCATCGGCAGTTCCCCCGAGGAGACCTCCCAGATTGTGATCAGCCACTCGTCTCTCCCGGGAGGACTATCTGACGCTATTGACGCTAGAAGCCTGGGAACTGCCTGACCATCTATCAGGGCTTCAGCAACCATGAAGACGTAGCCGCTGCTCTCTACCATCCCTATCCTAGTCAGGAGCGGTATGTAATAGGCTGGCGGCACTCTCTCCTTAAAGACACTGCCACCGCAGTCGACCAGGACCTCGTGTCCCGAGAGAACCGTCCTGTGGAGATCTATGTTTAAGGCGTCGTACCGCGAAACGTATGGGAGCGCATTGCCTCCCAGGGGGCCTATTACCGCGCACGCACCAGGCAGCCCTTCAGGGGGGTCGCCTGAGGCTAGCGAAGAAGCCAGCGATGCCAGGCTGAGCGCCCTCTCGTATGCAGCTGAGAGGGCCAGCCCCGCGGCCGCCTCCATGAGAAGCCCTCTAAACGCTAGGGGGGCGACCCAGGGCAGCAGTTCCACGCCGGCGCCAGCGTCGAGGCCCGGAAGGCCGTTCACGAGTGCTATGAAGTCGTCTAGGCCCTCCACCCCTTCGGAATTAGACACTAGCTCTACCATAAGCCTCGAGGGCAACGAGGGGTCGCGGGTTAGCGCGGGGCTTAAAGCAAGCCTCTGGGAGTCTGCTAAGGCCGACAACGCTAGCAGTGAGTCGGGCTCGGAAGAGACTACTAGCTCCATCGCCGCGGTCGGCTTGAGATAAGAGCCCGCGGGCGAAGAGTAATCGGCTACCCCTGAGGCTGAAAGTACTAGAGAGTGAGCTTTGACGACTGCGTCCTGCCAGCTACTAGAGGATTCCAGCAGGGTCAGCGCTCTGACGGCGTGCACTGAGGCCTCGTGGGGCGCGGCAGCTAGGACCTCCAGGGCGCCTATAGCCTTATCAATGTCGATCTCTCCCAGCCTGACAGCCAGTGTCAGCAACTCCCTTCTAGCCGCTTCCAGCGCCTCGTGAAAGAAGCGTAGAGCCACTGCGGCCGGCATAGCGAAGTCGGGGCTAGCTGAGAGGGCCCCCGCTACCGGGGCGCAGCACTCGGCCTCTAGGATATCGGCCTTCCCCTGGCCGAACGATACGGCCTCTATTATGCTGGCGTCAGCCTCGATAGGCTTCAGCCCGGAAACGCCTGTAAAGAACTCTCTGGTGCCCCTCCAGAGCGCCTCGGCCACCACTATCCCCTCAGGAGTGATTATTGAAAGGGATCCCCACGACCTAGGTTCGCCATACACCGCCAGACTCCAGCCGCCTCCTTCCAGGCCGAGCGCTACGCTCCCTCCGCTCGATGCTATGTACGACGCCCTGAAGCCTTCAGTCATAATAATATCGTAAACCGCAGCAGGGCCGTTCCTGTAGAGGAATACCAGCGAGCCGCCTGAGGGCCCCTTCAGCAGAGCCGAAAGGGTATCGCCCTCGGAATAGGCGTTAAGGCATCCCTCATAGCCGCCCAGCTTATACACCGCCGCCTCCAGCCGCTCAAGGTCTACCCAGGCTACCAGGCCCCCGCCCCCAGCGAGTATCGAGGGTGGCGAGCCGCTGACGGGGCACGCCCACTCTACCCAGCCCGCGTCGAGCAGCCAGGCCTCTACAGCGCCTGACACCCATTCGACGCCATATACGAGAAGATCTCCCCTCTCCTCGAATGCGACGTACACGGTAGCCTGCCTGACAGCCACTGCTATGGGCCGCGAGGACAGCTCAATCACGACCCCTATCCCGGAAGTCCCCCAGATGTCGTCGGCGTGGAGGGATGCCACATAGACTCCCGGGCCCTCGTATAACGCGGCCACAGATAACCCGCTAGCAGCGACCTGCACAGGCTTCGCCCCGGAAATGCCGTGCCCCATATAGAGGGTCCACGACAAGCCGCCCCAAGGACCTGGGGATAGTAGCGCCACCGCCTCCGATCCCGCTACAGCCAGCGCCAGCCCACTCCAAGAGGCTAGGGCGGGCCAACCCGCAGGCACGGGCCATGCCTTCCCGTCGAGGCTCCACGGGGCCACATAAACCCGGGAGCCCTCGCCGTACACTACAGCAGGCTCTATGCCGAGCGACGCGGGCCTGGAGGATTGGATGGCGGCGATGCCCGGCCCCGCCGCAGTTTGCTGCGACGCCGCGAGGGGGGCTTCAGGGTCGGATGATGCAGACACCGAAGCCATTACTACCAATACTATTAAGAATAGCGCTGCCAGCGCCGAGGACCTAGCAGCCAACCCGCCCAGCCTCTAAAGCTGCGCCCTCACGCTCTTATGGGCCCAGCGTCGGGGCCCCCCTGCCTAAGCCCCATGCCAGCCCACGGAGTGAGAGCTTGGAGCCCCTCCCTTAACATTTTTACTAGATTCCTGGCGTGCTTCCTAGCCCTATCCTCAGCTATATACGCGAGCTCCTCCTCCCTCTCAGCCTCGTCCTCGTGCACCGTAACATCAATTATTATGCGGCCCGTGAGCACCTGCAGCATTATCAGCCCAACGCTCGCAGCCAGGTAGCTGAGCTTATCCACGTCTTTAGGGCCTACCCAGCCGAGTGTTATTACAGCCTCGCAACCCATGTCTAAGAGTCTCTTAGCGGCGCCGGGCAGGTCCTTGATCCCCGGAACTGTGTGCCTCACGATCTTGTAGCCCGGGAGTCCCCTCTCCAGCTCCTCTATCACGTACTTAGCCATGTCGACCCGGGCGAACGTCGTGTCAGCCACTCCCACACACTTCACTCCCATAGCACACCTCCACTATTTCGTCCCCCGTGACGAGCGGTATCCCCCTCTTCTCGGCTATCCTCCTGGCCTCATCAAGCCCCAAGCTCCACCTATCTCCTAGCATCTCCGCTAGCACTATGCTAGGCCTCAATCCTGCTAGCAGGGCTAGCGAGACGGCCAGCTCCGTGTGGCCCCTCCTATTCCTAAGGCCTCTAGACGCTAGGATCGGCACGTGGCCTGGCGACATGAACTCTTCTCTGAACATCCTAGAAGCCTCCTCCACCCTGCCGTTGGCAGCCGCCTCTACGACTCTGTCTAGGGCTCTCACAGTCCTAGCCCTATCCTCATCGCTGATTCCAGTTCTAACCGACACATGGTTAACCCAGATGGTGAACGCGGGGGGGTCACCGTAGCTGGGCCTCTTAGACGCTAGGGGCCTCAGCTCGGGGACCATCGAGATTATCTCGCTAGCCCACCTAACCCCCATAGGCCTCAGCAGGCTGTAGAGGGTTGCGAAGCATATGAGGCCCCCGGCCGTGACCCTTAAATCCTTTATCTCCCTCCAGGTGACAGCCCATGCAGGATAGACTAGGTCGACCTCTCCCTCCCGCTCCCTGCTGTCAAATATCATCACTGGGCCTCCGCTCTTCAGAGCCTCGATCGCCTTGTCTATCGCAGAGACCAACCCTCTTTGACCCCCATCAAGCCGTCTATGACGCCGAGCGCCTATACACTCCTTACATACTTTGCGAGAGCCTCCTCTAGCAGCCTGGAAAGAGTATTCCTCCACACCCCCTCAAGGCCCGCAATGTCGAGCTTATCCAGCTTGACGCTCTCAGTATGAATCATGTGGGCGTTCTCCACATCGACAACGTCGTAGAGCGGGAAGTACACATGCTCCATCCACTCAAGCATGATCTGGTACCTTGGTAACGCTTTAGGCGAGTAATAACTCATTATGCTTCTAACGGAAACCCCGGGCACTACTATTACCAGCCTAGCCCTAGTATCGCCTAGCACACTTATCAACGGTCGAGCCCCGCTCTTGGCTATGCCATAGCGCGATGAGAGCGATAGAAGCTCTATCAGCAAGTAATCGGACTCGTCTAGGACCTGTGAGGCAGCTATGTAAGGGTAAACCGTGACCTTGCCCTCCTCAGCCGCTGCTCTCCTGATCATGGAGAACGGCCTGTCATCTATGACTACAACGTCCCTGCCCTTCCTAAGCCGTATGCACTCCTTGCCCACCCGATAGTCGAGGTAGAGGGCCAGCCTGCCAGATAGCTGCTCGCAGACAGACGCCAACTCTTTATAGGTAGCTGCTACGTAGCCCTCTATGACTTCGTGTATAGAGGAGAGGAGCCTCTTAAAATCGACCCTCTCCTTTTCCTCTGCAGCACTAATAATCGCGATCCTATACAACGTTGCAATGTTCTCAGCGAATGCAAGGCCACGCCCTCCCGTCCTATCAGCTATTATAAGCGCTTTCTCCACGTTCTCGGCTACGTCCAGCGCCTTATCCCTAGACAGGTTCTCAACCCGACCCACCTGCGTTAATAGGTAGTCCCTTATAGCTCTCGATATGGAGACTATGTAGTCGTGCACCTCCCGGTACCTACTAGGCCCTACCCTGAAACCTTCCTGCATTACCCCTTCATTCCTCCCAGCTAGAGTAGAGTAGAGAGATTCCTTAAGACTTTAGAGCACGTCTCACCGGGGGTTTGGAGTAGCGCGGGTGCCCGGGTTTGGGTGTGATCGACCTGCTAGCAGCTATAGGCGAAAGGCTGCCAGCTGTTAAGAAGCCGGAGAGGAGGCCCACTCTTTACAGGAGGCTCGCCTGGACTGGCATCATATTGATAACCTATTTCATAATGAGTAATATACCGCTCTATGGTATACCCGAGCAGAATGTCCAAGCGCAGTTCAACCTGCTGAGGATTATCTTTGCTAGCTCGGCCGGCACCTTAATGGAGCTGGGCATAGGCCCTATAGTCACTGCCAGCCTAATCCTCCAGGTTCTCGTGGGCGCTAAGATAGTAAAGCTGGACTTGACCGACCCCGAGGGGAGGAAGAAGTTCACTAGCGCCCAGAAGGTGCTAGCCATAATCATAGCGATACTGCAGGCAACAGCCTTCACTCTCGGCGGCAGGTACTGGGCCGGCACAGGCCTCCAGCCCACCACCCTCGACATGGCCCTGGTGATCGCACAGCTATCGCTGGGCACGGTGCTGGTAATATACTTCGACGAGGTCCTACAGAGGGGTTGGGGTATTGGGAGCGCGATAAGCCTCTTCATACTAGCAGGCGTTGCTCAGAGCGTGGTCTGGAGCCTCTTCGGATTCGTGCCAGGCGTTGCAGTAGACTTCGGCCTTATACCAGCTCTCATCACCGACCCAAGCCTTACTCTACTCGCAAGGCCCAACGGGTTCCCCGACGTCACAGGCCTACTAGCCACTATGACTATGGTAGCGATCCTAGTCTACCTGCAGGCCATGAGGGTTGAGGTTCCTGTAACCTCTCAGAGGCTTAGAGGCGTCAGGAGCAGGGTGCCCCTGCAGTTCATATACGTGACGAACATACCAATACTCCTTGTGGGCATACTAGTTTCGGACCTCGCCCTGATACAGGGTATACTAGCGGACTTCCTGGGCACAGACAACAGGTTCTACCAGATGTACTCGACCGTAGTGTATTATCTGACCCCGCCTAGGGGCCTAATACAGAGCCTCACGGACCCGGTAAGGACTGTGATATTCGCTATATCGTGGACCATACTGTCCATCATATTCGGCTATATGTGGGTCGAGATAGCCGGGCTGAACCCCAGGGACCAGGCGGAGAGGCTTGTCAAGGGAGGCCTAGAGATACCGGGCATGAGGAGGCATGCAAAGGCCGTGGAGCAGGTTCTGGCAGTTTACATATACCCGCTTACACTGCTGAGCAGCATAATAGTCGCTGTGATCGTGATAGTCGCAGACATACTCGGCGCCTACGGCACGGGTACCGGCCTGCTACTCGCAGTCGGAATCATTAATCAGTACTATGCTCTGATAACCAGGGAGAGAGCGATCGAGACATATCCCCTCCTGCGCCGCATCCTCGGCGAGGAGGTGTGATGATGCGGCACCCCTTCAAGGTGGTCGTGGTTACCGGCGTCCCCGGCGTGGGCAAGACGACCGTGATAAAGATCCTGGCGGAGCTCGCCGCGAGGGAGGGGCTAAAGCTGAAAATTTCCAACTTCGGCGATTACATGCTTCGCGCTGCGCTGGAGTCAGGCCTTGTCAAGAACCGCGATGAGATTAGGAGGCTCCCTCTGAGAAGCCAGCTAGAGCTGCAGAGGATAGCCGCCAAGAGTATAGTCGAGGAGGCGTCTAAAGAACTCGGAGACGGCGGGATCCTCATAGTAGACACTCACGCGCTCGTTAAAACCCCCGCGGGCTACTGGCCCGGCCTGCCTAAGCACGTGCTGGACGAGCTGAAGCCCGACAGCATTGTCGTGATAGAGGCGAGCCCTGAGGAGGTCGCGGCTAGGCAGGCTAGAGACAAGACACGGTACAGGTCGGATATAGGCGGAGTCGAGGGCGTGGCCAGGCTCATGGAGGCCGCTAGGGCGGCCGGCATAGCCAGCGCCGTACACTACGCGAGCACCGTGGCCATAATAGAGAATAGGGAGGGCAGGGCGGAGGAGGCCGCCAGGAGGCTCCTCGAGGTAATCAAGAGCCTCTGAGGCGTCAACCCTATGCCCGTCGAGTTCATGCCGGTATTATCGGGGGTCCTAGCAGTATACACGTCAATGATAATATACCGGAGCCTCGTGCCTAAGGAGCGTGTGCTGTGGGCCCTCGAGGTCGCGAGGGTCTATAGGAGCCTTGAGGAGGAGGCTAGGACAAGCAAGAGGGCTGCAAGAAGGGCTAAGAAGATGCTACCCGACTACAAGAGGGCTCGGAGCATCCTGTTCAGGACCCTACTGCTCAAGCTGGGCCTGCTGATGATAAGTTACACGATATACGGCGTGGTGGCGATAGCTGCCGTCCCAGCCGTGCCGTCGCCCCTCAGCATACCGCTTCTCACGGTTGAAGAGGGGGGAATGCTGCTCATGCCCTCAATCCACATACACCTAGCGTCGTTCGCGCTCACAGTCCTATTGCTCAAGGACGAGCTAGTCTAGGGCGGTAGCAGGATCGTCCAGGTCCTACGGTCCTCATCGTAGGTGAGCACGCCCGAAGCCACCATCTTCTTGAACAGCTTAGCCGCCCTCTGGCCCAGCTTCTCGGCTACAACCTCCGAGGCCTCCTCGGCGTCAGAGATCTCGAGGGACTCAACAAGCTCGCTGAACCTGTCCCAGAACTCCGGGTCTACAGCGACCTTCTCGCCGGCCAGGTCGATCACCACCGCGCCCTTCTTCTCGAGGTAAGCGAAGAAACGGTCTGGGTTCTTTATCCACGTGGCCTCCTCGCCGAACAGCACGCCCTCCTCCTTAAGCCTAGAGAGGGCGTCGAAGCCTCCCCTCTCCCTCGCCTCCTGCCTTGGCTGGAACCTTGCCTGCGGCCTCCTCTCCCCCCTCTCGACACGCTCCACCCGCTCCACTCTCTCCTCGGCTTCAGGCGCCCTGAGCGCCTCTATCATCTCTATAACCTCCGCGAGCCTCCTATTCATCTCGTCTATCTTCGCCGTGAAGGGGTTGATTAGGTCTACCACAATCCTCTCCAGCCTCCTGGAGATCTCATCGGATACCCTCTTAGAATCTAACACCGCCTGAGGCTGAGCCGACTCCACTGCCAGGCTACGCAAAGCCGTCTCTGCTATGTAATCCGCCACTGACTGGAAGCCGAGGGCCCTCGCCCTGGCCTTCAGGGCTTCGTAGTCGCTCCTCCTGAGCCTGACCTTAACGTATACCCACTCCTCGCTCATAGCCCCCCACGGTAATACCCTGCGGCTCAGGGTAGATTAGCTTCGATCACCCCCTAGGACCTCGGCCTCGTACAGCGCTAGCACGGGTCCCTTAGCCTTTCCAAGCCTTATAAGGTGCAGGGCCTTAGCGGCGAGCGCCAGGCTATCCCTAGCCCTGCCAGCTACGCCCACGCCTGCCTTCAGGTCGCCGGGCCCCTCGACTAGCTTGCGCGCGACTGTTTCAACGCTGCCCGTAGGAGGCAGTATAGCGAGCAGGTTGTCCCCGCCCAGATACTGCACCACGGCTCCCAGGTCCTCAGCCACGGACCTAACCCTGTTTATAGTGTCCAACACCATGTAATAGGTCCTCAGGGGCCCCAGCTTCCTGGTAAGCCTAGTTATATTATTGACGTCTATATGGGCGACTGCGACCAGCTCGTCCCCATCGCATGGCTCGAAGGTCATCTGGCCCGGCCTCACGTCCATCAGGAGCCTCCAAGCCCTGTCAGCGGCCTCGAGCGGGGTGTCCCCGCAGCTACTGGCAGTTCGCACTCTCACAGTTGAAGCCCTTTCCACGGCGCTGTGGACTATATCCACCTCCTTGCTACTCAGCCTGGACGCTATCAACAGCATTATATCGAACCTTAAGGGGAGAAGAAAGCCTCCTACCCTTGTAGCCGCCTCCTGCCCGGCCCTATAGACCCTGCTCTGCACCATCTGGATGTACCATTCCCTGTCGCTACCCAGAGACTCAGTCCACTCTCGATAGCCCACCTGCTCTATGACCGCGACCCTTACCCTTCCATCCACCACATGCACCCCTTTGAGAGCGGCTGCGCCTAGGTTATCAGGCCCTTCTCCCCGGCCCTAACCCTTCTAAGCCTACGCGCCATCTTAACAGCGGCCTCTACAGCCCTCCTGGCATACTCCTCCGCCCTCTCAAGAGCCTGGAGCCTGGAAGCCCCCGGGCCTATGATGCCGAGCCCCACGGGCTTCCCATACTCTACTGCTAGGTCCAGGAGCTTCCTCGCAGCCTGGTGCGCTACAACCTCGTCATGGCCGGTCTCCCCCTTAATAACCGCCCCCACAACGGCCACCGCGTCAACATCGTCCCTAGCTAGGACCTCCTTCACCGCCATGGGACTATCAAATGAGCCGGGCACCCTGACAACCAGCACTACCTCAGCTCCCAGGAACTTAGCATGGTCTATCGCCTTTTCCTCCATAATCCTAGTCACGTCGAAGTTAAACTCGCTGACAACTATTGCAAGCCTTACACGAGTATTCTCTCCATCCACCGGATACACCCGAATACTTAAGCCCTAAACTGCGCAAGGCTTATAACAAGAACCCTCTAATCCCCGGAAACTTTACTTTCAACGTAAAGCTATAACATTAAGACGGGCCGGGCTGGGCCTGTGAAGACGCTATGCAGGGCCGACAACCTCATGAGGCGTCCGCGCGGGGCTCGAGGCCCAGCCCTCGACTCCACACCTCGCAAGATGTTCAAGAGATGGGGGCTGAAGTTGACGCTTCAAGCGTCAAACAGGGCTTAAAAATATTAGAGTGTCGGGGCGCCGGAAGCCTTCGAGGTGGCTTAAAGCGGCACCGTGCAAGAAACCTGTAAGAGTAGCTGTGAGAGACTCGTCGACCCTCGAGCTGGTACTAGTCGAAGGGTACATCCACCCTAAGGGGTGCATGGGAGCTAGATTCACGCACCTAGACCTCCCCTTTGAACCTTTGAAGCACACTGTACTCGGCGCCCTAGCCTCGCCCCGGGGCGGAGTAAAGCTGCCAGCCAGCGCCGCAGGGCCTTGCATAGAACTAGAGCCGCCCCTTGACGTAACCCTGACGATCTGCGTAGAAGGCTTGGACGTAAGCGGAGAGGGCACTGCATACCTTACCATGCACAGGGAGGGCTGGATCTACTTGTCCCTCCCATGGCTAGATTTAGAGGGCTCGCGTCATAGTCGTTGCAGAAGCTGCTACAGGGCCCTCAGAAGGGGATAGCGCGATGCTTGTCTAAATCCCAAACCTAAACCCTTATTGTAGGCTTAACGATCCTTGCCTTCGCCTACACTTTATAGTGTATTGATGGTTTATGTAGCCTGGTGCTTTCCCCGTCTAGAGGAGTAGAGGGTGCAAGGTGCACCCTTATGTCGGAGATAACGCTGAGGGTAGCTGAGGCCTATCCCCGCGATGTGGGCAGGAAGTTCGCAAGGATAGATAGAAGTTCCATGGAGAAGATCAACGTTACGTCGGGGGACTTTATAGAGATATCCACGGATAGCAAGAGCGTCGTAGCGGTTGTACTGCCCCTTAGGAGCGACGATGAGGGTAAGGGCATAATCAGGATAGACGGCTATCTCAGGGAGGCCCTGGAGGTTAGCATCGGTGACACAGTAACAGTCTCTAAAGCTGAGAGAGTTGAGCCCGCTACCCGGGTAGTCCTGGCGCCCACCGAGCCTATACGCTTCGGCAGGGACTTCATAGAGTACGTCAAACAGTTCCTTTACAGGAAGCCCGTGGCCAGAGGGGAGACTGTCATAGTACCCGTCTTTGAGGCCATGCCCCTAGTCGTTGTGTCGACCCAGCCCGCTCAAACAGTCTACGTGACGGAGGACACAGAGGTCGTGATCAGAGAAACCCCTGTAAGGCCTGAGGAAGCTGAGAGGGCTAAGGGCATACCCAAGGTTACCTGGGAGGATATCGGCGACCTCGAGGAGGCCAAGGAGAGGATTAGGGAGATCGTGGAGCTCCCCATGAAGCACCCGGAGATATTCAAGCACCTGGGTATAGAGCCGCCTAAGGGCATACTGCTCTACGGGCCCCCGGGCACAGGCAAGACCCTGCTAGCAAAGGCCCTAGCCAATGAGATCGGGGCGTACTTCATCAGCATCAACGGCCCCGAGATAATGAGCAAGTACTACGGCGAGAGCGAGAAGAGGCTGAGAGAGATATTCGAGGAGGCCCAGAGGAACGCGCCGAGCATCATATTCATAGACGAGATCGATGCCATAGCGCCCAAGAGGGAGGAGGTCACAGGCGAGGTCGAGAAGAGAGTGGTTGCACAGCTCTTGACGCTCATGGACGGCTTGAAGGAGAGGGGTAGGGTTATAGTAATAGGCGCTACTAACAGGCCCGACGCCATCGACCCGGCCCTCAGGAGGCCCGGCAGGTTCGACAGGGAGATAGAGATAAGGCCGCCCGACAAGAGGGCCAGGGCTGAGATACTGAAGGTGCACACGAGGAACATGCCGCTCTGCAGCAAGGATGATGTGAAGCAAGGCGTGTGCAGGGAGGAGGACGTTGTAGACCTTGAGAAGCTCGCTGAGATGACCCACGGCTATACGGGCGCCGACCTGGCCGCCCTGGCTAAGGAGGCTGCAATGGCCGCCCTGAGAAGATTCATCAAGGCGGGCAAGATCGACTTCAAGCAGAAGGAGATCCCTGCTAACGTGCTCAGGGAGCTGAAGGTCACAATGTCAGACTTCATGGAGGCTATGAAGATGGTCAGGCCGACCCTGATAAGGGAGATCTATGTTGAAGTGCCGGAAGTCCACTGGGACGATATAGGCGGGCTGGAGGAGGTTAAGCAGGAGCTTAGGGAGGCCGTGGAGTGGCCGCTCAAGTACCCGAAGGTGTTCGAGGAGATGGGCATCAGGCCGCCTAAGGGCATACTACTCTTCGGCCCGCCAGGCACCGGCAAGACCCTGTTAGCAAAGGCGGCGGCTACGGAGAGCCAGGCCAACTTCATAGCCGTGAGAGGCCCCGAGATACTCAGCAAGTGGGTCGGCGAGAGCGAGAAGGCGATCAGGAAGATCTTCGAGAGGGCTAGGCAGGTGGCCCCTGCCATCATATTCTTCGACGAGATCGACTCGATAGCCCCCGCGAGGGGCGCCCGCTTCGACTCGGGAGTCACAGACAGGATAGTGAACCAGCTCTTAACCGAGATGGATGGTATACAGCCTCTAACCAACGTAGTCGTGATAGCGGCGACTAACAGGCCCGATATACTGGACCCGGCGCTGCTTAGGCCAGGCAGATTTGATAGGATAATCTATGTGCCGCCGCCCGATAAGGAGGCCAGGAAGCAGATCTTCAAGATCCATACTAGGAAGGTGCCGCTGGCGGACGACGTGGACTTTGACAAGCTGGCGGAGCTCACAGAGGGTTACACTGGCGCCGACATAGAGGCTGTGGTGAGGGAGGCTGTAATGCTTAAGCTGAGGGAGAAGTTGGAGGTTGGCAAGGTAGAGATGAGGCACTTCCTCCAGGCGCTTAAGAAGGTGCCCCCGAGCCTGACGAGAGAGGACATCGAGAGGTACGAGAGGCTGGCCAGAGAGTTAAAGAAGATGACGCTGGGCTAGTGCTCTAGCCCTTAGCAGCCGCTACCCTGCTATACTTCTATTCCCAGGAGCCTAGAGATTTTTAATGCAAACTCTACAGCCTTCATCCTTAACTCCACATCGGCAATCCCCGTGTAGGCGTTTGGCTCCGGGTTCACGTTGATCAGCGCTGCTCCGCCGGCCTTGGCATATACTGGTATCGATGCTGCAGGCTCCACCACGCCGCTCGTGCCGACTACTAGCATGACGTCGCATCTAGACGCCTCTCTGAACGCCTCTTCAAGGGCCTCGCCGGGCAGGGGCTCGCCAAACCATACCACGTCTGGTCTCAGGAGTGAGCCGCAGGAGGGACACTTGGGGAGGTCCTCAGAGGGGGGCTCTCTAAGCTCCTCCTTGAACCCGCAGGCTATGCACCTCACCCTCCTTATGCTGCCATGCAGCTCTATGACCCTCTTGCTGCCCGCAGCCCTGTGCAGGTTATCCACGTTCTGGGTTATAACAGCCTTGAGAACGCCCCTCTCCTCTAGCACCGCTAGCAGCCTATGAGCCGGGTTAGGCTTAGCGCTGAATACTATGTTCATCCTCCATTTATACCAGCTCCACACGAGCCGGGGGTTTCTGGCGAAAGCCTCGGGGGTTGCAAGGTCCTCGGGCCTATACTTTTTCCAGAGGCCTCCGGCTCCCCTAAACGTGGGTATCCCGCTTTCAGCGCTTATGCCGGCGCCGGTAAAAGCCACAAGGTAGCTGGACTCCTCTATCAGCCTAGCCGCCCTCCTGAGGCCCTCCTCCAGGCCGCCCACCCCGAGCCGCCCCAGCGACCTTAACAGCCCCAGACTCCGCTTTACTATACGGTGCCGGGGTGGCCGAGCGGCCCAAGGCGGCGGGCTTGAGACCCGTTGCCCCGCAAGGGGCGCGCGGGTTCGAATCCCGCCCCCGGCGCCATACTGGGATGCGAGCGTGTGCAAACGGGGCCCCAGTGAGGAGAGCTCGCACGCTGAGCCCCCACGGGCTGTGAAGTGGGCCTGTGTTGCCGAGGGGCTACTTTTCCTCCCTCCCCCAGCCTTATACTTCCCCCTCCCTTAACAATATAGTAATTCTGGGTGCGCGGCGGCCTGGGATGATATAAACGAGGTAGGCTGAGGGTGCCTGTGATGACGTTATCCCCGGATGACCGCCGCCTTTTGGGCTGCTCCGTATACGCAGTGGCGGCCCTTTACGTCAGGCCTGATAGGCTTATTACCAGGGCTATGAGGCTTGTTGAGTCGCTAGGGGGCGTCGTGCTAGACGTTGACGAGGAGAATAGGGTTGTGAGAGCCAACCTTTCAGGTCAGGCGCTTAGAGAACTTTCGCAAGCAGCTAAGGATCTGCTGGCCGCCTCAGGCATAGAAGTCAAGGTGACCTGCAGGCTCAACATGAGCCTAGCAGACTCCGCTAAGCACCTATTGTCGAGGGGCTTTAAGCTGGAGAAGAGCGATGAAAGGGTTGTGGGTTACGGCGTCGTTGAGGGCCGGTACGTTGAGGTGGAGGTTACTGCCGATGGTAAAGCCAAGTTGAAGATTGGCAGGAGAACCCCATTCGCTAAGTCGAAGAGGGTCACATCTAAGCTACCTCCAGGACTCTTCCTCATGAGCCTCGACGAGGCCGTTGAAGCTGTAGGCGAGGCTTTAAGGGTGGCGGGTGCAGTCTTTGGCTGAGCCCATCACCAGCTACGAGGACTTCCTCCTGCGTGTGGGCACGGGGCTACTAGGGGGGGCCCTAGTAGGCCTCGAAAGGGAGAGGGCCCAGATCTCGGGTAGATCCTCCAAGAAGCCCGGGGCTATACCGGGCTTCAGGAGCATGGGCCTGGTAGGCCTCTACGGTAGCTTGTCAAGCGTGACCGCCCTGACGCTCGGAGGGCTCGCCGGCGAGGCTATGCTCCTCATACCAGCCTCAGCGGTCACACTCCTCGTTATGCTGTACGCCTACGCCAGGATGATAAAGGCGGGCGCATACGGCTTCACCACTTATCTCGTAGTGCTGCTCACATTCCTGGTAGGGGTCATGGCTGGCCTCGGCCTCGTGCTCGAGGCCGCGGGTGTCAGCGTCGCTGTCAGTATGCTACTAGCCCTTAAGGATCCAATAGTTAAACTTGCCAGAAGTATAAGTTATAGCGAACTATTGGCTATGCTTGAGGTCGCGGCTCTTATAGTCATAGTGGGTCCGCTAGTCAGGGAGTACTCTAGGCTCGTGCCCGTCATAGACCTCTTCACGGCTTACATATTTTTTACGGCTGTCGTGGCTGTGAGCTTCGGGAGCTACGCTGCCGCGAGGATGTGGGGGTCTCGCGGCGCGGTGGCCGGCTCCTTCCTGGCGAGCATGGTTAATAGTGAAGCTGCGATGTCCAGCGTATTCTCCAAGCCGCCCCGCGACTTCAGGACCTCAGCCCTTCTCACGTCCCTAATAGTCTCGGCGATGCAGCTCAGGTCCTCGCTGCTCGCTTCTATAGCCCTGCTACTCTCGGGCGCTAGCCTAGCGCTGACCGCGCCCTTTGCAGCCCTCGCCGCCTTCTCCCTTGCACTAGCGAAGTACTCCTCCGAGATGCTAAGAGAGGCTTACAATGTTCCCCCGGCCGTGAGAAGTCCCCTTGACTGGGCGGCGGCGCTCAGGGGCGCTCTAGTCTACATAGCGCTCACGTTGCTGGCTAAGTTCCTAGCCTCCTGGGCGGGACCGCAGAGCGGGCTCGTAGCGGCTATGCTTGTGGGAGTAATAGGAGGGGCTGCGAGTGCGACCGCCTCGCTGTTATCCCTGGCCAGCGCTGCGGGGGAGCTTGGATTCGAGAACGCCGTGGCAGGCATGCTTATGTCGATTTTCTCGGCGACGCTTAACAAGGTATTCTATGCGAGGGCCGCGGGGGCGGGAGGCGAGGTCCTCAGGGGCGTTGCCTACGCCAGCATAATATTATCCCTAGTCCCGCTTGTAATAGCACTCGTCATAGCCGCCTGGCCCCTTTAAAAGCCCCGGTGTAGCTTGAATGAGGCGGGAGAAAGTTTATGGTACAAACGCGTAGAATAGTCATTGGCGAAGACGACGATGCAGAGGGCTACGCCCACGAGATAGCGCTCGAGGTCTCGGAGAGAGGGGAGGTCCTGCTGCAAGCCTCAGGCGCTAATATATGCAAGCTCTTCGAATCGCTCAACATAGCGAAGTCTATGCTCGAAGCAAACGGCGTCAAAATAGAAGTCATGTTTAAGAGGCTCGGCGTCGCTAGAAGGTTCGAGGATAAGACCGTGCAGGTCGTGGTCCACGTTAAGGCGGTGGAGGGGGGCCGGGGTAGCGGGGAGGCTTAGCCTGCAGCCTCCCCAGCCTCTACCCGACCTTCCACGGTCCTCGCCGCCTCCAGCTTCTCCTCTATGAGCTTCCAGGCCTCTGACAGCATGGCCGTGGGGCTTTTCAGCCTCCTCTCCACCAGGTCCAGCTCCTCTTCCAGCCTCCTGCTGGTCTCGACCGAGACCAGCTCTGGGAACCCTGTTGACAGGTATCTGTACACCTCTATGCCGAGCCTGGTAGGCACCAGATACCTCCGCTTCTTGCTCTCCACCACGTAGCCATGCCTTATATTGGCTTCTATCGCCTTCGCATAGGTACTCGGCCTCCCTATCCCATGGTCCCTCATCATTTTAACCACATCGCCGCTCCTGAGCAGCCTCTCCCTGCTACCTTTTACCACTTTGCCCTCGACGACCCTTACCCTGTAGCCAGGCTTTAAGCTTGAGAGCCACTCGGATAGCCTAGGCGTGTAGACTCTGGTGAAGCCTCCTGAAGCCGCCGCTACACCTTCAACCTCTATCTCGGCCGATGAAGCCCTGAGGACGGCCCTGACTACTAACAGCCTTCCAGGGCTCATCTGGCTGGCCACGAACCTCCTGAATATTAAGTCGTAGAGTGCTAGGTGCATCCTAGTTAGCCTGCCCGGCACCCTAATAGAGCCGTCTAGCACAGCCTTCTCCAGCTCTGAGGCGTCCAGCGGCCTCGTAGGCCTTATAGCTTCGTGGGCGCCCCCCTCGCCCCACCCCCTGGGCTTGAAGAGGCCTTCCATGCCCTTCCTCTGAAGCCACTCGGCCGCTATTGATATCCCTGCCGGGCTCACTCTGGTCGAGTCTGTTCTATGATAAGTTATCAGGCCCCACTCAAAGAGGTCCTGCGCGAGCCTCATGGCCGTCGACGCCCCTAGGCCCAGCCTGCTAGAGGCCTCGTAGAGCATTGAATCCGTGGTGAAAGGCGGCTGTGGCTGCCTCTCCTCCCACACAGACTCCACCTTAACGACCTCCACGTAGCCGGTAGACGCGACCTCCTCGGCCTTCTCCCTGCTCTCGCTGAAAACGGAGACCCTAGCGCCGTTCTCCAGCTTCAGCACGGCATAGTAGCCTCTGCTAGCCTTCCACTTCTCATAGGCTCCGACGATCCACCCGAGCACCGGCGTTTGAACCCTGCCTGCGCCTAGCCACGTTTTGCCGTATACCGCCCAGAGATGCTCGCTTAGGCTGAACCCTATCCACCTATCGACGATCCTCCTAGCCTCCTGGGCCTCCACGAGCCTCTCGTCGAAGCTGCCCGCGCTACGGAGCGCTTCAAGAACCGCCTTGGGCGTTACCTCGTGGAAACGCCCCCTCTTCACGTTGGGGTTGTAAGGTTTAACGGCGAGGTACACGTCCCAGGCTATCTTCTCGCCCTCTCTGTCGGGGTCGGAGGCTACTACTATCTCGTCAACCTCGACCGCCAGCTTACGCAGAAGGTCCACCACCGCCATGCTATCAACTACCCGGCTGGAGCCGCAGCGGGGGCACACCCTAGACGATGACGTGAACTGCCATCCACACTCCTTACAGCGTTTAATAGAGTCGTAGACTGGCGTGTAGCCCCTCTTGGACGCCTTCACACCATACATCGAGTCGTCGACGTCCACCGCAAGGTCGGTTATATGGCCCCTGGTAGCTGTAACGTTGATTATATATACCGTGCCTGTAGGCTCGTCCGCAACGCTCGTCTCATAGACTGTGAGGCCTCCAACCCTCCTTCTGCCAGGCCTCCCCCAGAACCACGCTATAGTCCTAGCCTTCGCAGGCGACTCTACTACGAGTAGCACTGTTTTAACGTTGATCTTCCTGCCCTTACCCCTCCTCGACTCCTCTACCCTACGCTTAACCTCCCCTATCTCGACCTTGTGGAACGGCGTGAATATAGTGCCCGTCGACCATCTAAGCTTCTCCCAGAGAGCCTCAACGTACTCCTCGCTAGAGTCAACCACCACGCTGAGGCCGAACGTCATGACGCCCTTGTAGAGCCTACTCGTCCTCCCACTAGCCTGTATGTAGGTCAGCGCGTCAGGCACAACGACGTATCCCCAAGACTCTACCACTATGCCCCCAACGCGGAGCACTCCCCCCCGGGCCTTAGCCTCTTCTAGTAGCCAGCTGCTCGCAACCTCGGATGCCTCCTTGACTAGCTTGGCAGCCTCTGTGAGCAGGCCCTCGGCTCTAAGCTTCCCCTTAGCAGCCGCGGGTACGAGAGAGGGGTCAGGCAGTCTCTCAACGATGTGCCTAAGCCTCTCGTAGTAGAGGGAGGCCCGCTCCACGCCCTGGGAGGCAGCGTAGTCTAGTATCCTCAGCAGTCTTCGAGGGTTTAGCAGCGCCTCCTCAATCCTGAGCCTCACGCCGGGGGCTCCCAGGAAGAGCGCATACTTGGCTCTCTGAGGCAGGTCAATGCCTCTGACTATCACGCCGTACCTGCTGGCAACCCCGACCAGAGCCTGCACCTTCCCCGACGCGAACATCTCTAGGGGCCTACGGGAGCCTGTTAAAGCGAGGGCTACCCTGAGACCCCTCGCCTCCAGCTCGCCGGCCAGCCTCCTAGCGGCCTCCTTGCCGTGTCTCTGCGACACGAAAACTATGACGCCGTCGCCCAGGTCCTCGGTAACATCCACCAGGCACTTATACGGATCACTGCAGATCAGGTACGAGTCCAGTATGTTCCTCAGATAGTCGCTTCCGCCGCCCACCTCGAAGTCGAGTAGCTCCCTGAACACCAGGTGCTTATAGCCTCGAGGCCTGCCCGTAGCGCTGGCTATGACCAGCTGGCCCTGGGAGCCTAGGGAGCTTAAACCCCTTCTCACAGCTTCCTCAAGCTCGGCCACACGCACTTGAAGATCCTCTACCCTCCTCGACCCTGACGCCAACGCCCTATACAGCTTCAACTTAAACTCTACTAGCTTCAGCGCTGACACAATTAAGTCGTCGGGGAAGCCCAGAAGGGCTAGCACTCTCTCAACGTTCCTGCTCGACCTTAACAGGCTGTCAACGTCGTCTACTATGACAAGCTCGAACTTGCCCCCCGAGCGTAGGTACTCGTACCTCCTGGAGAGGAAGCCCGTCGTGACTATGTATACGCCTGGGCCCCCGGATCGTATGGCCTCGAGAGCTTCCGACCTGAGCCTCTCCGAGAGCCTGGAAGAGTAGTACACTACCCTGCCCCTCGAAATGGACGATATCCTCTCATACGCCTGCCTCACAAGGTTCTCCGTCGGCACCAGGTAAAGGACCCTCCAGCCCCCCGTCTCGGCGCGGTAAGCAGCGTAGGCGCTGAGGAGGGTTGACTTGCCCACGCCTGTGGGAGCTATTATCGCTAGACTCTCCCTTCTGAGAAGCCTCTTCGCCCAGCTCCTCTGCGCGCTCCACAGTCTAAGGCCCACCCGCTCCTCGAAGAATCTCTCGAACTCCGCCAGCTCGCGCTGTAGGCTCCAAATCCAGTAGAACCCCATGAGCCTGCCACGTTTAAGTAGGAAGCGGGCTATCCGCTCCAAACCGCCTCCTACAGGCCGCGGGAGGCACCTATCACATGGCAGCCCTTCCAGCAGCCTCTCCTCGCTCACAGCGCCTCTGCAGTTAGGGCAGAAGCCCCTGTAGACGCCCATTATCTCCTTCACGGCGATGCTCACCTGCATCCTATGACAGCTTAAACCCCGCTACCCCGGCGCCCCCGTGGACTAGCTATGGGGGGCTCTCCTCGGGGGAGGGGAGGGTTAGTATTACCTCGGCTCGGCTGAATGAGGTAATGGTGTGCCCCTGGTTGGCGCTTGCAGAGGTGAGGGAGCTAAGCAAGAGGTATGGAAGAAGGACCGCGGTACAGGGAGTCGACTTCGACGTAGAGGAGGGCTCGATAGTAGCGCTTCTAGGACCTAACGGAGCCGGCAAGACAACAACTATAAAGTGCCTGCTAGGGCTCGCGAGGCCCGACAGCGGCGTTGTAAGGGTTCTCGGGGTCGAGGTAAAGGGGCAGCTCCCTAGGGACGTCGCAGCTAAGGTAGGCTACGTCCCCGAGACTCCAGAGGCCCCTCCCTGGCTGACCCCCTGCGAGTTGCTAGAATACCTCGCCATGATGGAGGGCGTGTCATCGTTCGAGGCGAGGGTCCTAGCTAGGAAGGCTCTAGCACTCATGGGGGCCGAGGACCTCTGCGGTAAGAGGCTTGGCAGCCTTAGCAAGGGGGAGAGGAAGAGGGTGCTGGTTGCCCAGGCCTTCCTCCAGCCCAGGAGCCTCTACGTAATGGACGAACCTCTCGCGGGCCTAGACGCGGAGTGGGTGGCCGAGACTAGGAGGCTGATAGTCTCAGCCGCCAGAGGCGAGGGAGCTGGCGTGCTGGTAAGCAGCCACCTTCTCAGAGAGGTCGAGGACCTGGCGGACAGCGTCGTAGTCCTAAGGCAGAGACTCCTGTATAGGGGCCCCCTTGAAGGGCTCCTAGAGGCCCTCTCCAGATCCAATAGGGTTGTAGTCGAGACGCCCCAGGCTAAGGAGGCTGTAGTGGCGCTCAGGGAAAGAGGGTTTAGAGCAGAAATGATAGGCGGCAGGAGTGTAGCAGTGTATAACTCCACAGTCGAAGATGTTGTCGACGCCCTCAGGGGCAGAGTCAGGATAGATGGGGTCAGGGTCGAGAAGCCCAGCCTAGAGGAGGCTTATCTAGCCTTAGTGAGGGGTGAAGGCCTTGATTGAAGGCGGGATTAGGGGGATACTCCTCTACGAGTTGAAGAGGGACTTGAGGAAGAAGGGCATAGTTCTTATATTAGTGTTCACGGCTCTCCCCGTGATAGCCGCAATAGCCATGAAGGCACTGGGGGTAGCTGTCGATGAGGAGAGGCTCTGGGCTGTTATGATGGGCTTTGATATAGGAGCGGGCGCCGCGAGCGGCCTAGTAGCCGGGCTCGGCATAGCCGGCTGGGCCTGGCTGGTAGCGGTGGTGTATGGTGGCGACCTCCTGGCATCTGACCTGAGGGAGGGAGGATACAGGCTCATAGCCGTTAGGCCTGTGGGTAGGAGAGGCTACGCGGCGGGCAAGATGATAGCGCTGGCAGCGTTCCTAGTCGTAGCGTTCACGGCGGCGGGGGCAGCTGTAGCAGTGGCTGCCACACTCGTCGGAGGCCCCCAGAGCAAGGCCTGGATGGCCCCCCTGCTGGGGGCCCTCATAGGCCTTGGAAGCCTGCAGATAGCTCTGCTAGCCTCGGCCTTTGGAGCCCTCACTAGGAACCCTATGACGGGGTTCATACTGGGGGCCGCGGTAACGCTGCTGACGGGAGCAGCCGTGGGGCTAGCGCTCGGCGTGGTAGTACTTAGAGATCCCTTCAGCGTAGAGTCGTGGAGAAGGTACTACGAGCTGACCATACTCGCCTCGGGCGCCATACCCATACTGGCAGGCCCTACGCTCCCATCGATAATCTACTACCTAGTAGAGTTCGACAACACATTCATACCCCTTCCGCTACCCCTAGTAGACGACCCCGAGACCGCGGCGTCGCTCGTGGAGCTATCAATAACCCCCGCCGAGGTCCTCCCGCTCTATGCAGCATCTACCATAGCGGGCACCCTAGTCCTAGCCTATATGAATTATAGGATAGCGCTCAGGGTGGAAGCATAACCCGGAAGCCCCCCGGATCACAATAAGAATACTCCGCGGGGATGAGGAGACGGCCGTGAAACGAGCCGTAGCCGTGAAGAGCCGTGTTTAAGCCGACCCTTGTTGCGGGTCGTTGCCGCTGAAAGCTCCTCATCCCCTATAGGTCGGGCCACTGGCGGTCCACTCATCCCCACACCAGCCTTCTAGCAGTCGGCGCTTCTAGGCGCTTCCATTCCCAGTGGAGATAAGGTTTATATAGCGGGTTAAACCCGACTATTTTGATTATTCGGTAAGTAAGTAGTGGGGGAGGATGTCGGGATGTCGAAGAGGATCGCTGCTGCTATCCCCCTCATGGCGCTGCTGGCCCTGTCGTCCATACTCCCGCTGGCCAGCGTGTCCACAGCGCAGCAGACAATAACTATAGGAGCGCTTCTACCCCTCACAGGCGACCTGCAGAGCTACGGCGTTAGAGCCAAGGCTGCCGTGGAGGTTGCGGTAGAGGATATGAACGCCTTCCTCGAGGAGCAGAACGCCTGGTTCAGGCTCGAGCTGGTAGTGGTTGATACTCAGACTAAGCCCGACGTCGCTGTGAGCCAGTTCAACAGCCTCATAGCGCAGGGCATAAAGTTCGTCGTAGGCCCGATGACCAGCGCCGAGGTCAAGAAGCTCAAGGAGCTGGCTGACCAGAACAACGTGCTCCTCATAAGCCCCAGCAGCACCGCTATCGAGCTTGCTATACCCGGCGACAACGTCTTCAGGTTTACGCCTGCAGACGACGTCCAGAGCAAGGCTGTAGGAGCGCTAGCTAGGGATCTGGGCATAAAGGGTGTCGTCATAATCAACAGGGCCGACACGTGGGGCGAGGGCCTAGCAAGGGCTACTAAGAGCGTGCTCGAGAACCTGGGCGTAGAGGTCATAAATGTCTATAGCTACAACCCCGAGAGCCCCAACTTCTCTGCCATAGCCAGTAGCGCCGCTAACGACGTGAGGCAGCTAATGGAGAAATATGGTAGGGATAAGGTAGCCGTGATAGCGATAGGCTTCAAGGAGGTCGTGCAGCTGTTCAAGCAGGCCGCTAACTACAAGGAGCTAAGGAGCGTCGTCTGGTTCGGCAGCGATGGCACAGCCAACCTCTCCGAGTTCATAAAGGACCCTGTGGCTGCAGAGTTCGCCATAGAGACCCTCTTCATTAACCCGATATTCTCGCCTGCCGCCACGGAGACACAGGAGAGGGTTAAGCAGAAGGTCCTAGAGAGGATAGGCGAGGAGCCTGACGCTTACAGCTATGCTGCCTACGACGCTGTAGTAGCCCTGACCCTAGCCCTGTTAAAGGTGGGTCCCAAGGACAACCCCGACGAGCTAGTCAACGCCGTGAAGGAGATACTCCCCGAGATAACTGTAAGCGACGAGTTCGCCAGGATGGCTGCCACCGGCAAGTTCCCGCTCAACGAGGCCGGCGATAGAGCCACCGCAGACTACGACTGGTGGCTGATCGCCGAGGTCGAAGGCAAGCCGGAGTGGATCAAGGTTGGCGTCTACAAGGGCGTCGATGATGTCAACGAGTGGCTAACCCTGCCTAACGGTAAGACCTTCCCCGAGCTGTTCCAGGAGAAGTTCGCCGCCATGATGGAGAAGCCGCAGGAGAGAGAGGCGCCTCAGCAGGAGACGCCGGAGGAGGCAACGCCTGCCGAGGAGAGGGCCGAGGAGGCTGCAACCCCCGCAGAGACGCCGGAGGCTGCTCCAGCAGAGGAGGAAGGCGGCATTAGCACCACAGCCATAATAGCGGCCGTCGTGATAATAGTAATCATAGCCGCAGCTGCCTTCTACTTCCTGAGAATGAGGGGAGGGTAGCCTCAAACTAAACTTTTAATATCGTTTTTTAAGTTATTCTTAAAGTTCCTACCCTCCCTTTTATCACGCTTTGACCCGTCCTCTAGCTTCGCATAGCTAAAATCAAGCGGCGCTCGCCCCGGTGCACACGATTATCCCGGTTATTAACCTTTCCTCGTAGCCCGTCCATTAGCCCACGGGAAAAGGTTAAGTTATCGAGGGTATGCTCTCCCTCCTAGGGCTGCACAGTGACTACAGGGGGAGGTAGCGAGAGGGGCGAGTACGTGCTAGTAGCTGATAACGTTGTGAAGAGGTTTGGCGGCATAGTAGCTCTCGACGGAGTGACCATAAGGATTCCCAGAGGTAAGGTAACCCTGCTGATAGGACCTAATGGGAGCGGTAAGTCGACTCTTGTCAACGTCATCACAGGCTTCATAGAGCCGGATGCCGGCAGAGTCTACTACAAGGGGCGCGATATAACCAGGCTCCCGGCCCACGAAAGGGCTAAGCTGGGCATAGCCAGGACGTTCCAGATACCCAGGCCGTTCACAAACTTAACCGTCCTGGAGAACCTCTTGGTATCGGTGGACGGGAATCCGGGCGAAAATAGGTTCCTCGCGGCGTTCACTAGGGGGCTATGGAGGCCCTTTGAGAAGAGGATAACTGCTAGGGCCTTCGAAGTGCTGAGGTGGGTCGGCCTCGAAGATAAATGGGATGTCAGGGCGTCGGAGCTCAGCGGCGGGCAGATGAAGCTTCTTGAGATAGCCAGGGCGATAATGAGGGGGGCAGACACTATCATCATGGACGAGCCAGCCGCCGGCGTGAACCCTGTGCTAGCTGACTCGATATTTGAGAGGCTTAGGAGCCTTGCCAACGAGAGAGGCATAACATTCCTTGTCGTAGAGCATAGAATAGGCTTGGTGTCCAAATACGTTGACTATGTCTACGCTATGAACATGGGTAGGGTCATAAGCGAGGGGCCCCCAGAGAAAGTTCTCACAGACAAGGCCGTCCTGGAGAGCTACCTGGGGGGGTGATGCCTTGGCGGGTGATGATAGCATCATAGTGGTTGAGGACCTTAGCGCGGGGTACGGCGACCTACAGGCTCTCTTCGACGTCAACCTTGAGATACCCCGCGGAAAGATAACCGTGATAGTAGGCCCTAACGGCGCGGGGAAGAGCACCCTGCTCAAGACCCTATTCGGCCTCACCAAGGTCTACAAGGGCAGGGTGCTCTTCGAAGGCCGCGACATAACCAGGCTGCCGCCGCACAAGAGAGCGCAGCTGGGCATGGCCTTCATATTCCAGTTGGAGAACGTATTCGCAGGCCTCACCGTTAGAGAGAACTTAAAGCTAGCAGGCTACGACCTGCCCTCCAGCGTCTTCGAGGAGAGGCTAGCAGAGGTCTTCGAGATGTTCCCGAGGCTTAGGGAGAGGCTGGACCAGAAGGCGGGCACCCTCAGCGGCGGTGAGAGGCAGATGCTGGCCATGGCTATAGGCGTCATTAGGAAGCCCAAAGTGTTTCTGATAGACGAGCCGACTGCAGGGCTCTCTCCCAAGCTGGCCAGAGAGGTCTTAGGCTACGTGAAGACGCTTAACGAGCAGGGCTACACTGTCGTGCTAGTAGAGCAGAACGTGAAAGCCGGCCTAGAGATCGGTCATAAAGGCGTCCTTGTAGTCAACGGCAGGGTAGTGTTTGACGGCGACGCGAAGGAGTTAATGGCGCGGGAGGACCTAGCGAGGATGTATCTCGGCCTGGGGTGAACGGTGTGGCACTCTTCGACCCCATAGTAGCTGTAAACATGGTTATATACTCAAGC
Organism: Acidilobaceae archaeon; assembly: GCA_027051095.1. GTDB lineage: Archaea > Thermoproteota > Thermoprotei_A > Sulfolobales > Acidilobaceae > Aeropyrum. The sequence goes on along the minus strand of JALUAM010000021.1, from coordinate 30,681 downwards.
GTTATAGCTATGCTAAGCCTAGGCATAACGTTGACGTATATGACCACTAAGGTGTTCAACTTCGCCCACGCACGGATAGCCCTCGTGGGCTCCTATGCCGCTGCAACAGCCATAGGAGTCCTGGTCTCTAAGGGCGGGTTAGAGTATAGCTTCGAGGAAAGGGAGGTGCTGGGCCTCTCAGTCAGGATACCATACCCGCTGTATGTATACTTGGCCGGGCTCTCGGCAGCAGTGATAGCAACAACACTCGCAACTCTCTTCGAGTATTACGTCATCATAAGGCCTCTTTTGAGAAGAGGAGCCGACTTTCTCAAGCTGATGATAGCGACCCTGGCCTATGATTTCCTGTTGCTAGCTCTCTTAACACTCTACAACACTCACTCCTACGTGAAGCCCCTACTGGACAGCATAGCGCTCTCGTCCACAAGCATGGACATGTCGTCTTACGATATTAGAATCGAGGGTTACAGGGGAGTCTTCCTATTCTCTCTTCTAAGTTCCATACTAATAGCTGTCCTACTCTACCTACTGCTATTTAAGACTATGATAGGCGTTAAGATGAGAGCCGCAATAGAGAACCCCTCCCTGGCGTCTGTCCTGGGGATAAACGTCGAGGCGATCTACGCTCTGGCATGGGCTATAGGCGGTGCTACAGCCGGGATAGCAGGTTTTATAATGCTCTTTGCGGCAGACACAGCGGCGCTTAAGCCTATAAGCGCCACGTCACCCGCGGACGAGATAGTAGTCAGCGCCTTCGCGGGCAGCGTAGTCGGCGGCATCAACAACGTCTTCGGGGGCCTCGGCGGCGGGTTCCTAATAGGCGTGATAGAGGTCTACGGCGCCTTCCTTCTCCAGCAGCTAACAGGCCTAGGCGTCATAATTAAATACAACAAGGCCTTGTCGATGCTTGCAGTAGGGCTCACGCTGCTCTTCTTCCCCGAGGGTCTTGCAGGCCTCGTCACAGGCAGGAGGGGTAGGGGTATACTAGCTAGGCTTAGGAGGGGGGTGGCTAGGAGTGGTTAGCTTAGAATCTATAGTGACGGTCGCGGAGCAGATCATAGCGTTTGCGGCGGTATACTATATATTGACGAGTGCGCTCAACGTGAAGGCCGGCATGACAGGCATACCAGACTTCGGCCACGCCATGTTCTTCGCTGTCGGCGGCATAGTAGTGGGCAACCTTGTAGCGCATCTAGTCGTGGCGGCAGCCATCCTCACAGGGTTCCTTGGGCCCGACGACGTGGCTAGGATAACCGGTGAGCCTGTAGAGCCCAGCCTTGGGATGGTGGACGACCTCGTGCTGGGTAACAACGAGAAGACGCTGACGATAATAAACAACGAATTCCTCCCTCAGTCGCCCCTAATCGCCCTACTAATGCTACTCGTGGGGATAATCCTCTCCCTGGCTCTTGGAGGCCTGCTGGGCTACATAGCATCGTACCCCGCCCTAAGGCTTAGAGGGGAGTACCTTGCCATAATGCTCCTGACGGCCAGCGAGGGCATAAGGGTGCTAGCCACCTACACCCCCCAGGTAATGGGTGCTACTCCGACTGTCGGCCTCTTCAAGCCAAGGCTCTTCGCATGGGCGCCTGACCCCACGCTGGCTGCCACGATCTTCACGGTTCTGGTAGCCGCGGCAGTATACGTCTACATGGAGCTATTCTATAACTCGCCCAGCGGGAGGCTGCTCAGGGCCGTGAGAGACGACGAGGACTCTGCAAGAGCCGTCGGCAAGAACATAGCATCTGTGAGGAGAGACGCCATGATTATAGGCGGCGCCCTAGCAGCCCTAGCTGGTTTAGTGTACAGCCTTAACCCCTGGCTAGGGGGCAGTAGCGTCGCTGCCCAGTCAATCTTCGACAGGGTGCTCTGGACCTTCTGGCCCTGGGCCCTCATGATACTCGGAGGCATGTCCAGCAATAGGGGTATAGCATTGGCTACAATAATAGTGGGCGCCATGGTCATAGGCCCGATAAGAATCTACAAGGACGACATAGCCAGGCTGCTCCCCCTAGAGGTCCTAGGCATAGATGAGGGGTATTTCGCCAACGCGCTGGAGTACATGCTGATAGCCCTGCTCATGCTAGCAGTGATATACTTCAGGCCTCGCGGCGTGATACCCGAGCCCCCCTCGTGGACCCTGCCGAGAGGCGAGGTAGAGGAGATCAGGAGACGCGGCAGGGAGCAAGGCGGCGAAGCCTCCAGCTAAAGCTCAGCTTAAGCCCCCGCCTCCATAGCCTAAAATAGTGGTGTCTGCAGGTAAACGCAGGATGCGCGGGAGGGTTTAAGCGTTGACCGGTAATGAAGATCTTGATCCCTGGGGAGACTTAGATTTAGGGTGGCTTAGTGTGGCCTTAGGAGGCAATCCCCTGGTACCCTTCGTTCCCACTCGTAGCGAGGTCCTACCCGCGGTGTTCAAGCTCCTAGACCTAAAAGAGGACGACGTGTTCTACGACTTAGGCTGCGGCGACGGGCGGGTAGTCGTCGAGGCCGCGAAGAGATTCCCGGTCAAGAAGGTTGTCTGCGTGGAGCTGAGAAAGGAGCTGGCAGAGGAGACTAGGAGGAGGGCTAAGAAAGAGGGGGTAGCAGATAGGGTCCAGGTCATAGAGGGCGACTTCTTCAAGATAAACCTCAGCGAGGCGACAGCAATTTATATGTACCTCCTCACGAGCGTTAACGAGGCGCTTAAGCCCAAGCTTAAGCGGGAGCTTAGGCCCGGCACCAGGATAGTGACCTTGGACTTCCCAATACCGGGCTGGGAGCCTGTTAAAACTGTGCAGACTGAGGGCGTCTGGCAGAAAACTCTATACCTATACGTGATTGGCAAGTCGGACAAGTAGCTAGGGGCCTCTACGCTCCTTTAGAGTCCTTCTCAATATCTCGACCCCCCTCCTATCTACATAGACTAGCCCCTCACGCACCACTATAAGGCCGGTTTTCCTCAGATCCTCTAGCACCCCCCAGGCGTCGCCGACGTCGCGTACCATGAATTTTATGATCTCCAGCGCCTCTTCCAAGCTTAGAGGGCCCATGGAGGCTAAGACCCTGAGCGCCTCCACGCTTCTGGGATCCATAGCCCCCGCGAGATGCCTCGTGGGCTGCAGCCCTTAACCGGGGCGTGCTCCGATAATACCCGTTAAGGCCAGGCGATCCTGGACGAGGACCCGTCGAACAGTATCGAGGCCCCCGCCAGGTACTCAGGGCTCCTGAGCAACAACACTATCATGCGCTCGAACTCCTCGAGCCTGCCAGCCCTGCCCAAAGGGCTCCTCGCCTCGACCTCTCTCCTCCATAGGTCCTCTGGTTCGACCCCCCTCTTAGAGGCCAGCCGCGATATAGTCTCCATGGCGCCCGGCGTGGGGAAGCTGCCGACAAGCAGTAGGATGGGCCTGAGCTTCGAGGGGTAGCGGCGGGCGGCGACCCTGACTATCCTCGAGAGCGCCGCTCTAGCAGCATCGGATACTACTAGGGGTGACATGGGCTCGGGCACGGAGAAGCTAGAGATTAATATCACGGTTGCCTTCGAGGGGTTAAGCCTTATCAGGCTCTTGAAGAGTTCGCCCGTCGAAGCTATGTAAAGCGCTGCCGCCTCGATCCAGTCTCTCCACTCTGCCTCGTGCAGCTCCAGAGGCTCCCTGCTTATGTTCCCGTAAGCCGCGACCACGTAGTCTATAGCACCCCATAGCCTCAGGACCTCGCTCACAACCCTCTCCACAGAGCCCTCCCTCGAATGGTCTGCCCGGAGAGCTACGACCTCTACGGGGAACACGCTTCTAATGGCTTCAGCGGCCCTATCCAGACCCTCGCCGCCTCTAGCCGTGATCGCGACGTTGCAACCGATCGAGGCTATCGCCCGAGCCGCATGAAAGCCAAGCCCTCGGCTACCCCCTAGCACGAGGCCGGCGCAGGACACAGCAGACCCCGCTTTAAAAGGCCCAGGGGGAGGCCTAGATTCTGCGGGGCGGCTGTGAAGAAGGCTGGTATTGCCGACCCTCTGGGGGTGGCGAGTGACACCAGTCTCAGAGCCGCCCCCGAATACGCTAATTACCCTGTATCCTTCAACCAAGGAAGGAGGTAGGGCGGGGGGTGGCAGGCTTTGACCGAGGGAGGGGATGATAGGAGAGTGTACCTAGTCGACCTGCCTATAGGAGTGTTCGCCGTAGACTCCGACGGCAGGGTTATAGAGTATGAGCTTGCGCCCAGGAGTATAGACGAGGCGGTCGCAGAGGCTATGAAGGTCGAGGAGGGCTCGCTCACTGCGGCCGCCCAGAGACTGCTGGAGAAGCTTAAGGAGATGGGCGTGACAGAGGTAGTAGTCGAGGATGACGAGGAGGCTAGAAGTGTGTCTAAGCTAGGCTTCAACGTGAAGGTAGAGCCCGGCAACACGCCTGCCTTCCTCGCACGTGAAAGGCTATTCTCCATAGCCCTCGAGAAGGAGTTCGCCAAGACTGAGGAGGAGCTGTTCTCCTGGCTCTACGAGCTCAACGTTGAATATACGAGGAGAAAGCTGAGGGGTGCAGCGCAGAAGAGGGACCTGCTAGCGGCTCAGGCGATCAGGGCTATAGACGACATCGACAGGACTATAAACCTCTTCGTCGCCAGGCTGAGGGAGTGGTACAGCGTCCACTTCCCCGAGCTGAACGACCTAGTCAGGGAGCACGAGGACTACGTTAAGATAGTGTCCGAGCTGGGCCACAGGGAGAACATAACGGTCGAGAAGCTCGTGGAGCTTGGCTTCAAGGAGGAAAAGGCTAGGAAGATAGCCGAGGCTGCCAGGCAGAGTATAGGAGCGGATCTGAGCGACTTCGACATAGAGGCCATCAGGACCCTAGCCAACATAACCAGGCAGCTATACCAGCTCAGGAGGAGCCTCACAGGCTACATAGAGCAGGTCATGAAGGAGGTGGCGCCCAACATAACAGCCCTGGTGGGCCCCCTCCTTGGCGCTAGGCTTATAAGCCTTGCAGGGGGCCTTGAGAAGCTTGCAAGGCTTCCAGCAAGCACGATACAGGTGCTAGGCGCGGAGAAGGCTCTATTCAGGGCCTTGAGGACCGGCGGCAAGCCGCCCAAGCACGGAGTTATATTCCAGTATCCCCACATACATAGGAGCCCTAGATGGCAGAGAGGCAAGATCGCTAGGGCCCTGGCAGCAAAGCTCGCAATCGCAGCCAAAGTTGACGCCTTCACAGGTAGGTTCATAGGAGACAAGCTGAAGGCCGAGCTGGAGAGGAGGATAGCCGAGATTAAGAAGATCTACGCGAAGCCTCCTAAGAGGAAGCCTGCTCCGGAGAAGCCCGCGGCGCCTGCGAGGGGTAGAAGAGGCCGGAGGAGGAGAGGTAGGGGTAGGAGGTAGAGACGGGGGTGCATAGTCGTGGTTGAGGTTGTGAGCGTCAGGGAGCACGACAAGTGGAAGGGCGTCTACGTGGTCGAGCTAGAGGACGGAAGCCTCAGGATAGCAACCAAAAACCTAGTGCCGGGTCAGAGGGTCTACGGGGAGAGGATCTTCAACTACGAGGGCGTGGAGTACAGGGAGTGGAATGCGTATAGGAGTAAGCTGGCCGCCGCACTCCTGAAGGGGCTTATAGAGCTTCCGATCAAGGAGGGCGATAGGATCCTCTACCTGGGCATAGCCAGCGGCACCACGGCGAGCCATGTAAGCGATATTATAGGCGAGAAGGGCCGGATCTATGGGGTCGAATTCGCGCCGAGGGTCATGAGGGACCTCTTAACCGTTGTGAGAGATAGGCGCAACATATTCCCTGTGCTAGCAGACGCCAGGTTCCCCGAAAAGTACAGACACCTAGTAGAGGGAGTAGACGGCCTCTACGCTGACATAGCGCAGCCCACGCAGGCCGACATAGTGGTCAGGAACGCAAAGTTCTTCTTGAGGGATGACGGCTACCTGCTCCTAGCTATAAAGGCTAGGAGCATAGACGTCACCACAGAGCCCAGCGAGGTCTACAGGAAGGAGGTCTACACCCTCAAGGAGGGAGGCTTCGAAATAGTAGACGTGGTCCACCTAGACCCCTTCGATAGAGACCACGCGATGATATACGCCAGGTTTAGGAGGAAGTAGCGCTGTGGACACGGGCCGGCGGAGGCCGGCCAGCGACCTTATCAGGCAGAAGTATCTAGACTCCGCTAGAAAGCTGAGATCGAGCCTTCCCGCCGAGGCTGTAACCCTCTACGAGGCGTCTAAGGGGAGGCTGTCGGTTAGGCTTCAGAGTGGAGAGCTACACCACATGGATAAATCCGAAGTAGAGAGGCTCCTCAACGCCGTGCCACCCTACTTCTGGAAGCTTGTTAAGATACCGGTCGTCCTAAGGTATGAGAAGCCCGGCGGGAAGGGGCCCGCGAGGTATGTAGTGCTCGGCGGGCCCTGGCAGAGGAGGCTAGTCGAGATAATGCTGAGAGGAGATTTCTCTGAGAGGGGTGTCGAAGCCCTTACAGTTTCCGACTTCCAGAGGATAGCAGGCAAGTACTCTAGCCTCCTGTTCGTAAGCATCTCTGTCTGAGGGCCCTCGCTGCCGGCTCAATCTTTATCTCCTGCGAATGCTACACGAGAGGGGGGCTCTGCATGCTGAAGAGGAGTTTCATAGGCGAGATAGTGTCTGAGAAGGAGAGCCTCAAGGGTTCTAGGGTCACCGTGTGCGGGTGGGTACACAGGATCAGAGACCTTGGCAGGGTCAAGTTCCTAGTCCTGAGGGACAGGACAGGCTTCATACAAGCCACTCTCAAGGCCGGTGTCACGCCGGAGGAAGCCCTCCAGGCGGCGGAGGACCTACGCCTAGAGTCGGTAGTATGTGTCTCGGGCCTGTTATCCGAGGCGCCTACCAAGGAGGGTGTGGAGATCAAGGTTGAGAGCCTTAAAGTCCTCTCCAGCCCTGTGGAGCCTCTCCCCCTCGAGCCTGAGGGCTCTGAGAAGGCCGCGCTGCCCGTCAGGCTGAAGTACAGGTGGCTCGACATAAGGAACCCTAAGGTTTCAAGCGTGTTCGAGTTCGAGGCGTTCGTCGCCAGGGTGTTCAGAGAGTATTATACTAGGGAGGGGTTCGTGGAGATATTCACCCCTAAGATAGTAGCTGCGGGAACCGAGAGCGGAGCCGAGGTATTCCCTGTCCTCTACTTCGACAAGACGGTTTATCTAGCGCAGAGCCCCCAGTTCTATAAGCAGTTCGCCGTCATAGCGGGCCTCGAGAGGGTCTTCGAGATAGGCCCCGTGTTCCGGGCCGAGCCCCACCACACGGCGAGGCACCTCAACGAGTACCACAGCCTCGACATAGAAGTTGGCTTCATAGAGGGCTACGACGACGTTATGAACTACGTGGAGGGCTTCTTCCGGGAGCTGGCCAAGCGCATGGAAGAAGATGAAGTCGCCAGGAAGGCTATGGAAGCCCACGGGGCAGAGCCGCCGAGGATACCTGCCTCGGGCATACCACGGGTCACCATGAGGGAGGCATACGAGATCCTGAGAGAAAGGTTCCACAAGGTCATACCGGAAGGCGAGGACCTAGACGGCGAGGCGGAGAAAATGATAGCGGCCTATGCCCACGAGGAGTATGACAGCGACTTCATATTCGTGACAGAGTACCCTTGGAAGGTGAGGCCCTTCTACACCATGAGGAAGAGCGGCGAGCCCGAGTGGACGTACAGCTTCGACCTCTTATACAGGGGTCTTGAAGTGGTCACAGGTGGGCAGAGGGAACACAGGTATAACAAGCTGCTTGAGAACCTCAAATCCAAGGGCCTAGACCCACGTAGCTTCCAGTTCTACCTGGACTTCTTCAAGCACGGTGCCCCGCCCCATGGAGGAGCGGGTATGGGCCTCGAGAGAATAGTGATGCAGAGCCTAGGCCTATCCAACATAAGGGAGGCCAGAATGCTACCGAGAGACACGGAGAGAGTTATGCCCTAAGGCTCACACCCATAACTTTAATATTTAAATGATATTAAATTATTGTGGAGGGGGCCCGGATGGCAGGCGATGTAACCTTTCAGGACGTCCTGCCTGCCATACTATTCCAGGCTAGCGGCGGCCTAGTGCTAGGCTTCGCTGCAGGCTACGCTGTTAAGAAGGCGTTAAAGCTGGCCCTGCTGGTGCTAGGAGTCTTCACAATCGCGTTGATAGGGCTCGAATACTACGGAGTGATATCCGTTAACTACGACAAGCTTGTCCTGCTAGTTGAGAGGGCTATAAGCGGCGCCGAAGCCGCGGCTGGTAGCCTGCAAGCCCATATAATAGCTAATATACCCTTCGCGGGCACCTTCCTAGCGGGTTTCGCCCTCGGATTCAAGTACGGCTAGATGAGGGATGGGAATAAATCTAGCTGTTTCCTGTCGCTGATAAGGCCCTTATAAAGCTCTAAGTGCGCCCTCGCAATTCTAGGCCATTGGGTCTCGGCTGCATAGGCGAACAGGTGCGTGCTATAGGCTGACGCCAACTCATAGTTGTCTATGACCCATTCCAGCCTTGCGGCCAGCAGCTCCGGGCTTCTAGGAGGCACCGTGAGGTTCGGAGCATATTGATATAGTTCTATTAAACGCGGAACCCTAGTGCCTACCAGCGGCTTGAGGCTCCCCATGCTGAGATGCAGTATGCCGCTGACACTATACTTCCCCGGCCTGTCCTTGTAGGGCAGCACTATCACGTCGGACGCCGCAGCCAGCATTAGAATCTCGTCGCTCGACAGGTATCTGTCGAGGACCTTAACTCTCCCCCTCATAGACGGTAGAGAGTCCACGTCGACGCCGGCCGGCTCGCCGGCGACTATCAGGGTGAACCTCCTGTCTGTGAGAGCCGCAGCTGACAGCAGCACGTCTAGGCCCTTATCAGGCCTCAGGAAGCCAGGCATGACGACTATGACGTCGTCCATCTCTGAGGGGTCTAAGCCCACCTTCTCTAACAGCTTGTCCCGCGGATGCCCTAAGTAGGGGTTGAGAAGGGTTCCATGAGGTATCTTGAACACGCTGGTGGTGTTGAAACCTTGAGCCTGCAGCTCAAACTCTTGGAGGTAGCTGTGAACTATGACGCCATCGAGCTTGGAAGCCTCCATCTGTGCCTCCAGAGCGTCGTGACGGTCGGTCGAGGAGTGGTATACCGTGTGGAGGGTAGCCACGGCTATGGACGCGAGCCCCCGCTTAACAGCCTCCCTAAGCGCCTTGAAGACGCCCGGGTTCCTACCGAATATGCCGTACTCGTGCTGGACGTGAACCACGTCGACACCTCCTAGGTCCTCCAGAGTCTTCAATACACCCTCATAGCTCGATTCGCCTCGCTCAAACGACGGTATGACGCGGGCCCCCGCCTCGCCGTCAAAGTACTCCTTAGGCCCGGCTTCCGTGCTCGATACTATGTATACGCTCGTCGACGGCGATATAGTCCTCATAGCCACCGCTAGCATCCGAGTGTACTCCCCGACCCCGCAATGGACTGGAGGATACCTAGACACGAATGCGATCTTCAACCCCAAAGGCCTAGCCCCTAAAGTATTAATGGGGGGTAGAAGCTGAAAATTAGCTGATTCTTCCTGGGGGAAGTCCCGCTTAGCTCGATTCTTCCGCGGCCTGCTCCTCTTCCTCTGCGGCGGGCGGTGCTATCTCGAGTATCATGCCGAGCGCCAGTAGCACGCTGGATAGAGCGGCCATGAGGAACATGGCTAGGTATATTTGCGTGACCGACGCCTGGGCTTCAAAGGACGTTATGGCCGCCCCCGCAAGGTCTAAGGTAAGGGACGAAGATACCCCTGAGAGATGGGCCATGAAGAGCGCTAATATCAGGAACCCTGCCGCCTGGAAGAGGTAGCTCCTCTCCCCCGTCTCCCTGAACACCTTGAAGTAGCTGTACGATGTCGATAATGCCAGGACTGATAGGGCTAGGGTCGAGAGCGCGGCTATGTTCATAAGCATTCTAGCCCTGGCCTCGTCCGGTTCCGCTAGCGGGCCTCTGACCATTGAAGCAAGCGAAAGGGTTGCAACCAGCGATACCAAGGCAAGTATGATGGAGAGCCCTACCAGCACGAGGCTCCTCCTGCCTAGCACCTCGCCTAAGTATATAAGAATAGATTGGTAGACTAGGAGAACCAGGCCGGCCACTAGGAACAGCTTAGATAGAGCTATCAGCGCTATGTTCAGGCCGGAGGGAGTGTAGACCTCGGGGGACGCGAGAGCCGTGAGCGTGCCAAACAAATAGACAGGAGGTCCTCTGAAGGGTATAAGGTCTATCATCAAAGCGAATGCTAGCCCGGAAGGATTCTCGAAGCCGAAGGCGCCTCTATGGATAAGAATTAAATTAATTTTGCTTGAATGGTAGTATAGGCCCACGAAGAATGCTAGGGATAGTAGCAGGAAGGATACCGCCCTGACAAGGTTCTCCCTAGACCTGTAAGCGTAATACATCGAGAACGTTATGACCGCTAGGCCCGCGAACACGAAGGCAGCCATTGCTAATATGAACTCGCTGAGCAGCACCGCCCTGCACCCCGCCGAGCGTAGCCATAACTATGTAAAGACGTATTTAAACTGTGCGGGATGGTCGATTGATACAAATTAACTAGGTTATGTGAGAAGCGTGGAGCCGGGGCCGGGATTCGAACCCGGGAACAACGGGTCCCTACGGGGCCTCCGGCCTCTGCAGCCCGCCGCCTTAGACCGCTCGGCCACCCCGGCGTCCATTATTTCGTAGCGCGTGGCAGAGGGCTTAGAATTTTACTTCGCCCCTCTGTGTTAAGGCTTCAGAGGCTCCTCCACAGCTGCCGCCACGAGCCTAAGAGCATCTATTATGTCGCTTTTATACGCCATTTCGGCGGTGCTGTGAGCATACTTGGTGAGGACGCCTATGGCTACAGATGGTATACCCGACCTCTGTAATGCCGCGGCGTCCGTGGAGCCTCCCGCGGTCGCTACCTGAACCTCGACTCCAGCCCTCTTAGAGGCCTTAAGTAGCCAGTCCCTTAGCGCGGCGGGAGCCACGTAGTTATTGTCTAGAGCCCTTAGTACGGGCCCCCCGCCAGGCCTGGCGTCGCCTGTGATCTCGAAGGAGCAGCACGCCATAGTGTCTACTATCAGCGAAGCGTCCGCCCTAAGCCTCGAAGCAAGGTAGCTGGCGCCCCTAAGGCCCACCTCCTCCTGCACAGTCCACGCTAGAACCACCCTCCAAGACGGCTTCACCTCGCCCCGGGCAATCATAGACGCGAGTTCTAGCAGAACTGCCACGCCGACCCTATCGTCGAGTCCCCTCACAGCTATAGCTTTACCCCTGTTAAGCTCCGCCCACCTCTTAGCGAACACGGCTGGATCGAGAACTCTAACCCCCAGCTCCTCAGCTTCTCTCCTGCTAGAAGCGCCCACATCAATCCTCAGATCCTTCCACTCAACAACCTGGCGGTCCTTCTCGTACTGGAGGTGAGGCGGCATTATACCTATAACCCCGGGGATGGACCCTTCCCTTGTAAACACCTCAACATGAGACCCAGGCAGCACTCTATCGTCGATGCCCCCAAGCTTTCTAAAAGCCAGTAACCCCTCCTCGGTTATGCCCGTGACCACAAAACCCAGCTCATCCATATGGGCCGCGATTATAAGCGTGGGCCCCTCGCCCACGGCCACAGTCACATTACCCATCTCATCAATGCTAGGCTCTAACCCCATAGACCTGAGCCTCTCGACCACATAGCTTCTAACCCTGTCCTCGAAGCCGCTGGGACCCGGTATCATTACGACTTCTCTAAGCGTTTCTATAACGCCGCTCCAGCTCAACTACCTCACCTCACAAACCTGATCCCCCCAACACCTTTTTAACCCCCGATATGTGTAAGTGGTATTACACAGGGAGTATGGAATAAAGGCGGTACTCTAGAATAATGCCCGTCCAACAATGCAGAGGTGCACTATTATGACTAAAAGTACGTTGCAAACGCGGGTGACCCACCTTGTCTAAGCCTATGGAGGCGCTTGAAACCGTTAAACGGGGAGTAGAGGAAGAGGGTTACTATAATCCTCCTTCCTTGAATGATGTCAAGGGGATTTACAGGTACTCCTGCCCTAACTGCGGATTCTCTAACACAGATTCAAGGCTCTACTACGGGCTCCCGTGCCCTAGATGCCTCCCATACAAGCAGGCTGTGAGCTTAGTCAAGAAGTACGGCGAGAAGATCCCTGTGGAGGCGGTTTACAAGGCTCTCGCGGGCAGGAACGGGGTTATAGGCCTCTGCAACAGGCTTGAGAAGCTCGCAGGCAAGGGCGAGATCGATGAGGCAGTAGAGGTAGCTAAGTCGATTGCCGCTAGGTACGGGGTGGAAGACGGGCCCAACCTCTTAGAAAGGGTATTAGACCTATGTAAATCCAGGCTTAAACGCTACGAGGAGATATACAGGCTTCACAAGGAGTACGAGGACGCTGTGTCGTTCTTTGAGAAGGCCATCGGGTCTAAGCCCTGGGGTGCCCAGAGAACCTGGATTAAGAGGATAGTTAGAGGGGATAGCTTTAGCATCATAGCGCCGACCGGCACGGGGAAGACGACGTTTGGTGCAGTCATGGCAGTATACTTCGCCTGCAAGGGTAAGGGCAAGAGCCTATTCATAGTGCCCACGACTACCTTAGCCTCGAACCTCTCCGAGAAGATAGATGCTATAGCTAAGGCGACGGGCTGTAATGTAACAATTGTGCGCAGGTTCGGCGCTCTCAGGAAGGAGGAGAGGGAGGAGGCTGATAGAAGGCTAATGGAGGGCTCCTTCGATATCGCTATAATAACTTCAGCGTATATGACCAAGAAGGCCGATGAGATAGCCGACAGCCTCGCCTCCAGGGGTATCAGGCTGAGGCTAGTCTTTGCCGACGACGTGGACGCAGTCATTAAGAGCGCTAAGAGCGTCGACGCCATACTGAGACTCGCCGGGTTCAAGCCGGAGGACCTGGAAAGGGCTGAGAGGTACTTAGAACTCTCTAGGGAGAGGAACAGGCTCGAGAACAGGATAATGGCTCTTTCGAAGGATATTAGGTCGAGGCTACGAGAGATTAGAAACATCGAGAGCAAGCTAAGCCGCATACCAGTCCGGATTTACAGAAGCGCCGGTAAGGTTGACCACAAGCTGAAGGAAATACTAGATGAGGCTGTATTGAATCCTTACCGTCTATGCTCTGAATTGAGTAAAGGCGACAGTCTCCTCCGAGAGGCCATTAAGAACATGAAAGCTAGGGATGCTAAAGATATATCCGATAAGATAAACAAGTATTGTAGCGACATAGATGATGTTAGGAGAGTGTTAGACTCGTACGAGGAGAGAAGGCGCGAGTTAATTGAAAGACTCGTGGGCATCAAAAAGGAGCTTGCTAGGCTTGAAAGTGAGATAGCTGAGGCCAGGTCTAGAGCCTCTACACTTATAGTTAGCACTGCTACTGGAAGGCCGCGCGGCAGGCGGGTACGCCTATTCAGGGTGCTGCTGGGCTTCGAGGCCGGGGGCGGGGGCGACATCGGGCTCAGGGAGGTTGTAGACTCGTTCGTCGAAGCAGAGAAAGTCTACGTTGAAGAGAGGTTTAGGGACATAAAGAATCCCGTGTTCAGGGTTGTAGTGGAACTGGTGTCCAAGCTAAGAGACGGAGTGCTAGTCTACGTGCCCCTCGATGAGGGGGCCGAGGCGGCTGAGGAGCTAGCCTCGCTTATAGAGAGTCACGTAGAAGGGGTTAAGGTCAGGGCTGTACATGCTGGCATTAGCGCCAGGGAGTACGAGAGGATCTTGAACGACTTCAAGGATGAGAAGCTTAACGTTCTAGTCGGCGTGGCGACGTACTACGGCCTCCTGGTCAGAGGCCTCGACATGCCGACTAGGGCAAAGTACGCGATATTCGCTGGGGTCCCCAAGCACAAGTTCACGAGCGACGTGGGAGACCCTCACCCCGCGAGGCTCCTTAGGCTACTCTCCCTGCTAGCCCAGACAGCCCCGCCCAAAGATGTATCCGAGGCTGAGGCCCGGGAGCTGGAGGAGATTGCTGCCGCCGCGAGGAGGTACCGCGCCAGGCTGGCAAGGCTCGTCAGGGAGACTAGCCCCCACAGGCTAAGAGAGATAACCGAGTGGGCTAAGAGGATAATTGAAGAGCACCGCGGTCTAGAACAGGCTTACTACGAGTCGCCCGACGAGTTCAGCGAGAAGATCAGGAGCATAGTGGAGGGGCTTAAGGGCGGGGAGGGCGGCGCTAAGGGTAGGGTGCCTGGAGCGCAGGTCCTAAGCCTGATACTCTCGTCATTCTTCCTCGTCAAGAGGGCCCTTCAGAGGAGCTATGTCTGGGAGGCCCTGAAGAGCCTAGATGTTGGCGTTACTGTGGAGAACGGGAGGCCTGTCCTCCTTGTGCCTGATGCCCCCACCTATGTGCAGGCTAGTGGCAGGACCAGCAGGCTCTACGCGGGGGGCGTCACTAAGGGCCTCAGCGTAGTTGTTGTGGGGCCCGGCGAAAGGGGCGTCTTCAAGGGCCTCGTGTCAAGGCTGAAGCCGATGATCGAGACGGAGTGGAAGGAACTCCGCAAGGAGAGAGGCGAGTGGCTGTTAGATGGTGGGCGGCTAGCCGACATTGTCAGAGAGATAGAGGATGAGAGGAGGAGGGTCAAGGAGCTGAGGGAGAAGGGCGTCAGGCTCGAGGAGGATCTTGTCAGGAGCACGCTAGTCATAGTGGAGTCGCCGAATAAGGCCAGGACGATAGCACGCTTCTTCGGGCAGCCCAGCATCAGGATACTGCCCGGCGGCTTGAGGGTCTACGAGGTGGCTACTGGCGATAGAATACTGATAGTTGCCGCGAGCGGCGGCCACGTATATGACTTAGCCAAGAGCTTCTACGAGCTGGCCGAGGACCTTGCCCTAGCGAGGATCGCCGAGGAGGAGATAGGGAGAGTGCTTGGAGACCTCTTCGGCGTGCTGAAGATCTCGAGGAACGGTGCCTTAGATTTCATACCAGTGTATACTACTAGGAAGAGGTGCGTCCCCTGCGGCTACCAGTTCGTAGACGAGCACGTGGGGGGAGGCTCCTCCGACAGCCTATGCGGCGAGGACCTCTGCTGCCCTAGAAAGGCTTGCCATTGGGGCAGCGTGCGGGACTCACTTGACACGCTCGAGGACCTCAGGCGGCTTGCATGGGAGGCCGACGAGGTCATGATCGGCACAGACCCTGACACAGAGGGAGAGAAGATAGGGTGGGACGTCCTGCTCTCCCTGATACCCTTCAACAACAACTATGTCAGGCTTGAGTTCCATGAGGTCACCAAGAAGGCTATAATACATGCCCTAGAGAACCCGAGGAGATTCAACCTCTCATTAGTCGACGCCCAAGTTGTTAGGAGGGTAGAGGATAGGTGGATAGGATTCACTCTATCGCCCCTGCTGTGGTGCAACTTCTGGCCCCACTACTGCACGACTTTAACTAGTACAGTACTCGGCGTGCCGATGCGCAGGGAGGAGCTTGAGGGCGAGGCGGAGGAAAGGCTCACCTACGCCGCTTACATGGACTTGAGAAGGTGTAGAACGGCTGCTAAGGGTGATAGCGGTGAGAGGGCTAGCACTCCCAACTACAATTTGAGCGCCGGCAGGGTCCAGACCCCCACGCTCAAGTGGATAGTTAATAGGACTCAGATGGCTAAAAGGCGCTTCAACGCGCTGGAGGTAAACATCTACACCCCTGAGTCGCTTTCCGAGGCTGTCGAGAGGCTCAGGGAGTCCAAGGAACTAGACGTGCAGCCCCTGCTACAGCTCTTGATAAGGCCTTCAAGGGTTGACAAGGCCGTGGAGCTGATACTAGGCGGTAGCGGCCGTTACAGTCTAGCAGCCACCCGCAACAGCTCCAAGCTAGACCTCTGCGGTCTTCCCTCCCAGCCGAGAGAGATAAGCTTCGAGCTACTAAGGGACGTCGCTGAAAGAGAGGGGCTGGATAAGTGCCTAGAGGCCGCCGAGAGCCGGGGGGAGGACGAGCAACACCTGCTTGCGTGCATGATCAGGGAGAAATACATGCCTGGAGAGTACTCGTTCAACCTAGACGCTGAGAAGGCTAAGAGAGGGCCCCTGGGTCACAGCTATTTCGTCGTTGGCGAGGGCCAGCGCTACTCCATAATACTAGATAGTAGATTCGTCGATGACGAAGTAGTTAAGGCCTATGGAGACAGAGAGAAGGCCCTACTCAAGAACTTAGACTCCATAGCTAGGAATACTAGCAAAACTAAAGTCTCAAAGGCGTGCAGCGAGGTCGAAAAGATTCTTCCGAAGAGCCACGAAGCGGTCAGAGACCTGGCCGTGAAGCTTGATTGCAGCCTGGACGACACTAGCAGCCTGGCCGAGATAGCGGCGAAGCTCAAGGAGAGAATTAAGAATCTAGGCGTCCCGTCCAGGGCGTACATAATAGTAGAAGACGTCTATGAGAGGACTGTGGAGCCTCCAAGCCCCTACACAACCGATACATTAATACTAGACGCTAACCGCTACCTTAGGCTCAGCGCGTCCGAGACTATGAGGCTAGCTCAGGATCTCTTCGAGTGGGGCCTCATAACTTACCACAGGACTGACTCTAGGCGGGTTAGCGATAAGGGGATTCAAGTCGCCAGGGAGCTCCTCTCCAGGCTCGCCGACAAGGCCGGCTTCAGGCTAGAGGACGTCTTCAGGCCTAGGACCTGGGAGGAGGGTGGGGCCCATGAGGCCATTAGGCCTGCGAGGCCCATAGATCCCGACGAGCTGCAGAGGATGATCCAGGAAGGCGAGCTAGAGCTTGAAGGATTCACCGGCAACCATCTAAGGCTCTACAGGTTAATATACGAGAGGTTCCTGGCAAGCCAGATGAGAGAGGCTAAAGTCTACTATGCAAGGGTTAGAATACAGCTGGACGACATGCTCTACAACCTATCTTTTGAGGTGGAAGTGCCTGTCAGGGTCGGCGGGCAAGGCGGCGAGATAGACCCTGAGAGGGGCTTCACCCTAGTGTGGAACTATGGGCTCAACGTGGCCGAGGCTCTAGCCGACGCTGAGCCCGGCAAGAGATACGACATGCCGGTCCTCGTGAAAAGGCTTAGAATACCGGTAGCATTCCTCTACACCCAGGGCGACGTAGTCCAGAAGATGAAGGCTGAGGGCATAGGAAGGCCTAGCACCTACGCTAAAATAATAGATACCCTGCTTAGTAGAGGCTACGTGTCAAGCCTTGACAAGCCTCCGGGCTCGCTAGTAGCCAATAAGAGGGGCATTGAGGCCTGCACTTATCTCAACGAGAAAGTCGCTAGGCCAGAGGAGCACCTTGGAGAGAGCCTGGACCCGAGGATCGCGGAGATATTCAAGACTATACCCTACATCGTGTCCGAGAGGAAAACGCGGGAGCTACAGGAGGCTATGAACGCTATTGAGAGGCGTGAGAGGGATAGGAGAGATGTGCTACTAGCCGTTTACGGAGAGATTAAGGACCTGGCGGAGCTGATAGCGCATGCAGAAGTCGAGGCGCTCAGGGCTTCCGCTCCTATAAACCTCGAGGGGGGTAAGAGTCGGGAGGGTAGGTGGGGCTCGGGCTGGATTGCAGACTTCGTCGACTGCGTGGTGAGGGGCCTCGTCAGGAGGCCGGTAGAGGGGGGTGAGGGTGGTTGAGGATAGTGGTGCTTCACGCCAAGGTGAAGATGGGCGCTAAGAGGAGCAATATAAGGAGGCTTGGCAACCTTATCGAGAAGGTTATGAGCGACGTCCCCGGGCCCATAGACATGATTGTTCTCCCCTCATACCCATTTACAGGGCCTATAATAGGCTACTACAGCAAATCGAAGATCGCCTCCAAGCTCAGGGAGTTCGCGGAGAAGATCGCTGAGAGGAGCGGCTCCGTGGGGCCTGCCGTCAACTTCATGGCTAAGTGGAGCTGGGAGTACGGCGTCTACGTGCTCGGGGGGCCCCTCGTTGAGAGGGCTGGGCCCCGCCTCTACCTTACAACGGTTATCACCTCGCCGGAGGGCGACATAGTGGGTAAGTATCGGAAGGTCAACCTGACCAGGGAGGAGGTAGAAGCTGGTATAAGCCACGGCAAGGAGCCCGGCGTCTTCAAGCTTAGAGACGGCTTCAGCGTAGGGGTATTCATAGACGAGGACCTAGCCCTCCCAGAGCTTTTCAGAGCCATGCAGTTCCACGGCGTGAACATAGTGATAGGCGAGATGATGCCTTACAACAGCGACACCCTCGGCAGGATAGTAGAGCAGGGCGATAATGTCATAACCATGGATACCAGCTTCATAGGCAACTTCCTCGTTGCTAGGTCTAGGGAACTAGGCGTCCCCATGGTGCTTGTCGGCGGCATATTAGACCTCGGCAACTCGGGGGCTATAGCATTCATGGAGACTATACCCGTTGATCCCGACGATGGCATAATAAAGAGCAAGTCCTACGGGCTCACCGACGACGACGAACACATGATAATAGAGGTTGACAGGGCTACCAGCTCCTCCAGGCCTGCCCCCGAAATCGCCCTCAAGCTGTTCAAGTCGCTGATATGCAGGAACAAGAGGGGTGCCCTAACTAATGCCCACCACTTTGGGTCAGAGGGCTACGAGGCGGCAGAGGGGTCCCTGTAGGCCCGGACTACATTGGAAACAGGTTTTAACGTTAGCATTAAGACTTTAACGCCGTTAAAGCTTATCAGAGCGGGGGGGCGAATACTATTCTAGGGGGCTGGTTTGGCCACAGTGATGCATAGTAGGAGGGTTCAGAAGCTGGGCGGCAGCAGCCTAGTTGTAACTCTTCCAAAGTCGTGGGTTAAACGCATGAACATTAAGGCAGGCGACAACATAATAGTTATCGATGAGGGCGAGTACCTCAAGATAATGCCGGCTAACATGCCATCCAACTCGAAGAGTCTAGCGCTCAAGCTAACACATTCTCTTTCGAGGCCCGACAACATGAAGCTGATGGTCTCCTGCTCTTATCTACATGGCTACGATAAGATAGTAATCTACAACGACAAGATACCTAAGACCCTGAAGGGCTCGGTGAAGAGTGTTAAGATGGGGGGCACCGAGAAAATCGATGACATAACTCTCAGAGACGACATGGTTATCATAGAGCTTACTAGGGACGAGGACGCTTCTCTCCCCTTCCTTTTGAAGAAACTTGCAACAACTATCAACAGCTTCATAGACAAGCTTGTCTTGGGCGACGTAGACGGTGCTAAGTCCTCGCTTGGCGAAGTAAAGGCTACGGTCGAGAGGGTCGTCAGAAGCGCTTCCAAAGCTGAGATAGGCTTCTGCGAGCCCGCAAAGACCAGTATGGCCCTGGCAATGATGCTGCCATTGCCCAGGCTGCTTGAAGGCCTTGCTGAAGCCTCCAGAGAGGTCTCAGAGGAGGCGAGGAGCGAGGTCCTGGAGAGGCTGAGACGCGCGCTACTAGAGCTACTGGGCGGGGTGTCGAGCAGGAGTACTAAAAGGGTTGAGGCAGCCGCGCTGGAGAGCATCGAAACTGCTAAGATAGCCTTAGAGTTCGGCGGAAGCTTTGCAGCCTACACGGCCAGCATAGCGTATCTGCTGGAGAGCATGGCTAAGACTGCTATATGCGGCCTCGCCATCGAGGAGAACACCCTTTAACCCTCATAGGCTTTAAATCTCTCGCCCGGACGGGCGCCGAAGCACTAGATCATTCAGCAGAGTGGCTAATGGAGCGGCCATCCTCATTCATCCTTGCGATAGTAGCGGGGCAGCCGCATACCTCCTCGGGTTCGCTCATCACTATGAATTCAGCAGCGATCAGGCCAAGGCATCGCGGCTGCCCCGCCTCATATTAAAATTATTACTTGGTCTCAGCCTTAAGGACCTCCCGCCTCTTCCACAGATTCTATACGTCTATAGCCGTAGAACCTGCAGGCTAAGCTTTATCAATAGCCGCTACCGTATATTTAGATAATGGTGAAGGATCGTGTCCGTGGCTAAGGCCGAGTCTCAAAGCTATGATGCGGCGAGGTTCCAAGTATCCCGGGCCGACATCGAGGAGCTAGAATTCTATGAGGCCTATGTAGCTGGCCTGGGCTCCTAGTGGTCGCTTAAGGGGAAACGGTCTTCACAGCCCTCTCACGGGCTCCGCCGACCGTCGTCCGCTCATCCCTGGAAAACAGCTTATGACGGAAAGCTATATATCAACTCGTCTTAGACAACCCCCCAGGGGCTCAGTTTGGCGCTATCATGGACCCCTGAGGGCTTCGACCCTGCCGTTCTTTTCAAGGCAGTTGAGAGGGCCTCTAGCCTCGGCGCATCGTACGCCGAGGCTAGGCTTCACGTTAACTTTGGCTACTCGCTCTCGCTTCTAAACGACAACTTGATGGGCGGCGGGCCCAGCTACTCGGGCGGAATAGCTGTCAGAGTCGTAGTCGACGGTTCCCTCGGCTTCGCCTCTACCTCCAAGTGGGATGAGAGAAGCGTGATAGACGCTGTAGAGAGGGCTGTAAAGTCTGCTAGGTCACTCGCCGGCGCCGCCAGGAAAGTCTCCATGTCTGAGGAGACCCTTGGGCGTGCAAGCTACGAGGTCAAGGTTAGAGAGAAGCCGTGGGAGGTCGAGTTCGACGACAAGCTGTCCAGGATCAAGGAGGTTTCAAAGAGCTTGGAGGCCAAGGGCATAGAGATAACGTCGAAGGTCCTCCACTACTCTGATAGCGCTGAGTACAAATACCTAGTCACTAGTGATGGTAGCGAGGTGGAGAGCCTCGTGCCCCGGGTAGAAGTCTTCTACAACATCTCCGCCAGGTATGGCGGCGAGATGGCTAACAAGTGGGGCGAGGTGGGCGGTAGCGGCGGTCTGGAGGCGCTAGAGAAGCTGGGGCTGCAAAGGAGAATCGCCGATGACTTAGAGTCGCTTAGGGTGGCGCTGACTAGGGCGCGCAACCCGCCTAAGGGCGTCATGGACGTGATAATATCCCCAGAGATAGTGGGTCTCGCGCTCCACGAAAGTATAGGCCACCCCAGCGAGGCTGACAGGGTCCTGGGTAGAGAGGCCGCCCAGGCCGGCAGGAGCTACAGGGAGTATACGTCGGGTAGGATAGGTAGTGAAATAGTGACTGTCATAGACGACCCCACGATCCCCGGCAGCTCGGGCTTCTACCTATACGACGACGAGGCCGTGCCCGCCAGGCCGAGAAGGCTCATAGACCGGGGCGTCCTAGCAGAGATGCTCCATAATAGGGAGACAGCTGCCGAGATGGGAGTTAAGAGTAACGCGGCCGCGAGGGCGAGGGACTACAGGAGCGAGCCTATAGTCAGGATGGCTAACACTTATCTTGCACCCGGCGACTATACCTTCGACGAGCTAGTGGAGAGCGTTAAGGAGGGCGTCTACATCAAGACTTACATGGAGTGGAATATAGATGAGTGGAGGCTCACGGCCAGGTACGTCGGCCTGGAGGCCTATATAGTGAGGAATGGGAGGCTAGAGGAGCCTGTGAAGAACGTCGTCCTACAGATACCTACAACGGAGTTCTACTCTAAGATCGACGCTGTCGGCCGGGACCTGGCCTTCTATCCAGGCATGTGCGGCAAGGGCGAGCCCATGCAGCCCCTGCCGGTATGGATGGGCGGCCCCCACGTCAGGCTTAGGGGGGTGAGGGTCGGGTGAGCTCCGAGGACGTTGCTGGCTATGCAGAGAGATTCCTCGACATGCTTTCCAGGGCCTTCGACGAGGTTGCAGTCTACGTTGTTAGGTCCAGGTCCGTCATGGTTAAGGCTGCCCGCGGAGGCATAAGCGCCGTGCAGGACTGGGACGACGTCGATGTGTCAGTATACCTCGTCAAGGATAGGAGGATCTACACGTCAACGTTCCCTCTAAGGGCCGCTGAGATGCTCCTGAGCAGGGCCGAGGACCTCATAGCGAGGCTAGAGCCGTCGAAGCTCTACGCTCCCTTGCCGGAGCCCTCAGGCGAGAGCTGCTCCGCCAGGGACCCCAGCGTCGAGAAGATCCTGGATGAAAGCGACTACGGCGCCCTCGCCTCCGCCATGGGAGCCGGCTCTGGCATCGACGTGTCTGGTATGGCATCGGTTTACCTTGAAGAGGCCGCTCTCGCCACCTCGAAGGGCGCCAGGCTGACTAGGTCGGTGACCGGCTTCGAGGGCTACATTAGAGTCTTCAAGGGGCGCGATGTGAGCGGTCAGTGGTCCTGGGTTTCAACACGCCTTGATACAAGCCTTGCCAAGGAGGCTCTAGACATAGCTATTAGGCTGGCGGAGGAGTGTAGCTCCCTGCCAAGAGAGGAGCCTGAAGAGGGCGTCTCGAGAATCCTGCTATCACCGATGACATCCAGCCAGCTCATGGAGTACGTGGCCAGCGCTGCCCTGGCCGGCTCGGTTATAACGGGCACATCGTTCCTCTCGAGCGCCAAGCCCGGTGACCGAGTAGCCTCTGAGGGGCTTACACTCAAGAGCACGCCGAGAGACAAGGGGTTACCCGGCTACTCCCTTTTCGACGATGAAGGAGTAGCCACTACGGACGTCGCGTTCATAGAAAGCGGCATGTTGAAAACCTTACTTCATAACACTAAGACCGCTAGGATCCTAGGAGGCAAGTCTACAGGCAACGCGGGATGGATATTCCCCAGGCTCTTCAACCTAAGAGTGGAGCCCGGCGATGTGAGGGCGGGGGAGGAGCTGGAGGCTCTAGGCAATGGAGTCTATATAACTAACAACTGGTACACTAGGTTCCAGAACTACCTGGAGGGCACCTTCTCGACGGTGCCGCGCGACGCTGCATTCATAGTGAGGTCGGGCAGGCCTGTTGCCTGCGTGCCCGGGTATAAGATAAGGCTTGAGGGGAGCCTAAGGTCGATGGTACGGGGCGTGGAGGCGCTGGGCTCTAAGCTATTCAACATAAAGTGGTGGGAGGTAGACACGCCGACCAGGGCGCCCCACATAGTCGTCTCCGAGAAGGGGGGACTCAGGGTTAGGAGGGCCTGAGCCCAGGCTCCTCCACGACGTCCCAGTAGGGGCTCCCCGCCTCCTTCAACGCCTTTTTAAGCCTCGCTAATGCCCTTGAGTAGAACCTAAGAGCCGACTCCATGCTAGCGCTCTCCCTGTCGCCGACAGGATCCTCACTTAAGCCTGTAAGCCCCGCCATGAAGGCCTCTAGCCCCCTTTCAAGGCCCACTCCATAACCCCCCTCCAGCACCGCCACCACGCCTTTAGCCAGGGCTGAAAGCGTTCTACCCGCCTCCCAGTAGAACCTAGAGCCAACGTTCATCACTGTGAAGTCGTTGTCCCCGCGGTAAGCGTCGAAGCCCGCAGAAAACACGATGTAGTCTGGCTTAACCTCCTCCACTATCGCCCTCACCACGCTCAGAGCATGCATGTAGATGTCGTCTCCGGAGTAGGGGGGCGTGACTATATTCACCTTAGTACCCTTAGCCTCGCCGGTTCCTAGGTCCTCCGGGAAGCCTACCCCAGGGTAAATCGTCGCCGGGTCCTGGTGAATATCAATATGTATAATGTTTGGATCGTCCCAGAATATCTCCTGAGTGCCATTGCCATGGTGAAGGTCAAAGTCCACCACCACCACGGGCTTAGACCTGGCTGAGAGCATTCTAGCCACCAGAGCGGCAGTATTCACTATGCAGAACCCGTTAGTGGGCGCTCCTAGAGCCCGGCCAGCTATACCCGCGTGGTGGCCAGGGGGCCTGCCAGCTATAAAGGCCTTCCCGCCCTCGAGGGCTAGGCTCACCGCCTCGTCAGCGGCACCCGCAAGCCTAGCTACGGCTTTCCTCGTGCCAGGCGACACGTATGTGTCAGCGTCGATCCACGAAACTCCCTGATCGCCGAGAGACAGCACATACTTAAGATACGAGGGGCTGTGGACGGAAGTAAATACCGACGAGTTACCCTCCCTGGGCTCTCTAACCTGGACTCGCCCCTCCAAGCTTCTAGCCCTTAACGCTTCGAGAACCCTCCTAAGCCTGGCGGGGTTCTCCGGGTGCTGGTAGGGCTCGGGGCTATGAAGCATGAAGTCGTCGTGGTAGAGCACAGTTACCAGAGACATGCCTCATACCCCAAGAAATGATGTTGGATGGAGATTAAATCGTTGTGGCCCCCGGCGGGCCGGCAGCTTACAATAAGCGCCTAGCCCTGAGGGCTACTTAAAAACCCCTCCGAGATGCGGGGCCTCACCATCCCCCCTGAGGGGTCTGCTGCCAGCCTGATCAGGGGTTCGTCGTCATCGGGGCTCCTTACTGTTAAGCCCCAGTTCGCTCTCCTCCACTCGCTCCGAGTACTTCTGTATAACCATATAACACGCCATAACGCTACCCGCGATTTCGAGTAGCGTCGCAACGCTCGTCAGCTTGCCCAGTATGTAGGAGTAGGCTGGGGTCGCGTTTTCAAGGGCCATGTGTATCTTAGACTTCATGTCGAGCAGCGACTTAAGCTTCCAGTAGGCCTCTTCGACTTTTTTCACGCTGTACGAGTCCAAGTTGGTCGATAGCGTTGCTAAAGCGACCTCGAGTAGCTGCAGGAACGCTTTAACCCTTTCCTTTTCGTCGTCATTCATTTTGTCCCTCAACTCCACTATGCTTCTCCCTATGTCATGGAACTCCTCCACTGCTACCCCGAGTAGCGAGGCGTAAAGGAAGAGGTGGAGGCCGAGTACAGACTCTAGGCCCCCCCTCGCATCGCTGAGAGACACAGCCCTCAGCAGCCTGAAGCTATACCTCTGAGCCATAAGCCTCAGGGACTCTAGCTCATCCAGGTTTATGCTGTCACCGCCGTCTATATACTTGATGAGCCTTTCTAGGTAGTTGACCGTGTGGTCGCCCAGCCCTTTGAAGGCTTGCCAGGGATCCTCCATGGGACTTTCGAGATCTATTATCACCTGCTTGCCCCTACCCTGCACGTAGATGAACGGTAGGATCTTTATCACGTTCTCGAGCCTATTTATTATCTCCCTGGCAGTGCCTTGACGCGGAGCGTTAACTATGATCTTATCCTGTCCGAATATGAAGCCGCAGAGAGAGACCCTGCCGATATGCATTACAACCCTCTTGTGCTTGCCGTCGAAGCTGACAACAGTCCGCTTCAAATGGTTCTTGGGCAGTATTATTAGCCTGTCGCCCACGTCGATTAGCGATATCACATCCCCTACCTTAATCCCGTTTCTTCTAGCCCACTCCTTAGGAATAGTCACTATGAGGCTTGACGCGCCGAGCCTCTGAACCTTCCTTGGGATTAATATGAACGCTTTAGAACTTTCACCCGAGGCCACCGGGGGCCGCCTCCTTTAAATATAGATGCTTCTAAATAATTTAAATACACCTTCTGCGGTCCGCGTTCTGGCACTCCCCCGGCATTTAACCAGTCATGCCCCGCTTAATCGCATACTTCGTGCCCTGGAGGCGGGACGCCTAGTCAAGGTATTACTCTCCAATGAGGCGGGACGCCCACATATGCCTTGTAGGGATTACCGAGACGTATATAAACCCGTGACCTTATATTATTACTAGGTGGAGTGCAGGCCCAAGGTGGGGAGCGATGAGCCAGGAGGGCAGGAGCTACAGGCTCGTGCTTAGGAAGACGGCGAGGGGCCCGGTGATACAGTTTAGGGTTAGCGCGCCCGACATGAGAGAGTCGACGCTAATAAGGATGGGCGGTAAGAAGGCTAGCGAGATCTTCGACCAGATGATAGAGGTTCTGAAGAAGCACGAGATGATAACTGAGGAGAGTACGAGTGAGAACTACAGGGCCTACAGGCTGAAGCCCGAGATAGGCCCTGTTGTCGGCGGCTACCTGGTGCTTATAAGGAGGAGCAGGGACCCCAGCGCCTGGATACCCTACTTCGAGGGCATGGTAGTAGAGGAGGAGCGCTTTAAGGGAGCCCACGCGCTGCTAAGCCATGCTCTCAGCCTTAGCGAGGAGCTGAGCAAGATAAACCCGCCGCCTGAGAGGGTTAGGATGCAGCTGTCGCCCAAGGTTCTGGACAGCGTTAGCGCAGGCTTCAAGGCCATAGTGAGGAAGCTCTGGAGTATAAGGAAGTAGCTGTCAAGAAGCGGCGCTTCCTAGGCTTAGTTTAAAAGAGCCCCTGTTTTTTAGGGTATTCTTCCCGGAGTAGTGCCCTGGGACCGCCTACCCTCTCTTATACCTTCCCATTAGGATTGCGTATCCCACTACTTTCCCTTTCATGGCCTCTATAACGGCGTCTGCGGTTGACCCGCTGGGCAGGCCTAGGCTTTCCGTGTTGAGCGCGTGTAGCGCGAAGAAGTACCTATGCTCACCATGCCAGGCCGGCGGGCAGGGGCCTCCATAGCCTGTGTAGCCGAAGTCGTTAACACCTTGAACCCCGAGCCCCTCTATGACCGGCCTTCTCGGCACGGCTTCAGGCAGGTCCGATCTAGACGCAGGTATATCGTATATGACCCAGTGTATGAATGTGCCTGCTGGGGCGTCGGGGTCATACATTATCAGCGCGTAGCTCTTGGCCTCAGGCTGGCCGCTCCACCTCAGCGGCGGGCTCACATCTCTTCCGTCGCACGTGTAAGCCTTGGGTATCACGCCGCCGTTCTCGAACGCTGGGCTCTCAAGCTTAAACTCTACCCCCTCCCTGACTACGTACTCCTTCAGCCTGGCCATGAGCGGCCGCCCCCGGTGGAACCGATCTTCAAAGTTGGCCGAGCCGCCTAGATATCTATGGTGAGCTGCTCCTATGTTAACAGGCCGCCGGGGCCTTCTAGTGCTGTCTTGCAACGGGGGTGTAAGGCTGGGGAGCTACATGCTGGGCAGGAACTGGCGGCTAGTGTACGACTACGTGTGGGATCTCGTCGAGGCAGGCCTGCTCAGACTCGCCGCTGTCGACAGCTGCAAGCCCGGGCTAGTATACTGGGGCGAGGAGTCTAGCCTCTCCTGGTGCGACCTGAGCCCCCGCTGGGACTCTCTCTACTCCAAGAATCCGTGGAGGCTTGAGGCCCTAGTGAGGGCCTTATCCAGAGACCTTCAGGCGGCCTCCACAGCTCACAGCTTCATAGCCTCGTATGTCGAGGTTAAGGCTTACAGGTTGGCTCTTTCAACCGCGTCTAAGGCTGCGGGCGTGGAAATAGTAGATTTGGGCCCCCCTAGGACCTCGCCGCTGAGCCTTGCGTCTCGTAGGAATAGAAGTGCTCTAAGGCTCTCCCTAGCGAGGCTTCTAGGCGTTGACGCGGGCTCGGAGCCTCCGCCTAGGAGGGCCTATTACCCGCTAGAGCCGCCAGCGTAGTTAATACAATGTAGGCTAGCACCACGGCGTCGCCGAGCGTGAGTCTCGGCTTGACCCTCACGGGTGTAGGCTTAATCGCCCCCCTCTGGTTTAGAGACTCGGCGAGGCTCGCAGAGTACCTGTACATGTGTACTAAGACTGGTATAGGGAGCGTGTATGCTAGTCTTAGCCCGGAGAGCCCGCGCCCCTTCAGCGCCGCCCTGGCCTCGGCCAGGGAGGAAAGGGCAACTTGGGCCTGCCTGGCGACGAGAGCCGGCATAAGCGCCCAGTGGGGTGGCAACCCGGCTGCTCTAAGCCAGGCGTAAGCCTCTAGGTAGCTGACCGATGCCAGGCTGCCCGAGGAAGCGAGAGCGGCTACTGCTATCCTGGCTGAGGCCTCCACGCCCTCCTCGAGCCCGTAGAATGCTGACACTACGGCGAGGCTCGGAGCAGCCAGCCAGAGGTAGAGCATTGGAGCCCTGTCGAGCAGGCCCGACGCTGATGCCAGTGCTACTGCAAGCACAGAGGCCTCAAGGAGCCTTCCACTAGCGACCATGTATAGGCTCCACGCGGCGGCTAGGACCGCGACTGGGGGTGTTAGCCTATAGGCCGATGAGGCAGCGGGCCTCACAGCTCCCTACACCTCGTGAGACGAGGACTGCCGCTTCCGGGGCGCCCTGTACGGGGCCCTCATAGACTTTCACCCCGCGCCTTAAGCTAACGGCTTTATCAGCTGCTGCTAGGGCGAACAGGACGTCGTGGGTGGCTATTAGCGAATGGACACCTGCATCCCTTACCAGCCTAGCAGCCCACCCCTTCCACTCGTTGTCTAGGCCCGCCGTGGGCTCATCGAGTACCAGGGCGTCAGGCCCCCAGGAGAACGCCAGCAGTATTGATAGCCTCCTGGCTTCTCCAAGACTCAGCGTGAAGGGGCTTCTGCCCGCAGCGTGTCCTAGGCCCGCCTCTCTCAGGAGCCTCATAGCTTCCCCCCTCGAGCCGCATGTATACTCCAGCTCCTCTATGACGGTTGGCCTGTGGAACGACAGGTAAGGGTTCTGCCAGGCGGCCCCTACCCTCTCAGGCCCTTTAATGCTCCCCCTCAAAGGCCTGACCACGCCGGCGGCTACCAGGAGCAGCGTGGTCTTCCCGCTCCCATTGGGGCCCAGCACAGCTGTAACGCCGCTGGCCTCTAGCGAGACCCCTCTAAGCCTGCCGGGCACTTCTACGTTCTCGAAGACCCAGCCCCTCAACTCCTACATGCCCTCATACAGGCCTCTAAGCCTTCTAGACCGGCGGCTAAGGGATCCATGAGCCTTGCGATCACCACGGCTAGGTCCTCTGGGGGCCCCTCAGCATCCACCCTTCCAGCCCTCATTACGATCACTTTAGAGGCCATCGACGCTAACCTCGACACCCTATGCTCGGCCACCACGACGGCCTCAAACCTCTTCAGGGCATCGACTATCAGTGACGAGCCTTCAAAGTCCTGGTGGGCTAGCGGCTCGTCAAGCAGGAGTACGTCGGCCCCCATAGCCAGGGCAGCCGCAACAGCAACCCTCTGCCTCTCTCCTAGCGAGAGCTCAACCACGCTCCTATGCATGAGGTGCTCGATCCCTAAGTCCTCGGCGACCCTTCTCGCCACTAGCCTCGCCTCAAAGAGGGAAGCCCCTCCCACGTGGGCAGCATGCTCTAGGTCCTCCGCAACCGTGGGCATTAATATGAAGCTCTCGAACTCCTGCGGCACCAGCACCGGCCTCCCCTTGACTTCAACCCTGCCCCTGAGCTCGCCGCCGTGGACGGTTTGCGCCGAGCCCGAGATCACCCGTAGCAGAGTGCTCTTGCCGGAGCCCGTGGGCCCCGTGACCAGCGTTAAGCCCTTACCCATAGACAGGCTCACATCCCTCAGGGCCCACTCCCTGCTACCGGGGTAGCGGTAGCTGACACCGTCAAGCTCCACTACAGCCTCCATACCTCGTCCACCAGGCCCTCTAGCATCGAGACCGCCCATCTCTCTCGAGACGATATGCCGCATGCATCGCTTATCTTAGACCCGAGGTAAGCGTTCACCACCGCAACCCTAGACACCCTGATGGCTACTATCATCAAACGCGGATCGCCGGCGTGGAGATGGATGCTAGCATCGTTGATTACAAGCACGGGGAGAGGCGAGTGTATATATTGCAGCAGGGCCCGGGACGTCAGGCTAGCGTTGTGCAGCGCTAGCTTCCAGGCTAGGCGGCAGTCTCCCCGCGACTCGAGCCTTGGGGCCCTGATCCCGCTGGGTCTAACGTATCTCGCCCCCGGCGGCGGCCTCAACGGCGCTCCCACCCCCATAACATTTGGCGCAAAGTCGAGGATAGCAATGTTGGAGGATTCTGCCACCGCAGACAATAATAAGGCTAGCGTCTCCGTCAGACGCGTCTTACCTCTCCCCGACTCACCTACTATCAATAGCTTCAGGCCTGAGCCTCGCAAGACCTGATACCTCTAGGACCTTGAGAGCCGCAGCTCCGAGCGCTGTGCCTATCAGTGTGCTAGCCAGCCAGACAAGCCATATAGGTGCTAGGGCAGCTAGCCACTTCTCATAGTCTCCCACCAGAGGCGCGAATACGAAGAGAGCCAGAAGGAACCCCACCACTGCCGTGCCAAAAGGCTCCGCCAACGCGGCCAGTATAGGGTTCCTACCCCTCTTCATTAAAACCTTAGCCGCCACCCCCACCAGCACGGCCCCTGGTATCCCTCCGGGTATAGCGTATATTGTTCCCAGGCCGAGCGACATCCTGACAAGCCCAATCACCAGGGCTAGCCCCCCAGCCCACAGGGGCCCTAGCAAGACGCCCGCAATCACGTTAACCATGTGCTGCACCGGGTAGGCCTTCGTAGGGCCTATAGGTATGTAGACGCCCGCAAGGGCGACAGCCACGCCCCCCAAGACCGCTGCGAGGGCCAGCTTCCGCTCCAGAGCCGCCCTCTCCAGCGCCATAACAACCCCTTTACCACTATAGGTGGTAATTAACTCTTAAATATGGTTTAGGGCTGCCTACCTGCAGGAAACCCTCTCGGATGCAGCCTTCCTCAACCTATTCATTACGGCCAAGCCTACGCCTCTCTCCACAACCGGCGCGAAGACAGCGGCGTCAACGCCCATCTTATCGAGGCTCCTCAAGACCTGGAAGAGCCTCCTTGCCGCTATCTCGGGCCTGCCCTCCGGCCCCAAGCTCAACTCCGCCGCCCAGAGCCTGTTCCCATCCGATACCTTGCGCGCTAGGCTTAGGACCTCGTCGGGCCCCGCAACCGCCACTCTAAAACCTCTCTTAGACAATGCCGAGGCGACCTCAACAAGCTTCCTGGCGACCACGGATAGATCCTCGCCGGGGCAGTCTACTAAGACCACGGGCGTGTCCGGCGAGTAGTGCCTATACTTCATTCCCGGCGCCAGAGGCCTCTCAGCCTCCTCGAGCCCCCGCGCCCACGCGGGGACCACCACCTTCACGCCTAGCATCCTCTCTACGAGCTC
>JALUAM010000020.1 GCA_027051095.1 Acidilobaceae archaeon | reverse complement strand
TGGCTAAGATAGTGGGAGGGGTTAAGTACCAGTCTTACTACCCGATAACCCCCGCCAGCGACGAGAGCGTGTTCCTAGAGGCTAACGAGCACTTGGCGGTGGATGGCAGGGATCTGGGCAACATAGTGGTGCTTCAGACCGAGGACGAGATAGCAGCTATAAGCTCTGCGATAGGAGCTGCCTTGACGGGGGCTAGATCTTCGACTGCGACGAGCGGCCCAGGCTTTAGCCTCATGGTTGAGGCTCTTGGCTGGGCCGGCAAGAACGACGTACCAGTCGTAATAACCTACTATCAGAGGGGCGGGCCTAGCACCGGGATGCCCACTAGGGGCAGCCAGAGCGACCTACTCTACTCGCTCTACGCCAGCCACGGGGAGTTCCCGAGGATAATACTCAGCAGCGGCGACCACCTGGAGGCGTTCTACGACGCCATAGAGGCCTACAACCTAGCCGAGAGGTACCAGATGCCGGTGATACACCTGCTGGACAAGTTCCTGGCAAACATGATCGCAAGCATGCCGTTCCCCGACTGGAGCAAGGTAAGGATCGACAGGGGCGAGACGCTCTTCGAAGCGCCCAGGGGCCCCTGGAAGAGGTTCCCCTACGACAAGCCGCTCGCGCCTAGACCTGTGCTGGGCAGCGGCGCCTGGACCTGGTACACGGGCGACGAGCACAACGAGTGGGGCCATATAACCGAGGACGCGGAGAACAGGCTCATAATGTATGAGAGGAGGTGGAAGAAGCTTGAAATCGCTGACAGAGAGATACCCGAGGAGTTCAGGGCCCACTACTACGGCCCGAATGACGCGGACTTCCTGCTGGTGGGCTGGGGCTCCGTGAAGATTGTCGCACTTGAGGCCCTGAGGGTGCTCGAGTCTAAGGGCAAGAGAGGCGCCTACCTTCACCTGAGAATGTTCAGCCCGTTCCCCTCGAGGCTCGTGAGCAAGGTCATATCGCAGTTCGACCCTGAGAGGGTGATAGCTGTAGAGCACAACTACCTGGCTCAGGCTGCGAGGATAGTGACAATGGAGACGGGCTTCAAGTTCAGGAAGTTCATACTGAAGTGGACTGGCAGGCCCATGTACCTCATGGAACTTGTAGAGGGGGTCCTTGACGTGCTCGAGAGGGGTAAGAGTAGGGTGGTGTTGAGGTATGGCAAGTAGGGGTATGGCGGCCTATAGGACGGACGTCTGGAGCGACTGGTGTCCTGGGTGCGGCGACTTCGGCATACTAGCGGCTATGCAGAAGGCCTTTGCAGAACTCGAGCTAGACCCTGCAACGACAGTAGTGGTCTCGGGTATAGGCTGTAGCAGCAAGACACCCCACTTCATAAACGTGAACGGCGTCCACACAATCCACGGTAGGGGCATAGCCTTCGCGACCGGCATCAAGCTAGCCAACCCCAGGCTCACCGTGGTGGTAAACGGCGGCGACGGGGACCTGCTAGGCATCGGAGTGGCCCACTTCGTAGCGCTAGGCAGGAGGAACATAGACGTGACCGTGATAATACACAACAACCAGGTGTACGGCCTCACCAAGGGCCAGGCCAGCCCCACCCTGAGGAAGGGCGAGAAGGTGAAGAGCATACCGGTGCCAAACATACAGGACGCCGTGAACCCGATAGCTCTCGCCATAGCCTCGGGCTACACCTTCGTGGCCAGGGGCTACGCCCTCTGGGTCGACCACCTCAAGGAGCTAATAAAGAAGGCCATACAGCACAAGGGTGCCGCGGTAATAGACGTGCTACAGCCCTGCGTGACCTACAATGACATCTACACGGCGGAGTACTATAGGGACAGGCTCTACAAGCTGGAGGACGACCCCAACTGGGACCCTGTTGTGAGGGACCCGAGCGAGGACGAGGAGAAGAAGGCCCAGGCCCTGAAGAAAGCGGAGGAGTGGGGCAACAGGATACCCGTGGGCATCTTCTACGTCAACCCGCTGAAGGACACCTTCGAGGAGAGACTGCAGAAGAGGAACCCCCACTACAACGCCGTTAAGCCTCCAGCCTTCGAGGAGATAGCCGACAGCGACGGCAGGCCTATCATAGGCCCAGACGAGTTCAGGAAGCTCTTCGCTAAGTATATAGTCAAGGTGAAGGGGAGGTAGCCCGGCTTCAAAGCCTTTCTCTCTTTTTAATTAAATCACTCCTCCTCGAGGTTTCTTATCTCGCCGGCTTCATAGTAGCCTAGCTCGGGCAGGTCGCCTTTAGCCTTTGCTATGGCTTCTACGACCTCGCCCGCGGGCGTTCCGGGCTCAGCGAAGACTATTTTGGCGCCCTCGCTGAGGAAGTAGGCCACGCTTGTAGCGCACGCTCCCCCAGCTACCACGACGTCCGCGTCGGGTAGAACGTTCTCTCTGAGGAAGGCGTACTTCATGGGGCCGTGCATCCCATGAGCGTGGACTATTTCTTCCTCTGCTAGCTCACCCGCATCTATGTCAGGCACTGCGGCCAGCGGGTTGGACCTCTCCTCCACGAGCCTCCACGTGGACCCGGATACCTCGAATACGAGGAATTTGGGGGCGTGGGCGAAGTGGCCTCCCGCGACCCTGGAGTCTGAGGCTGCAACCGCTACTCTCAACGCGGCCCCCAGCGGTAACCAGCGGGTTCCGGGAAGCTATAGGGGAGGCAGTATTGTAGGCGTTCAAACCCGGCTCTAGGGGTGTATGAGTGGGAGGGGCTCCGGCGGCCCCTCAGCCTTTAGCAGGTAGGGGGCTACCTCCACGTGCTCCCTTATCGGCGTGGTCTTCACCTTGGGCAGGAGGACCCTCTCTATCTGGAAGAACCCGGCGTAGCTCGTCATATACACGTTTATCCTGACCGGCCTGAGGCTGCCCGTGTCTATCTCCACCCTCTTGATGCTCAGGGCGCTTAGGCTGTGCATATCCATCTTGCCCTTGAGGTACGGTATTCTAGCCCTTCCCTCGGCCATGTCGGTCGCGTCAGCCACCTTCACGACGCCGGCCTCCACGGTCAGGGCTTCGACTCCCGGTGCTGTGGCGTAGATCGCATGTAGGACCTCCGACTTGAACCTGACCCTCTTCTCCACGCTCCACTCAGGCACTATCTCGGGCAGCAGCCTGTCCAGGAGCCTGTCAGCCAGCATAGCTCCTATCAGCTCGTGGTTCTCCCTGTGCACGCTGTTGCCTATGTCGTGGAGATACGCTCCGAGCAGGACGACCATCCTGGCCTCGTCGGGGTCGTCAAGCGTCTCGTCGGCAAGCGTTGAAGGAGTTACGCCGCTCTCGTAGAGTATGTCGAAGATCTCGAGGGCGGACCCAGCCACTATGGCCGCGTGAACCGGACCGTGGTCGTTGTAGAGGAGTCTACCCACCGCCATGACATTGCTCATCCTGAGGAGCTCCTTAACCTCGCTGTCGCCGGCAACAGTCTTGAAAGCCCTCTCCAGGAGAGGGCTATCCTTGACTTTCTCCTCCACTAGCCTCGGGGATACTACCACTGCCAAGAGGCCTCACCTCGGCCCTGACCCACTCGAGGTAGTCCCTGCTACCCTCAACTATGTCGAGAGCTATGATCTCGGGGACGCTGTACGGGTGGATCTCCTTAACCCTCCTGATCAGACTATCCACAGCGTCGGCCCTGGTCTTGACCACAAGTAGCTCCTCATCGTCTTCGTTAACCCTACCCTCCCACCAGTAGAAGCTCTTCACCCCCTTAACGACGTTAACGCAGGCCGCCAGCCTCTCCTCCACGATCCTCTTAGCAATCTCCTCGCCCCTCCCACGAGGCGCAGTTATGAGCACAACCCTGAACCCGCTGCTCAAAGCCTACCACCCGCAAAGCCGCACATTATAGTATTTAACCTGGGCCCGAATAACGTTGAGTCTACACGGCCCTAAAGCCCTGGGCCGAAGCCTGGGAGCCTAGGTCCTAGCCCAGCCTGAGCACGGGCCTTCTCTTAGTGAGGCCTATTATCCAGTGCTCCGCGACCCTGACCCTGCTCTTCGGGCCCCTCACCACGGCTGTAACTCTATCCCTGCCCACGCTGACCCTGAGAGGCCTCAGCCCTAGCTCCTCTAGCAGCCATTCCACATCCGACTCTAGGACCTCGGGCAGGGAGTCTGCGTCGCCGCAGGGCCCCATGCCGCACGCCGTGCAGGCTAGGCCATGGCTGTCTATGTTGGCCGAGCAGCTTGCTGGCAGTACCTTGAGACCATACTCCCTAGCTATCTCCTCAGCCCTCCTCTTGAGGTCCGAGCCCCTTATTGTGACCTGCTCGCCGGGCCTGGAGGGCCTCCTAGGCATCCTCCTTCTAATCTCGGCAACGTCTACAACCCTAGTCGCCTCGAGCCTCCGCAGGATCCTCTCCGTGACCCTCAGGGTCCCGGGGACAACGGTCTTCACACCGGCCTCAGCCGCCCTCCTTATAATCTCCTCCATCTCCCTGTCCGTGACGCCGGGCACTATAGGTCTAAGGAAAAGGGTCACGTGTATGCCTCTCGAGACCAGCTGCCTCATGAACTCGAATCTCTCATCAGGGCTGCTAGCGCCCGGCTCCAGCCTCCTCCACTCCCTTATAGTAGTCATGGATACGAGCACGTCTATCCTGGGGTCGACGGCATCTAGGAACTCCTCGAGCCTCTCACCCTTCAGCGCGGTCTTAGTGGAGATCTGCTGAGGGTTTCCGAGCAGGTCCCTGGTAGCCCTGAGGTACTCGACAGCCCTCTCGAAGGTTTCGGGCATGAAAGGCTCGGTAACGCTACCGAACGCCAGGAGGGTGCCCCGGGGCCCGGGCACCACGTAGGGGTTTACTGCCAGCGCGTAGGCCAGCTCTACACCGCTGAGAGGGTAGGGCCTGGGCTTTGAGGTGAAGCCCATATCGTATATGTAGCAGTAGGCGCAGCCGTAGCTGCAGCCCACGCCAGTATGAATCGTCATGCCGCAGGGTATTGGAGCTCTCTTAGCGTGCCAGTCTCTCTCAGCCCTAGCCGCAGACTCGTCGTCTAGCATACTCCTGAGCTTCTCGGCCAGCCTAGCCTTAGCCCTGAACACGCTTCGAACGTCGACCCTGCAGACGCTCATAGCCGGGCTTAACCCTCCACCCGGCCCACCATTCTATCCGACCAACCCTTAATACCTCTAGTATTCATGAAGCCTGCTAGGGGCGCGGCATGGCCAGGCGTAGGAGGCCGGAGGAGGCTGGGGCTGCCGGAGAGGAGGCTATGATAGTAGAGATTACTCCCGAGCTTGTAGAGCGGGCTAAGAAGGAGCTAGTTAGAGAGAGGTGGCTGACTCCCTACAAGGTAGCGACGCGCTACGGCATAAAGGTTAGCCTCGCTAAGAAGCTGCTCAGAGAGCTGGAGAAGGAGGGGGTCATAGTCAAGTTCTCCTCTAATAGGAGGAGCCCGGTTTACGTGCCCAGAGAGAGAGCGCCTCTCTCACCCCCCAGGGGCCTTTAGCCCCTAGGGGGCCCACGTCATGGCTATAATCCTAGTGGTTGGCGTGGGCGAGGACTCGGGGAAGACCACGGTAGCCGCAAGCCTGGCCTCGTTCCTGTCGGGCAGGGGCTTCAAGGTCTCGGTTTCGAAGCCTATAGGGGCCAGTGAGCTATGGCTCAGGCCATGGGTGCTCAGGGAGTCCGAGTCCCGGGGGATAGTTGTAACCGGCGACGCGGTCATACTGGCGAGGTCGCTGAGGAGGGGCGACGTGAACCTGGAGGTCCTAAACCCCGTGGCGGCTATACTGGCTCCGATAGACTACTCGAGGTTCCCGCCAAGGAGCAGCAGCGCTGAGGCGGCCTCGCTGCTGCCAGCCTTAAGAGTCGCCCTCCTCAGGATTTCCGAGTGCACTTCATCCTCTGTTAAGAGGCTTCACTTGTCGAGTAAAGAGGCGCTTGAGAGGGCTCCCGAGTCCATAGCGGCCCGGCTCAGAGACTCGATGGGCTCCTTGAAGCCTAGGCCCCTCCTCGTGAACTCCGGCTTCATATCCAGCGTGCTATCATCCACGGGGATAGAAGCGGCTGACACGTGCCTCTCAATGCTAGACTCAACCAGCGATCTAGTGGTAGTAGAGTCTAACAGCGACGTGGCAGCCCCCACGTCGCTGAGCGTCGCGAAGGCAGACGCGGTCATAGTGGCGGCTCCGGGCGTCGCTTGCGTCTACAGCGGCGAGAGGTGGAGAATGGCGGTCCAGCTTCAGGTATCAATAGGGAGCCCTTGGAGGACTACGGTGAGCGACATAATGGAGATTGCTAGGCCCGAGAAGCTGGTGGCGATACCGGTCACGGAGGACCCTCTAGAGGAGGGCATACCCGAGGACGCCGTGGAGAAGATAGTAGAGGCTGCGTTGTCTGTCTCACCGGGCCTCAGGAGGGTGTACTCTCACTAGCCTCTCATTAAGTGGCAAGGCAACGTTAAACACGGGGACCCCGGCTACGGAGGCCCTGGGCCTCCCCTTATGGGCGTGGCCGTGGACTGCCACGTCGGGTCTCGACTCGGCTACAACCCTCTCCATAGCGCTGCTGTAGAGGTAAGGCCATATGCGGGGGTCCTCGCCTTCAACTGTAGCCCGCGAGAGGGCGTAGTGGGAGACTAGGATCACCGCGTCAGAGGACCTCCTCGCCTCGGAGATAAGGGCTGCAATCCTCCCAGGCCTCTCCCTATACACCCTATAGAGGTGGGGCATGTGCCTAGCCTGCCACCTGGTAGGCCTCTCGAGGGCGCCCTGGGTTCCTACCACGGCTAGCCTCAGCCCCCCGCAGGAATATACTCTGTACTCGTCGTCTAGCCAGTCGACTCCTCCATACTCGCTCCTCAGCTTATCCCTGATCTGCTCGTACTCCTCGTTGCCGAAGACCGCGACAAGCCTAGAAGAGGGGAACCTTCTCTCGACAAGCCTCAAGAGGGGGCTCATCATGAGATACCTGCCCTTATCCACGAGGTCGCCAGCCATTATGACCAGGCAGGGGTCGGGGCCGTTGTAGACTTTTAGGGCTTTAGAGAGGAGGGGTAGAAACCTCGGGCTGTGGACATCGCTGAACGCTACGCACAGAGTATCGGAGGCCACAGAAATGCCACCCCCAGCGGGGGTCAGCGCTTTGGCCCCACATCAGCGGCGCCCCGAGGGGCCTCAGAGACGCCACCCTGCTCAGGGCGGCTGGGGCCTACATCCCCCCGCCGTTGCTGGGCTTAGAGGAGGGCGGGGGCTTTAAAGTGTTAAGTTGCCGCGGCTACCTGGACCTGTAGAGTATTATCCGCTCCTTCCAGCCGCTGCTAACTACCCTAACCACGCCGAGGGCCTCCAGCGTTATCAGAGCCTTGACTATGTCGGTCCTGCCCACGCTGGCGCTTGGCAACATGGATTCAATGTAGGAGACTATGTCGGTCTCCTTCACGGGCACCTCCCCATTCCTGGATAGCCTCTCCACAGCCTCCTTGACAGCGTTGACCACGGTCTGGGGGGCCCAGACGCCGTTGCCGGCCACTGCGTGCCACCTGGCTCTAGAACGTTATCTCGGGTGCTCTGCTCCTCTTGGCGGGCGCAGCCGTCTGCCTCATCATTTCCATCCACCGCTTGTAGTACTCTAGCATCTGCGGCGTTACGCTGGGCCTCACCTTCTTAAGCGCCCGCTCAAAGTGCCTCATCGACACATACTTGGCGTTTATGTCCTCCCTCAGCGCTATCATAGTGGCCTCTCTCACGAGAGCTTCTATGTCGGCCCCGGTGTAGCCTTCAAGCCTCCTGGCCAGCTCGTATAAGTCAACGTCGTCGGCCAGCGGCACCTTCCTCGTGTGAATCCTAAGTATCTCCAGCCTAGCCTTCTCGTCAGGCGGCGGCACATAGACGATCTTCTCGAGCCTGCCGGGCCTGAGCAGGGCCGGGTCAACCATATCGGGCCTGTTGGTGGCAGCTATTACAACCACGTCGTGCAGCTCCGAGATACCGTCGATCTCCGTAAGCAGCTGGCTGACTATCCTCTCGGTCACCCTGCTCCCTATGTCTGTGCCCCTCGGCGGCGCTATAGCGTCTATCTCGTCGAAGAACACCACCGCGGGGGCGTGCTGCCTTGCCTTCGCGAATATCTCTCTTATAGCCTTCTCGCTCTCGCCGACCCACTTGCTGAGTATCTCGGGGCCTCTCACGGCTATGAAGTTGGCCTGGCTCTCGGTTGCTACAGCCTTTGCTAGCAGGGTCTTGCCG
Source organism: Acidilobaceae archaeon (assembly GCA_027051095.1). Taxonomy (GTDB): domain Archaea; phylum Thermoproteota; class Thermoprotei_A; order Sulfolobales; family Acidilobaceae; genus Aeropyrum. The sequence goes on along the minus strand of JALUAM010000020.1, from coordinate 11,878 downwards.
GTGCCTGGCGGGCCGAAGAGTAGTATGCCCTTAGGCGGCCTGATGCCCATCCTGACGAAGGCCTCGGGGTACTTGAGCGGCCACTCCACGGCCTCCCTAAGCTCCTGCTTAACCTCCTCCAGCCCGCCTATGTCGCTCCACCTGACCTCAGGCACCTCTATGTGAATCTCCCTCAGGCCGCTCGGCGTAATCTCCTTCATAGCCGCGAGGAAGTCCTCCATCTTGACTACCATCTTCTCGAGGACCTCGACGGGTATCTGCTCCTGGTCCAGGTCTATCTCGGGCAGGTACCTCCTGAGGGCGTGCATGGCGGCCTCCCTAGCTAGGGCCGCTAGGTCGGCGCCCGTGAAGCCCCTAGTCATCTCGGCCAGCTTCTCAAGGTCAACGTCGTCTGCCAGCGGCATGTGTCTCGTGTGGATCTGCAGGATCTCCAGCCTGCCCTTCTTGTCCGGCAGTGGCACCTCTATCTCCCTGTCGAACCTGCCCGGCCTCCTCAGCGCCGGGTCGAGCGCGTTAGGCCTGTTGGTAGCAGCTATCACTATCACGTTGCCCCTCGACTCTAGCCCGTCCATCAGGGCCAGCAGCTGCGCCACAACCCTCCTCTCAACCTCGCCTACGACCTCGTCCCTCTTGGGCGCTATGGAGTCGATCTCGTCTATGAATATGATGCTCGGCGCGTTCTTCTTAGCCTCCTCGAATATCTCCCTCAGCTTCTGCTCGCTCTCGCCGTAGTACTTGCTCATTATCTCGGGGCCGTTGATGCTGATGAAGTACGCGTCGCTCTCGTTCGCGACTGCCTTCGCCAGGAGCGTCTTGCCTGTGCCCGGGGGCCCGTAGAGCAGTATGCCCTTAGGCGGCTCAATGCCGAGCCTCTTGAATATCTCCGGGTGCTTGAGGGGGAGCTCAACCAGCTCTCTAATCCTCTCTATCACGTGCCTTAGGCCTCCAATATCCTCGTAGGTCACCTTGGGGACTCTACTCTGTGACACGGGCTTCTCAAGCACGTCTACTATGGTCTGGGGCCCTATGACGACGGCGCCTTTAGGCCTAGCATCTATGACCTGGAGCTGGACCGACTGGCCTATGATTGGTAGCACCACGACGTCGCCCTCCATGACGGGGGTGCCCTGGAGCTTCTTCTTAGCATACTTCTTGAACCCATCGTCGACTGTGAGAGTATAACTTACGGGGGCCAGCTTCACCCTGGTAGCAGTCCTGACAACGGCCTTCCTGACTATCACCTTCTCGCCTATGCTAACCTCAGCGTTCTTCCTCAGGAGGCCGTCCATCCTTATGATGTCGAGGCCCTGGTCCTCGGGGTAGGCAGCCATCACTATGGCTACAGTCTTCCGCTTACCCTCTATCTCCACGACATCACCGGGCTCCACGCCGAGGATTCTCATAGCGTCCACTCCTATTCTGACCCTCTTCTTGCCGCTATCCTTCGGCTTAGCCTCTGCGACCCTCAATATGATCTCGCGCTGCTTCTTACCCACGCCACCGCTAAGGGACAAGGCCTCTCAGACCCCCACCCGCTCAACTTATTTAATGCCGTATACCCCCATAAAGGAGGCTCCGCATTAACTATTTTGTTATGGGGATAAAACCTCTTCTTGCCAGGCTAACGGCGAGAACGCTTTAAAGGGGGTCGAGCCCTTCTCCTTCCTACTGCATCCTAGATACGCTCTCGACTTCCACCTGGTCTACCCCTTCGACGCTCTTGATGGCCTCCTCTAGCCTCTCTGTGCCACCCTCCATATCCTCGGGCATCGCTACAACCAGCTTAAGCGCCTTCAACCCGAAGGCTATCGGCTCCTCGCCCTCGGCTAGGACCTCGAACTCGCTGGGCAGCCTCTCCTTAATCCTGGATGCCAGCTCTCTCGGCTCGAGGCCTGCGTCGCTGGGGAACACTTTAAGGACCACGGCTACCCTGGCCATACACCCCACCCCCGTTTAGGGCCCTGTAAAGCCGCAGTTGGGGCACGTATACTGTGAGCCCTGCCTCCTGCACTTGGCGCACCTCCATATAGTGACCTCGCCGCAGCTTGGGCACGGGAAGCTGACTGCTATTGAGCCCGGCTCTATGATTCTGCCGCAGCTAGTGCACCTAGGCGGCTTTATGGGGTCGTACATGTCTATCTTGCGCGCAACAGACGCCACTTCCGGCTCCCTCCCATTCACGGGCTCCTGGCTAAAGGTTAAATCTAGAAGCGGGGGTCTACGGGCAGTGCCTGAACTCGGCTTTAATCGCCTCTACTAGGCCTCTTTCCAGGGCTATATGGTCGAATATGCTGCCGCGCGACTCCCTCAGCCTGAGGGCCTCGACTATCCAGGAGTACCTGCCGCCCGCCAGGCCGCTGGCTATTAGAGCTGCGCCGGTAGCGCCCTCCTTGACCCTGGACCCCAGGCTCGGCACGGGTTCTACGGGTCCGCCGCCGACCGCCGCCATAAAGTTCTCCAGGGCCCTCACGATCTCCCTACCTACGCGTGGCAGCCTAAAGACCCTGCCCGATACGTAGACCCTCTCCGGCGGGCCCCCCAGGGACGGGATCAGCTGTGCAACCGCCTTCGCGGCAGCCTCTGCCAGAGCGTTAACCGCCTCGACCGCCCTATCGTAGCTCTCAGCGTAGAGGGCTTCTAGCTCCTCGGGAGTCCTCGCCCCTGAAATGCTGGACGCGCCCCCCTGGAAGAGCCTGGCCTTGCTGAAGCCCGGCTCAACGTGGGAGAGTGCGTAGGCTAGCTCCGCGTCCATGAATCCCATGCCCATGAAGCCCGGGCCTCCGCTGGTGCCCCCCACCCCGTCGACTATGGCGCCGCCCTTCACGGCGACAGCAGCGGTATAAGCCATGCCGGCCTCTACTACAACGAACCTGGTCTCGCTTAGAGGCACGTTCCTCAGCTCCACCTCTGCCCTCAGCGCCGCGGCCGCGCTGTAGACCTTGTCAGCCGTTCCAAGGTCTATCCTGTTAGCCTTCCTCCACCTGGGCACAGTCGGGAGGTGCACCACGCCCGGCGTAAACCAGGCCGGCAGCCTGGAGGACCTGAACAGCCTCATAAGCTCCCTCAAGCCCACGATCCTCAGCCTAGCCACGTAGTCCCTTCCATGTATGAATGTCGCCTCGCATATCTCCTCGTCGCTGGCCTCCCTGGCCGGCTTAAGGGGGACGCCGTAGCCGCTGGGAGCCACGACGGCGTCCAAGCCCACGGAGTCGTGGACCCTCTCCACTATTCGTATAATTATCGAGGGGTCCCGTGTAACCTCGTCGCGGGGCACAGACTCCTCGAACAAGACCTTCATTCCCTCGTCGTCGATGGCTAGAATATCCATGGAACCCGTGCCAGGGTCTATGCCTAGGACCCTAGCCACACCCTTACACCCCTGTGGATGAATGAGAGCGGGGCCCCGAAGAGCGGGAGTCTGGAAGCGCTCCCTTACCCCTCAAGGGGGCGGGTGCGTTAACATGCGCGGGCGGGGCTGCTTTGAAGGGGTGGAAGATCGCTGCCGGCACCGAGGACCTAGCGCAGCCCTCCCTGCAGCATGCTATAAGGGGCGTTGGGCCGCGGCGGTATACAGATCCTGTCGAGTTCTTCGCGAGAACTCATATCACGGGGGGCCTCGGGGACGCTCTGGCAGCTATAGCCTCTAGGATGGAGGGCGTGGGAGGCCCCGCCGGCCTCCTGGTTTACTCGCCTAGCGGGTGGGGCAAGACGCATACTCTGATAGCAGTGTACTTCCTGGCCTCGAGGCCGGGGGAAGTGTCGGGCCTCCCTGCGGTCAGCGCCGCGCTTAGGTCCTCCGGGGCCCCTATGCCCTCAAGGCCGGCTAGGGTGGCGGCCTTCGACCCTACCTCCGAGGGGCCTGAGGACCTACGCTCCTCGGGGTGGAGGGGGCTATGGGACTTCATACTGGGCTCGCTTACGGACGGAAAAGTTAGGTCCTCTGAGCCGCCGAGCCTCGAGACCGTAGCTGAGGCGCTGGACTTGGCTGAGAGTGAGAGCGGCTCGGCGGTTATAATAGTAGATGGGATAGACGTCTACGCGGCTAAGCTTAAGGCTATAGGCTCTAGGGAGGCCCTGGCCGAGCTGGAGGCGCTCTCAGCGTTCCTGGAAAGCCTGGGAGCGGCCCTCTCGTCTAGACGCCGGTCTATAGCGGTCTTCTCGTCAAGCTCCGCAGTGGTGGGCGTGGGCCTAGAGACTACGATAATGTCGTCGCTCAGGTGGGCTAAGCCCCTCACTCCCGCATCACCCAGCGACGTCCCCCATATCTGCAGGAAGTCAGTCTTCGAAGTGGAGAGCCAGGAGGTGGCCTCAGCCGCGGCCTCAGCGTACATGGAGGAGTATAGGAGAGCGTCTATACGGGCGCCGCCGGGCTACAAGGAGATCATGGAATCGCTTTACCCCGTGCACCCGACCCTAGCCGAGGTCCTTGAGAGGCTTGCAGCGGAGGCTAGCATAGCCTGGGCGCTGCGCTTAATCCTGGAAACAGCCTCCACTCTTGAGGGCAGCGGCGACTTCATACTAGCGTCTGACGTCGACCTGAGCGTTAGGAGGGTGGCCGACGCCTTCTTCACCATATCGCCCAGGCTTAAGGCGGCTGTGCTCTCAGATGTAGAGAACCTGAAGAAGAGCGGCGAGGACCTCGCGGCTAGGCTGTACTCTGCGGTGACCCTTGAGAGCGTGGGCGGGAGGAGCGCTAGCCTGGCATGGCTGCTCCTCTCAGCCGTGACCCCGATTAGAGGTGTGAGGCGGGAGGACGTTGAGAGGGCGCTTAAGACTCTCGAGTCGGAGGCGGCCCACATACACGTGGAGGAGGGGGCAGAGCCCGCTTACAGAGTCAGGAGCGAGGTCAACGTGGTGGTCCTGGCTAGGAGGAGAGCTAGGGAGATACTAGCCTCGAGGAGGGGGGAGGCCTCGGCGCTGGTCGCCGAGAGGATTAAGCAGCTGGTGAAGGCGCCCAGCACAGTGGACGTTATATTATGGCCCTTGGACCCTTCATCAGTGCCTGACTCCACCAGGCTGAAGCTAGTTCTTGCTAACCCAGCCTCCTCGGAGGACCTCGGCTTCGAGGCCTACGCGAGGAGGATTATAGAGAACTATAAGGCGGGGTCGTGGAGGAGGCATGTCAACACGGTCATAGTGCTGAGGCCGCGCTCCATGATCTACGAGAGGCTTCTCGAGGCCGTGGCTATGGCTTTAGCGGCTAGGGAGCTCGCGTCGAGCCCGAGGCTGGGAGCGCAGGACAGGGAGAGGCTGAGGAGTATTGAAGCCGACTCTCTGAGGACCCTAGCATCAGACGCCGCCCTCCTGTACCTGGAAGCCTGGTACCCGGTGGCGAGAGAGTCAGGCTATACCAAGCTAGCCCACATTCAGCTCAGCCCGGCTGACATAGCGGCTCAGGGCGTCTGGGCTGCTGTCAGAAAGCAGCTGGCCCAGCTGGGCAAGCTCGTGAGGAAGCCGCCTGCGGCCCTGGTCGAGCTCGCGGTGAGGTCGCTGTCTTCCAAGGAGCCAGCAGGCTTCTCCAAGATAGTAGAGTACTTCACATCGAACCCGGAGCTGCCCATGGTAGAGGCGGGGGAGGCCGGCTTCGAGGAGGTCCTCAGGGAGCTGCTGTCCCAGGGCAGGATAGGGGTCTATGCCCACGGGAAGGTGCACTGCTCGCCGCCCCCCGGCGGCTTGAAAGCCCTAAAGTTCGCTATCTGCCCATCAGCCGGTGGCCCAGCAGAGGCTGTTGAGGCTGAGAGGGCGGTGGAGGAAGCGGGGGAGCTAGAGGGCCGCGTCATTGTAGAGGGCAGTCCTAGGGCGGTTGCAGCCCTACTCAGCATGTTGCCGGAGACGGCTCTCGTGAGGGTATTCGTGTGGGGCCTCGCCAGCCCAGGACCTCAGCCCTCCGGCAAGTTCTCGGCTAGCTTCGAGGGCCACGCGATCTGGGCTCTAAGAATGCTTCAGGATGTGACGATCAAGAACGCGGCTTCCAAGGCTGCGGCGTTCATCGAGGTTGGGAGCGAGAAGGAGTCGAAGAGCCTCGAAAGGGCTCTGGAAGCGGCTAGGAGGCTCGACCCGGAACTAGAGGTGAGGCGGAGCGGCACCCCTAGCGGCTGAGGCTTCACGGTGGAAGACGTGAGGAGAGGGGAACACACGCTCCGCCTGGCTAGCTTTAGATAGCTCGTAGATTGTTACAATAGTAACTACAACGTTAATCTTGTCTATAGAATTATCGGGTTAGACTAGCCGTGTTACGCAGTGCCTGTATCCTACTGGGGCTTGCGGTTTGCCGGGCAGGGTTGTGCTAGCCTACTCTGGGGGGCTCGACACGTCCGCGGTTCTAGTACTGCTTAGGGAAATGGGGTATGAGGTTGTAACCGTCACCGTGGACGTGGGCCAGGAGGAGGAGCTGGAGGGGGTGGAGGAGAGGGCTTATGAGTTGGGCGCCCTAGAGCACTATACTGTGGACGCTAAGGAGGAGTTCGCTGTAGAGTACGCCTTTAGGGCGGTTAAAGCGAATGCGCTCTACGAGGGCAAGTATCCTCTCGGCACGGCGCTCGCTAGGCCACTGATAGCTGCTAAGGTGGCTGAGGTCGCTAGGAGGGTGGGAGCGGAGGCTGTGGCCCACGGGTGCACGGGTAAGGGTAACGACCAGGTTAGGTTTGACTCCATGCTAAGATACCTCTTAGGCCCTGACTTCAAGATCATAGCGCCTGTGAGGGAGTTAAAGCTAACTAGGTCTAAATCGGCGGAGATACTGGCTAAGAGGGGCTTCAAGGTGCCTGGCAGCCACGGCAAGTATAGCATAGACGAGAATCTATGGACCAGGAGCATAGAGGGCGGCGTCCTAGACGACCCAGCCGCCGAGCCCCCCGAAGAGGTGTTTTCGTGGACCGTCGACCCGTCAAAGGCGCCCGACCACCCCCTATACCTGGAAATTGAGTTCCGCGGGGGCGTGCCCGTCGCAGTTAACGGGGAGAGGATAGGGCCCGTCGAGCTGATAGCAGGCCTCAACAAGGTCCTAGGGTCGCATGGCTACGGGAGAATCGATCACATAGAGAATAGGGTTGTGGGCCTTAAGTCGAGGGAAGTGTATGAGGCGCCGGCCGCGCTGGCGCTGATAGAGGCTCACAGGGACCTAGAGAAGATGGTTTATACCCCGCGGGAGCTAAGGTTCAAGCAGGTCCTAGACACAGAGTGGAGCGACCTGGTCTACCAGGGCCTCTGGATGGAGCCTCTAAGAGTCCATATAGAAGCCGCTATAGACTCAATGAACAGGTACGTCACAGGCGCTGTGAGGGTCAAAGTGTATAAGGGAGCGTTGTGGGTCGTGGGCAGGGAGTCCGACTATAGCAGTTACTCTAGGGATGAGATAGACTACAATACGGGCTGGTACCCGGAGGCGTTGGAGGCCGAGGGATTCGTGAAGATGTATACTATGCACAGTGTCGCCGCGGCCCGGGCGCGGGGGATGTAGGCGCTGTGAGGTACAGGGAGTACGCTGGCCTCAGCGGGGGAGAGGTGTACGAACTCACATCGAGCCTGGACCACGATGCCGTGATGGCCCCGTTCATAGCGAAAACTGCGAAGGCCCATATAGACGAGCTGCTGCGGCTCGGCTTGATCGGCGAGGCTGAGGCCGATGCTATGAAGGACATCGTGGACAGGGTGTCATGCGAGCCTCCCTCTAGCGGCTTCGAGGACCTCTGGGAGGCCCTGGAGGACGCCATGGTTAGAGGCGTGGGCAGGGCGGCTGAGTGGTATGGGTTAGGGAGAAGCAGGAACGACCAGGTGGCCGCGGCTCTGAGGCTCTACACAGCCTTCTCTCTGGCGGGCCTAGCCGAGGTCCTAGCCAAAGCAGCTCTGAGATTACTTGAGAGGGGCGACTGGACGCCTATGCCCGGGTACACGCACGGCGAGAAGGCCTTCATACACTCCTGGATATGCCTTGTCTCTGCTTACTCCGAGAGCCTCCTGGACTCAGCGCTAACGCTAATATGGGCGGCCCGCCTAGCGCTTTCAAGGAGCCCCTTAGGGGCAGCCGCCGGCGCAGGCAGCCTGGCGCCGATAGACGAGGAGGGGCTGGCTTCGCAGCTCGGCTTCGAATCCGTCTATCACTCTCCCTACTACGCGGTGGCTTCCAGAGCCTTCCTAGAAGCGGCCTCGGCGGCCCTCTCTGTCGCCTGCGTCGAGATGTCCAGGATCGCGGAGGACCTAGCCGCCCTCCACCGCGAGAGGCTGGTAGACCTGCCCGAGGGTCACGTGGCTACGAGTAGCTTCATCCCGGGGAAGAGGAACCCGGTGACCCTGGAGAAGGCTAGGGCAGCCGCGTCGGAGTGCCTGGCTAAGGCGCAGGCGCCGCTGGCTATAGCATTGAAGCAGAGGTACTCGTACAACCTTGACATGCAGGAGGCCAACAGGGCTTACACGGAGGCTCTGAGAGCAGCCGCCTCGGCCGCCACGATACTGGGAGAGGTCTTGGCCCTAGTGGAGGTCAACCGCTCGGCCGCCGTCAGGGACGCGTCTGAGGGCCCCTTCTCCGCTGAGGAGGCTGAGAGGATAAGCCTAGAGGAGGGAGTGCCCTTCAGGAGAGCCTACGCCGAGGTGGCGAGGCGGGGAGCTAGGAGGTGGGAGCCGGGCGAGGTGTTGTCGTCTAGAAGGACGGGCTGCTCGAAAGCCAGGATGCCCGGGGCCGTTGAAAAGCTAAGAAGCGCGTTGGCGAGGGCCGCCGCGGAGGCGGGCGAAATAGCTAGGAGGGCCTCAGAGGGGGCCCCCTGCGTTAGTAGGTCTTGGCTATTCTAAGCCATGTCACAGCGTCTCTACCACATACTGGGCACCGGGCCCCCTTGACGGGCTCGGGAGGCCACGGTGTGCCTAAGGCCCTAGCGTTGAGGTCCTCCTCAAGCCTCCTGCCGCACTCCTCCCTGCCGCACCACGGCAGCTCCGCTACCCCCCTCCTAGACTCGACCCACTCCCTCGCGTCGTCTATGCTAGTGGTCCTCATGATCCTCTCCTTGAGGTACTCTCTAGCCCTCTCCTCCAGGCTAGCCTTGACCTCGCCTAGCAGCTTCCTCACAGCCTCCACGGCGCCGCTCCTCGGCGCCTTCACCTTCTCTAGCGTGTCCCTCCTGGCTATTGTCACGAAGCCCTCCTTAGCCTCTTTCAAGCCGACCTCTATCCTCAGGGGGACGCCCTTGGTCTCCCAGTAGTAGAACTTCGCCCCCGGCCTCTCATCCTCCCTGTCGTCAACCTTAACCCTGACCCCCGCCTTGGCTAGGTCCTCGCCCAGCCTCTTAGCCTCCTCCAGAACCTTGAGCCTGTCCTCGTCGCTGCCCGGCGGTATGGGAACTATGACTACCTGTATGGGCGCCACCTCGGGGGGTAGCACCAGGCCCCTGTCATCGCCGTGTAGCGAGATCAGGGTCGCTATCACCCTGTCGCTCACGCCGTAGCTGGTCTGCCACGGGTAGTCCAGACTCTCGTCTGCCAGCTGTATCTTGAAATCGAAGGCCCTGGTGAAGTTCTGCCCTAGCAGGTGAACTGTGCCTATCTGCAGCGCTCTCCCGTCGGGCATGACGGTGTCGAAGGCTATAGTGTATAGGGCGCCCGCGAACTTGTCCCAGTCAGGCCTCCTAGATATAATATACGGTATGCCTAGCCTGTCGAAGAACTCCCTGTAGGCGTTTATAGCTTCTATCACCTGTCTCTCCGCGTCCTCGAAGGAGTCGTGGACCGTGTGAGCCTCCTTGAAAGTCGTCACCTCCCTAAGCCTGATCATGGGCCTAGTGGCCTTAGTCTCGTACCTGAAGACGCTGACGACCTGGTAGTACTTCTTAGGGAGCTGGCGGTAGCTCTTGATCCAGAACGACTCCATATAGGTTATGCTGGTCTCGCTCGTAGGCCTCAGCGCCAGCTTTACATCTAGCTCCTCTAGGCCGCCGTGAGTGACCCAGTAGACCTCCCCCTCGAAGCCCCTGATATGCTCAGACTCCTTCCTGAGCAGGTGCTCGGGTATCAGGAGGGGGAATAGTACCTCCTCGTGGCCCGTCGAGTCCAGTATATCCCTTAATATGTCGAGCACCCTGCGCCTTATCTGGAAGCCGTAGGGCATCCACACCCCCATGCCCTTAACCGGGTAGCGGCCATAGTCGTAGACCTCAGCAGCCTCTATGACCCAGTCGAACCACCTGGGGAAGTCGCTCTGCCACTTCTCCCTGGGGGGCTGAGGCATCCCCGGTACACCCATAACCAATGTGTTGGGGGTGTTCTAGCTAAAAGTGTAGGGCTTAGAGGGGGGATGCGCCAAGCCCGAGAGCTTAGACGACGAATAGGAGTAGCAGTGCTATTAGGAGGCCGTAGATGGCTATACCCTCCCCGAGCACGACGAAGAGCAGGGCTCTACCGAACATCTCCTCCCTCTCGACTATAGCGCTGATGGCCGCGGCGCCCGCAACGCCAACCGCGTACCCTCCACCTATGCCTGCGAGGCCCACGGCCAGGCCGGCCCCTATGAACTTAGCTATGGCCTGAAGACCCTCACCCGGCTCCTGGGCGCTAGCCGCTACTGCCGGCGCTGCGGAGAGCAGCGCTAGGGCTAGCGCTAGCTTTAACAGCTTGCCGGCCATACCTGGCTCACCGCGTAGCGGCCTAGGGCCTAGAACGGCTAACAATCGTTAGCAGCCCGCAGCTCGCAGGACAGGCTGGTTTACCACCCGCAGGTGGTATAGGGCTCAGCCGCTCTCAAGGCCGGCCACGCGCGCAACTATATCGTATAGCTCTGGGTCGTCGCGCTTAATCCTCTCCAGGCTCCAGGGCTTCCAGCCGCCCTCCTTCACCCTCCTCAGCACGTGGCGTATCCACGACTTGTAGATCTTCCCGCAGTTCCCGTGGTTCCTACAGCTAGCCTCTATAAACGAGTCAACCACGGCCTCAGCCTCCTCCGGGCTCAAGCCCTTAACGTTCAGGAGGTACCTGCTTATCACGTACAGTATGAGCCTAGACCTCCCATCAGGCACCCCCCTCTCTATGATTGCCTCGATCCACTCGTAGCCGGGCCCAGCCCTCCTCCCCCTACAAGCACCGCTCTCAATGCACACCTCATCCATGAACCTCTTAAGGGCCTCAAGGCACCGAGCACGCCCGCCCCTACAAGCCTCGACAACGCCCAGCCATCGAGACGACACGCCAGAGCACCCGCAACCCTTTAACCCCGCCGCGCCCCCAAGGGTTCTAACGGCCGGGAGTGGCTAAGGGGCAGCCGGGTCGTCTAGCGGCCCAGGATGCGGGGCTCTGGCCCCCGTGACCGGGGTTCGAATCCCCGCCCGGCTACCACATCCTCCTTATATGCTCTCCCATGCCTCGGGCTCTAGCCTCTCACCCTTATAGTAGACCGCCGGGGGGCCCTGCGCCACGCGGCCTGCTATCGAGCATGTTATTCCGAGCCTCCTGCAGCCTTGGAGTATGCACTCGGCGGCTCTGGGGGGCGCGGTGGCGGCTATCGAGTAGTCCTCCCAGCTGGAGAGGAGCACTCTCTCTGCGTTGACGCCGGCCTTCTCCAATACGGCTAACACGCTGGGGGGGGCGTCCAGCCTTTCTATTTTTATCGAGGCGCCGCTCTCCTCGGCTATCAGGGCTATCGTATGGGCCCAGCCGTCGCTGTTGTCTGCTGCAGCCGTGGCCCCGCAGGAGGCTATTAAGGGCCCGGCCGCTATGGGCGGCGTGGGCCTCCTAGTATATTTTATGATGTCGCGGGGGGCGCTGTCAACGCTGATCCTGCCCTCCAGGGCTAGCCTGGCCACGGCGCCGTAGCCTATAAGGCCTATCTGGATGAGGAGGTCGCCCGGCCTAGCGCCGCCCCTGCCGACGACCCTCTCGGCCCGGCCCACGACGGCTACAT
>JALUAM010000019.1 GCA_027051095.1 Acidilobaceae archaeon | reverse complement strand
CTGCTCGGGGGGAGGAGGCTCAGCACCCTTATCACGTCAGAGTCGCTCTGCCCCAGCTCGTAGATGTTGTCCAGGGCTATCACTGCCGGCCTGTGCTCCCAGGCGAGCCTTATCACCCTGCTCAGGGGTACCCCGCGGGCGCTGTATACCACCCTGCCGTCCTCCGAGACTATGGCCACGCTGTACAGTGCCCTCGCGCTCCCGGGCTCCCCCGACTCTATGTCTACCCCCATGGCGAGCCTACCAGGGCGGCTCACTCCTCTCACCCCTCACGTAGGCCAGGGCCTCCTCAACGTCAACCTCAACCCCGTACTTCTTCCTGAAGAAGCGGGCCACGTACTCCACGTCCCTCCTGAGTAGCTCGTCTGCGTGGGGCTCATCCTTGTAGACGTACTGGGGCCAGTCTATCACGTAAGCCCTCCCCTCAGCCGGCTCCACAAGTATATTGTACTCGCTGAGGTCTCCGTGGACTATGCCGACCCTCTGGTACGCCACCCTCACAGTCTCTATCACGTCCCTCAGCGCCGAGAGGGCCTCCTCCTCGCCCATCTCGGGGGCCTCACTCAGCTCAACCCCCTCAACGTAGCGCTGCACCACTGCGTGCCTGTTCCAGGCAACCGGCTCCGGCACCCTCGCGCCCTCCCGCCACAGGCTCACCAGGGCCTTGAACTCCCTCTCCCCCACGTACTTCGCCACCTCGAGCCACGTGGAGGCCTCCAGGTTCAGGGTGAAGCTCCTGTGCCTCCAGACCTTCCTGAAGCTCTTCCTCCCCTCCCTGTGGAACTTCACCACGAGCCTCGAGCCGTCGGGGGCCACAGCTATGTAGACGTCGCCCTCCTTCCCTATCCCTATCTTGTCGCCGAGAAGGCTCACCACGCCCCTCTTAACCAGGTTCCTCAGGGCGAGCACGTCCAGGCCGAGGAATGTTAGGGTGTAGCCGCTGAAGTTCCCCAGCCTCCTCTTGATAAGCTTGTTCCTGCTCAGCACCGCCAGGGCCCTGTGGAGCCTGCTAGGCGGCAGGCCCGATGCCTTCTCCACGAGCTCCACTGGCACGTACTCGTGGCGGCCCTGGAAGCGCTCAATTGCGCGCAGGACCCTGAACTCGTCCTCCCCCAGGCTAGTGTAGAGCTGCCAGAGGTTCTTCGGCACCCCTCCCGGGCACCCGTAGACACACCATAGTAAGGGGCCGCGGGGCTTAAAGCCCGTGGCTGGAACCGGCTGGATAGCCCTTTACGGTGTAAGCGTACTGCTAAGTGGTGTGATAATGCTTATCAGGTATAATGTGGTTAGCTAATTTTAACGGGGGCCTGTGGTGGGAGGACAGGAGATCAACCTAGGCAAGATACCCAAGAAGGAGGGCATCATAGAGAAGGACGGAGTCATGTATGTGGTGGGCTACAGGAACATAGCGAAGGTCGCGCAGGCGCTGAGCAACGAGACCAGGGCAAGGATAGTGGCGCTCCTCGCCAAGAGGCCCGAGGGGCTTGACAGGATAGCAGAGGAGATAGGGCAGAGCAAGGCGAACATTAGCAGCCAGATAAGGAAGCTTGAGGAGGCGGGCATAGTCGCGCCGAAGTACCAGCCGGGGAATAGGGGGATAAGGAAGCTGGTGGAGCTCAGGGTCAAGGCTATAGTCTTCGTGTTGGAGCCCCCCGAGGAGGGCGAGGAGGCGGAGTGAAAAGCCCTTCTCCCTCCTCAGGCTGTGAGGGCCTCTGCGAGCACCCCGGCGGCCGCCGCGATTATGCCCTTGAATACCGGCGCCGGCGCTAGGGGCCTGCTCTTGAACTCGGGGTGGAACTGGGTCGCGAGGTAGAAGGGGTGCTCGCTCCTCGGCAGCTCAATCGCCTCCACTAGGCCCCTCTCGCTCCAAGCGCTAACCACTAGGCCTGCCTCCCTCAGGGCGTCCACGTACTTGGGGTTCACCTCGTAGCGGTGCCTGTGCCTCTCGTAGGCAAGCCTGCGGCCGCCGTAGAGGCTGTGGAGCGTGGTTCCCTCAACGATCCTCACCGGGTGGGCGCCGAGCCTCATGGTGCCGCCTAGCTCCTCTACCTGCCTCTGCTCGGGCAGCAGGTCAACCACTGGGTGGGGCGTCTTCGGGTCTACCTCGCTAGTGTGGGCCCCCTTGAGGCCGAGCACGTTCCTGGCGTACTCCACGACTGCAAGCTGGAGGCCGAAGCAGATGCCGAGCATGGGCACCCTGTTCTCCCTCAGGTAGCGTATCGCCTCAATCTTCCCCTCGACGCCCCTCCTCCCGAAGCCCGGCAGGATTATAGCGGCGTCTACGCCCTCCAGGGCCTCCTCCACCGTTAGGGAGCCCTGCTCCAGGTCGGTGGCCTCCACCCAGCGGAGCCTCGGCTTCACACCCAGCGCCGCGCCGGCGTGCTTGAGTGCCTCCACTATGCTGATGTAGCTGTCCCTCAGCTTAGTGTACTTCCCCACCATCGCTATTGTGGCCTCCCTTGACGCCCTCTCTAGCCTCTCAACGAAGCCCTGCCACCCGCTCAGGTCCGGCTTCCTGGGCTCGAGTCCTAGCCTCTCCTCCACTAGCCTGGGGAGCCCCTGCTTCTCCAGGAGGAACGGCACCTTGTATATGCTGTCAACGTCGTAGCTGTTGAAGACCGCGGAGATCGGGAGGGTGGCGTAGAGCGCTATCTTCCTCCGGGCCTCCGGCTCCAGGGGCCTCTGGCTCCTCACGACTATCGCGTCGGGCTGTATCCCTATGCGGCGCAGCTCCTGAACGCTGTGCTGCACCGGCTTAGTCTTCTGCTCCCCCGTCGTGGAGAGGGTGGGGGCCAGGGCGACGTGGATGAAGAAGGTGTCGCTGGGGCCCAGCTCGAGGCGCATCTGCCTGGCGGCCTCCAGGAAGGGTAGGCCCTCTATGTCGCCCACGGTGCCCCCGATCTCAACAATCACTATGTCCAGGCCCCGCTCCCGGGCCAGGTCCAGTATTCGCCTCTTGATCTCATCCGTGATGTGGGGTATCACCTGCACCGTCTGCCCCAGGTACTCGCCCCTCCTCTCCCTCTCAATCACGCTCAGGTAGATCTGGCCCGTCGTTATGTTGTGCCTCCTCGTCAGGTTCCGGTGGAGGAACCGCTCGTAGTGCCCTATGTCTAGGTCGGTCTCCCCGCCGTCCTCTGTGACGAAGACCTCGCCGTGGGCGTAGGGGTTCATGGTGCCCGCGTCAACGTTTATGTAGGGATCTATCTTTACGGCCTCAACGTTGTAGCCCCTCGCCGCCAGGAGGAGGGCGAGGCTCGCCGTCGTTATCCCCTTACCCACGCTGCTAAGGACGCCGCCGGTCACGAACACTACCTTAGGCGGCATCCAGCGCCCTGCGGTAGCTACTAGGCCGGGCCGGGGCCTAATAGAGTGTGCTGGTATCCGGGGGCCCAGCTTAAGAGGCGGGTGCGGGGGCCGCCCTCCTGGGTATGAGGCCCAGCTCCCGGGCCCTCTCCCTTATCCACTCCCTTATCCTCGGGCCCCTGGGCTCCCCGAAGATCCTGAGGGTTAGCCTGTCGAGGGCGCAGAGGTCGCCGCTGGCTATGAGGCCGCAGGCCTTGCAGCGCCTTATCTCGCCGCGGGGCCTCGGGTAGTCCCTTATCCTGAGCGCGAGCTTCGTCACCAGCTGCACTTTGGTGCCAGGCCTCTCCTCCTCGAGCCTGTTCACCACCTCCTTAAGCTGCCTCTCCATCTGCTGGTTCTCCACGAACGGGCAGTCCTCGTGTACGAAGGGGAGCCCCTTCAGGTAGGCGTAGAGGAAGCTCTCCTTCTCGTACACCGTGTAGAGGGGCCTGATCCTCCCCACCGCGACGCCCGGCACGCTCTCGGTCTTCGGGCCTAGCTTGCTTATCGCCTCCAGGTCCTGGTTCAGGAAGCTCTTCAGGTTGTAGACTGCTAGGTCGTCAGCGTTGTGGCCCAGCGCGAGGGCGTCAGCCTCAAGCTCTACTGCGGCAGCGTTTGTTACGTAGCGCTTCACCATGCCGCACACGCTGCAGGGGGGCCTGCCGCTGAGCTTGGCCAGCTCCGGTATCGTGGCGCCGAGCACCTCCTTCAGGGGCACCACTATGAGGGGCACGCCGAGCTTCTCAGCGAGCCTCTCAGCCGCCTCCCTGCTCCTCACACTGTACTCGTATATCCCCAGGTCTATGTGGATCGCCACGAGCTCGTAGCCAAGCTTCTCCCTGAGGCTCGCAAGGGCCCCGAGGAGGGCCGCGCTGTCCTTGCCGCCGCTCAGGGCCACGAGCACCCTGTACCCCTTACCCACCATCCTGTACTTCTCCATAGCCCTCCTTACCTTCTCCTCCACGAACTCCAGGTAGTGCTCCCTGCACAGGTAGCGGCGCTGGTAGCGGATGTAGGCCACCGCAGGGGCGCCGCAGACGCTGCACCTAGCCAACCCTGCCCCCCGAGAGCACCCTCACAACATCAACCCTCTCCCCGGGCTTAACAATATCAGTATCAACTAGGGGGGCCCCGTCCCTCAGGACCACCACCGACTCCGGGTTGAGGCCCAGCATCTTCACGAGATCCCTAACCCTGACACCCTTCTCGCCAACCTCCACGCTCCTCTCCTCGCCCTCGGGGACGAGCCTCACAGTAACGCTAGCCAAGCCCCATCCACCCCCTCCCGCGAGCGGCCCCCTCCAGTTTTTAAGCCGCGGAGCCGTGATTACCTTCGCCTGGGTGCGTGAGGCGTGAGCGTGAACTATGCGACCCTCGGGGAGCTGAAGAAGGGCAGCTACATAGTCATCGACGGGGAGCCCTGCAGGATCGTGGAGATAAGCAAGGCTAAGACCGGGAAGCACGGCAGCGCCAAGGCCCACGTGGTCGCCATAGGCGTATTCACCGGGCAGAAGAAGACGCTAGTCGCCCCCGTCGACACCAGGGTGCAGGTGCCCGTGATAGAGAAGAGGCTCGCCCAGGTGCTGGCTGATACCGGCGACACAGTGCAGCTCATGGACCTTGAGACCTACGACACCTTCGAGGTGGAGAAGCCCGAGGACGAGCAGCTGGCGGCCAAGCTCAAGCCCGGGGTCACAGTGGAGTACTGGCTGATAATGGGTAAGCCTAAGAT
>JALUAM010000018.1 GCA_027051095.1 Acidilobaceae archaeon | reverse complement strand
AAGCCCAAAACCCAGCCTCTCCTGTGCATAGCCGCGTGGTAAGCGTAGGTCTCCGCGTCGCTGGCGAGGTGAAGCGCTACTATAGGGCTCTCGACGGGGGCTGCTGCCTTGAAGCCAAGCCTCCCGAGCCCATCTAATATCTTGGACAGGGCTCTCGCCACCCTCTCGGCAAGCCTCCTATAACCCTCAAGGCCGAGTAGCTCTATCACGGCGGCAGCCGACGCTATAGCAGCTACAGGCCTGGAGGAGAGGAGGGCAGTATTTATCAGGGGGTAGCCAGGCCACTGGACGTCTGCGTACACAGAGCCGAGCTTGAGCCCCCTCTCCCTGAATAATACCACCGAGGCCCCTTTAGGAGAGTAGCCATACTTGTGGACGTCCAGGGATATGCTAGTCACCCCCTCCACTCGGAAGTCGAACGGCTCCACTTTCCAGCCCAGCTCCTCTAGGAAGGGCAGTATGAAGCCACCTATGCATGCATCCACGTGAACTGGAACGCCCGCGTCGCCCGCGTACTCGGCCACCTCCCTGATAGGGTCGACTGTGCCGAAGGGGTAGTTTGGCGCGGAGAGAAACACGAGCGAGGTCCTAGGACCAACAGCCTCCTTGACAGCCTCTACGTCCGCCTTCTTCGTGTGGGGGTCTACGGGTACCGGCACCACTTTCATGGATAGAAGCCACGCAGCCTTCCTTATAGCTGGGTGGGCTGTTACGGGGGCTACAATCTCTGGGACAACGCTCCTCCCCTGTATCTTAGCGAATCTCTCCCTAGCAGCCAGGGCCGCGAGGATTATGCTCTCCGTGCCGCCCAGAGTAAAGCTGCCAGTGGCGTTCTCCGGCGCTTTCATAAGCTTTAGGGCGAAGTCTACCACGAGCTTCTCGAAGAGCAGGGCGCTCCTGTATACGAGGGGGTTGAGAGCGTTGGAGAACATGAATCTCTTGTAGGCCTCCAGTGCCACCTCCTTTACGCGAGGATCGCCGGGCTCGTATGCGTGAGCGAACACCCTACCCGTGGACGGGTCGGGGTCGAGCTTGGAAGCGCTCTCTAGCAGGCTTAGAGCCCTGCCCGGGTCAGCTCCCACTCCGGGCACCGCCTCTCAGGGGAGCCTTGCAATACCCTAAAGAGGGTCATGTGTCAACGCTTTGTAGCCAATGCGGCTGGGGAGTAAGCTCTAAAGCCACCGCCCGCTCATTATCCTAGCCTGCGGGGGAGCGGGCCCGTAGCTCAGCCTGGTAGAGCGGCGGGCTCTTAACCCGTAGAGGAGGCGGTCCTGGCCTCCGCGGAAGTCCCGGGTTCAAATCCCGGCGGGCCCGCCACCCCGCCACTCAAACAGCGTAGAACCTCCTAAGCGGGCGTCCAGTACCTCAGCACTATCATAGTGTTAGTGCTTGCTACGCCTTCAATAGCCCTAATCGAGTCTATGTATTTATTGATGTCTGAGACGCTTCTAGCGGCGAGGGCTACGAGGATGTCGTACTCACCTGTGACCTCGTACACCCACTCAACCCCGTCTATGGAGACTAGTTTCTGCGACACTTCGGGCACCTTTACCCCTGGCAGCGTCTTCACGAGTACAACCGCCCTGATCTCGCCGGGGTCCTCATATTCTATGGTGAACCTCTTGATCACCCCCCTCTCTAACAGCTTGAGGATCCTCTTTCTGACTGCTACCTCGCTTATACCAAGCTCCCTGGCTATGACCGAATACGGCGTCCTAGCGTTACGTCTAAGCATCCTCAATATCACGTAGTCCTTGTCGTCTAGCATCATCGAAGCCATAGGTTATTTCCCCTAACCTCAAACTTATATCACGTTAACTCCTAATTAACTTCCCCTCATAAACTGCAAGACTTCTTAACCCGCCTGGACTGAATAGGTTAATACCCCGTTAACCATGCTTAATTAGTCCTAACGGTGATTGAGATGGCTGGGAGCAGAGGCGGGCTGGAGTGCCCTGTATGCGGGCTTCCCGTGGAAGTGCCCGATGACGCTGTCGACGGGGAGGTCCTAGAGCACGAGTGTGGATCGATGCTTGAAGTAGTCAGAAGGAATGGAGTGCTAGAGCTACGCCCGCTAGAGGGTGTCCAAGAAGACTGGGGAGAGTAGGTCGAGGGGCTCCACTCTAGTTCCACTTGTATCCCTAATATGCATTATATTTCAGTTTTGAACGAGTATGTTTCGTGATTTTGTACTGTTACAAGCACGCCTAGAGCGTTAATCCGGGGCAGCCTTAGAGAGGCCTGGGGGGAGAATTGGCTAGACTATCTTCAGCGGCTGTCGTCGTGCTCGCTTGTTTAATGTTAACTACTGCTGTGGCAGTCCCCGCGGCAGCTATATATCATCAGCCTCCGGAGGAACCTGCCCCGCCCGAGGAAGATGAGGCGGACGTCGAGATAGTCATTGAGGGCAGCGAGTTCAAGCTTGAGCCCAACGCTATCTGGATCCCTGAGCCTGGCGTCAAGGTGAGGATCATCTTCGTTAACGTTGGCAGGGTTACCCACGCCCTCTCTATAGAGGGCGTCGGCTCTACTCCTCTCATAGGGCCCGGAGAGGAAGCCTCGATAACCTTCACCGCGGGCGAAGCCGGCGTGCTAGAGATCTGGTGCCCCGTGGGGGATCATCGGCGAAGGGGGATGGAAGGCGTCATAGTGATCGGGCTTCCAGAAGAGTTGACAGTCACTATTACGGAGACCGTAGAGACTACGGTCACAACCACTACCACTATAGTGACCACTACGACCGACGTGATCACGCAAACGGAGACTGTGACCGAGACTAGAGTTGAAACAGTCACGGAGACCGTAGAGGTGGGCCAGCCTCTAACCGCTGGGCTCGCCGCCGCTGTAGCCCTAGTCGTGGGTCTTCTAGCCGGCTACGCGGTAGCCAGGAGCCGAGGCTAGAAGCTTACTACGTGGTAGCCCTCGGCTATGAGCTTGGCTATCAGGGGCCCCACAAAGTCTAGCCTTCCGGCAGCCTCGGCTTCCAGCGCGTTTTCTAGCTCCCTGGAGATTCCCCTCCTCTCAGCGTAGCCCCTGCAGGCTACGACTTCGACGCCCGCGTCCGCCAGCATCTTAACTATTGTTGTAACCTCCTCGTCGCGCTTGGCCACTAGGTCCTCGGAGGGGCCAAACAGGAACACTTTTACATCGTCGACCCAGCCCCTGGTTTTAGCGTTGAAGGCCCAGCGTAGGCCTACGACAACCTTCTCCTTATCACCGCTGGATATCAAGGCTAAGACCTTGACCCCCACCATGAGGCCACGCCATTATCTAGCTTGGACGCCCACATGCTATTAAGGCTTGGGGGACATTAGGGGTCTTTGAGAACAAACAGGTGAGCGTGCAATGCCTAAGGCGTTAATCCTCACCGCAAGAGCCTTCGAGGACATAGAGCTACTCTACCCCTACTACAGGCTGATCGAGGCCGGCTTCGAGGTAGTCGTGGCTGCCCCCGAGAAGGGCGAGGTTGAGGGGAAGAATGGTTACAGGGTTAAAGCTGACATAGCTATAAGGGATGTAGAGCCCTCAGAGTTCGACGTGCTCGTGATACCCGGCGGGAGGGCGCCCGAGAGGGTCAGGCTGGAGGAAGGGGCCCTTAAGGCCGTGAGGCACTTCTTCCAGGAGGATAAGCCTGTAGCCGTTATATGCCACGGCCCTCAGGTATTGATAAGCGCGGGCGTTGTCAAAGGTAGAAGGCTTACAAGCTGGTGGGGTATAAAGGATGACGTGATCGCCGCTGGCGGCATCTGGATCGATGAGCCGGTAGTAGTCGATGGAAACCTTGTCAGCGCCAGGTACCCGCCCGACATACCTCTGTGGATGAGAGAGTTCATGAGGCTTCTCGACGCTAGGGGGCTCCTGAAGCCTACGCCGCAGCCTACAGCTTAGCAGCCATAACATGCTTCCTCGAGCGAACCCAACGCCCTTTTTAAGACATAGCCTAGCCGCGACTTCAAGGCCGGGTGGCTAGTCGTGGGTGGGCTTAAGGATGTCGAGTCGCTCGAGGCCGAACCCCCGCCTAAGGGCTCTAGGATAGTGATGGTGATGGACTTTCACCCCAGCTCCGTGGGTGGGGTTCAAAGCCACGTGAGAGAGCTCTCTAAGAGGCTTATCGACGCCGGCTACGAGGTGCTAGTTGTTGCTAGGAGGCTCGGCGAGGGCGAGATAAGGGACCTAGAAGCGGAGGGCTACTACCCGGTTAAGTCCCTCTTCAACGTGGAGGCCATATTCGTGCCGCCCGACCCGATGGACCTGAAGAGGGAGATCTGGAAGCTAGAGCCCGACATAGTCCACGCACACCACATATTCACCCTTACAAGCCTAACCTCGCTGAAAGTATCAGCCGAGCTTGGGTTGCCGAGAGTAGCCACTAACCACACAATCTTCTTCGCATACGATAAGACTAGGTTATGGAGGATAGTATCCCTAGTGCTCCCCACACGATTCCTACTACCGTACGCTCAGGCAGTCATCAGCGTCAGCAGGGCCGCGGATAAGATGGTCGAAAGCATAGTGGGCGACCAGGTCGACAGATACATAATTCCTAACGCCATAGATATTGAGAGGTTTAAACCTATAAAGGGGGCTGAGGCTCCGGAGCCCACAGTAGTGTTCTTCGGGAGGCTCGTCTGGAGGAAGGGGGCGCACCTACTAGTAAAAGCCTTTAGAAGAGTAGTGCGAGAGGTTAGGGACGCTAAACTCCTCATAGCCGGTAAGGGCGACATGGAGCCTATCATAAAGTTGATGGTAAGAAGGTACGGCCTTGAGAGGCACGTTGAGATGCTGGGAGTAGTGCCGGAGGGCGAGAAGCCTCTAGTATATAATAAGGCTTGGGTTGCAGCCGTGCCCAGCATAGCTAACGAGAGCTTTGGCATAGTAGCCCTGGAAGCCATGGCTGTGGGGAAGCCTGTAGTCGCTACTAGGCACGGGGGGCTGAAAGACGTTGTCAAGCACGGGGAAACCGGGCTCCTAGTCAAACCAGGCTCGGTCAAGGAGCTAGCCGACGCGTTAATCCTTCTCCTCCAGGATGAGCCCCTTAGGAGGAGGATGGGCGAGAACGCTAGAAGGGTCGTCGAAGAGAACTACACGTGGGATAGAGTTATACCCAAGATAGTCAAGGTTTACGGCTACTACACAAGATCCAGGCGCTAGCGGGGCCGAGCCCTTCACATATTAACTCTTGCAAGCGTAAACCTGCGTTGGGGCTCTGTGAGGAGCCTAGCGGGGCCGAGCCCCTATATGGGCTGTGGGGAGGGTCTTGAGTGCCGAGAGCTTCCCGTCGACTCCTAGCATCGCACTTTCTTTCATCGTCGCAGTGCTAGCCATCTTATCGCTTATCACGCTGCTCTCTGGAAACCGGGAGACCGGCTACCTAGTACTCTACTGTGAAGGCCGTGAAAGCGGTTCAAAGGCGACCCTGTTGCCCCTCTCGAAGGTATACTACGATTTCACTCATAGCGTCAATAAGTCGAGGGAAGTCGACGTGCTATCCTTTGAGGACGGCTTCCTAGTCCTGAAGGGCGTGTATTTCAGGGACTATGGTGCGGGCGTGCCGGCTTCACCTGAGGAGGTCGGCGGCCAGGAGCTCTACGAGGCCTACGATTTTATATATTATGATGCTGAAAGGGTTCTTGGCGAAAAGCTAGAGCTGAGATGGCCCGAGGCCATGAGAGCCCTCGTGGGAGGAGGTGGCGTATGGTTCGACGCGTGGGAGTGCAAGAGGGCGAGTATTAGGGCTATTTCAGGGCCGCCAGGGCAGCCCTAGCAGCTTCATGAAGCTTCTCAACGTCCTCGCTTGTATGTGCCGCTGAGACGTGGAACCTCTTGAGCGGGTTAGGGGATACAAGGACTCCTCTCGACCTTAGCTCCCTGGCCATTCTCCTATATCCCTCTAAGTCCGCCTTAAGGGCCTCTGATAGGTTCCTTGGAGGCTTTTCGAGGCCTATATGGACGCTGAAGGATCCCCCGAACTGAGAGACAGCCGCCGTGACCTTGGCCTCCTCTAGAGCGTCTCTCACGGCTTTGGCGGCTTCCTCGGCCTTCCTCCACAGGACCTTGTCCAGCTGCATCTTTACGGCCTTTCTTAGAGCAGCGAGGCCCCCCGCCATCGACAGCGGGTGGGAAGCGTACGTCCCGCTCGCGACTACTAGGCCCTCCTCGAAGAGGCTGAAATACTCGGGCGTCAACAGAAGCGCTGCCACCGGCAGGCCGTTAGCTATGCCCTTACCCATGACGGTCATGTCGGCGCGGACTCCATAGTAGTCCTGCATGCCCCTGAGGCTCACTCTAACCCCCGTTATTATCTCGTCGAATATGAGGGCGGCCCCGTAGGTCCTGGCCAGCCTTTCAGCCTCCTTAACGAAGCGCTCCTCCGCGGGCACAACACCCATGCTGTGGGCTACCGGCTCCATTATTATAGCAGCTACCTCTCCGCCCCTCTCAGCCATGAAACTCCTGAGAGCGTCGACATCGTTATATGGCAGCACCTCAACCGTCGACGCAGTCTCCCGCGGTATACCCCTCGTCTCGGCGACCTTACCCCCCATGGACAGAGGGGTCTTCACGTTGTAGAGGCTGTAGTCGTGCCACCCGTGGTAGTTTCCCTCAAATTTGACTACTAGGCTACGCCCCGTCGCGGCCCTCGCAGCTCTTAGCGCCAGCATCACCGCCTCGCTACCGCTCACTGTGAAGACCACGCCCTTAGAGCCGGGTATGAGCTTCACCAGGAGCTCCGCGTACTCGACCTCCACGTCTGCAACCCCCGCGCCGTGCAACATTAGCCTCTCCGACTGCTCGGAAACAGCCCTAGCCACGTCCGGGTCAGAGTGGCCTAGGACCACAGCACCGAACGCCATGTGATAATCTAGCAGCTCCCGCCCCTCCGCGGTCCATATGCGTGAGCCCGACGCGCGAACCACGACTAGAGGCTCCGGCCCATGAAACTCCCTTCTAAGCCATCCCTGGGCGCCTCCAGGAAGCACCCTAGACGCCCTTTCAAACAGGTTCCCAGTCAATGCCTAAGCACCACTAGTATGCCCTTAAGGGTCTAGCTCTTAAACCTAAGTATCCCCTTTAAACCCCCGGCGCGCGGGCCTAGGAGAGGTGCCCATTGCTTTGACCGAGAAGAACGTCAACATCATTATAAAGCTTATAGGGCAGAGAAAGCTCACGGGGCTACCCGCCAGGCTCTTCGTAGCAATAGCCCTCCTCGTAGCCTTCATAGAAATATTCTACGTCCTACAGTTCGGCAGGACTATCTACGAGGTCTTCAGGCTCGCCGGGATAGAGCTGCCCAAGTTTTATGACTTCCCCTACTTTCTCTCGCAGCTTTACCCCTCGACAGCCGTGATAGTCGGCCTGATAGTGGCGGCAGCCTTCATACTCTACCCTCTGAGCAGGGAGAAAGGCCCTTATGATAGGGTTCCTCTCTACGATTACATCCTAGCTTTGATAGGCTTAGCCCTGGCATCCTACCCAGTGATAATCTATCTCATTCAGGGGGCCGAGCCGTACCTGGCTGAGATCTCGCTGGTCGACCTTGCCGCGGTGATACTCTTCACACTGTTCGTTGCGGAGGCTACCAGGCGGGCTCTTGGAAGGATACTGCCGGCCATAATGCTTGTCTTCGTGGCCTACGGCCTCATCTTCACATACCTTAACCCTCCTTTCGGTGTAGAAGGTCTCCAGGTCTTCAGACGTTTCGTTAACAGCATGATAAGCCAGAACCAGGGCCTCATGGGTATCCCGGTCACGGTAATGGTCACCTACGTCTTCATATTCCTCTTCTTCAGCAGCTTCCTCGACAGGCTGGGAGCGGGCAGGTATATCACCGACCTCATGATGGCTATCTTCGGGAGGAGGCCTGGCGGCCCCGCGAAGGTTGCCGTCGTCGCTAGCGCGTTCATGGGCACGATTTCCGGTAGTAGTGTAGCTAACACGCTGACCACGGGCACGTTCACGATACCAGCCATGAAGAGGGCAGGGTTCCCCCCGGAGGTCGCGGGAGCTATAGAGCCGGTAGCTAGCACGGGCGGCCAGCTCATGCCGCCCATAATGGGGGCCGCCGCCTTCATAATGGCTGAGTTCATAGGCGTGCCCTACAGCACAATAGTTATAGCCGCCCTGCTACCAGCCATACTATACTTCTACAGCATCTACGTGTTCGTGGATAGAGAGGCGAGGGCCCGAGGGCTTAGGGGCTTGAGCCCCGAGGAGCTCCCCAGCCTGAGACAGCTCCTGCCTAGAATCTATCTCATACTGCCTATACCCCTGATACTCGTCGCCCTCCTCGCCCTTGAGCCTCAACAGGCCGTTATGGCGGGGCTGATAGCCGCCGTCATAGGAGCGGTAATAGACAGTAGGGGTGCTAGGCCGGCCCTTAGAGCCGCATTAGCGCTAGCCCTAACCCTAACGGTTGTAGTGCCGTTCCTAGTCTACACTCTAAGCCCCGAGTCCACAGTGTCCACGCTAACCGCCTTAGGCAACTCGCTCTTCCTTGCAGGAGGCCTAGGCATCATAGCCATATTCGTGCTAGGGAGGCTAGTCAGAGACTTCAGGCATCTATCGGATGCGGTGCTCGAAGCGGTTGTCGTTACGCTCAAGAACTCGATCCCGGTATTCCTAGCGGCCGCTACTGCAAGCGTCATACAGTCTATAATAGAGTTCACGAAGCTAGGAGTTCTACTCAGCGACGTCCTCCTCACCCTAAGCTTCGGCATACTAGTGCTACTCCTAGTCTTCACTGGGCTCTTCTCGATAATCCTCGGCATGGGCGTCCCTACCACCGCCAACTACATAATAACTGCCACCCTGCTAGCGCCCACCCTCGTAGGCTTCCTTGTAGACCAGCTAGGCTACGACGACTTCACGGCTAGAATCGCCTCGCACATGTTCGTGTTCTACTACGGTATCATAGCTGATATAACGCCTCCAGTAGCGCTCGCCGCCTTCGTGGGCGCGGTGCTCGCCGGGGCCGACTTCTGGAAGACCGCCATAAACGCTACCAAGTTCGGCTTCGCAAAGTACATACTGCCCTTCATATTCGTCTTCAGCCCGTCCCTACTCATAGTGACCGTGAACGAGTGGAACCTCGAGGCGGCGGCCAGGCTACTCTACACAGTGGCGGCCGTCATCGTCATAATACACGCGGCGGCTGCAGGATTCGTGGGCTGGGCCTCCGGCAGGATAACCGATATCAGGCTGAGGATGCTCCTAGTCGCCCTTTCAATAGCCTCGATAACACTACACCCCCTACCCCTAGCCCTGACCCTGGCCGCTCTCGCCGCCGTTCACTTCGTATTACCGAGGCTTGGCTGGGGCGTTGAACGGGGATGAGGGATATCGCGCAGAATTACAGAACAGGTTTTAAGCTTTCCAAGCGCGCCCGGGATAAATAGGTGAATTGGGTCGTGGGGCTAAATTATAGAAGCCCTACAGTCATAGGCGCCGCGATTATAGTATTAATAATCATAATCGCCGCCGCGTTCGTCCTCCTGAGAGGCCAGGAGGAGCAGGCCGAGGAGGCGCCCGCGGCTCCCGCCCCTGCAGAAACGCCCGCTGAGACTGTGAGGCTAGTAATGGGTACTGGCAGCCCTGGAGGCATCTACAACCCTCTAGGCTTCAAGATAGCGGAGGTGGTTAGCAAGTACAGTGACAGGATAGAGGTTGAGGCTCAGGCTACGGGCGCTAGCGTGGCCAACGCCAAGGGCATACAGGCCGGAGACTTCCAGGTAGCCCTGATGCAGAGCGACGTAGCCTACTTCGCATATAACGGCAAGCTCCTCGCCGACTTCGAGGGCAACCCTGTCGAGGACCTAAGGGCGCTGGCCGCCCTGTACCCCGAGCCTATACAGATAGTAGCTAGGAAGGAGGCCGGGATAGAGACTATATGGGACTTCGAGGGCAAGGTGATCGCCGTAGGCAACAGAGGTAGCGGGCTATACGCTACAGCGTACACTATAC
Organism: Acidilobaceae archaeon; assembly: GCA_027051095.1. Lineage (GTDB taxonomy): Archaea > Thermoproteota > Thermoprotei_A > Sulfolobales > Acidilobaceae > Aeropyrum. Next base: position 11,688 of record JALUAM010000018.1, on the reverse strand, counting down.
TCAACGCTCTGGGCCTCTGGGATAAGATCGACAGAAGGGAGATCGGCTTCAAGGAGGCATCCACCGCTATGAGGCAGGGCACTGTTGACGCTCTCTTCGTCGTAGCCGGAGTCCCGACGCCCAAGATCGAGGAGATAGCAGTCCAGGTTGAGATAAACCTAGTCGAGATCCCCGACGACGCTTATCAGAAGCTAGTTGAAGCAGGACTAGGCAACCTCTACCTAAGATACACAATACCCGCGGGTAGCTACGACTTCCTCGACAGGGACGTAAAGACTGTGACCGTCGTAGCCCTGCTAGTCGCCGACAAGGATGTACCTGAAGACGTAATATACGAGTTCCTCACGGTCATGTTCGACAACCTAGACGAGATAAGAGCTGTCCACGCGAGGGCCCAGGATATCAGCCTGGACAAGGCTCCAATAGTGCCCATACCGTTGCACCCTGGAGCAGAGAAGTTCTACAGGGAGAAGGGAGTCCTAGGGTAACCTCCGAATTTAGATGATATATCACATTCTAATCATTTATTTCGCATCATCTTGTTTTTGCTTCAATTTAAGCCATCACAGCTCTTCTCTGCTCCCGTCCTCTTTAAGTGTCACCACGACCTCTCTAATCTTGTCTTTAACTATCTTGACTATAGGGCATTCGAAGACAGCCTTTCTGGCAACCGCGCTGGAAGCCTTAGCCTCTACGCCTCTCAGCGCTACCTCCATTCTGAAATGGTCTATCTCCTCCTCTCCCTCAAGCAGCTTTTCCACGTCTGCGTAGACTTTCACTGCTACCTCGACGACAGACGCGCCTGTGGCCTCCTTGACTTTCTTGGCGGCGCAGGCAGCCATAGCCGAGAGTATGAACTCAACGTTGATTCTCTCGGGGTCAAGCTCTAGGCCGGCTAAGCGTGCCTTCCCCTCCCCAACTGATGCCCTGGCCTCCAGCACCTTGGCTATTAACCCCAATGCGCTCACCGCGGCGCTCCCAGGCATTACCTCACTCCGAGGTCCCAATGAACCTGCTGAGGAGCCCTGCAAACGCGGATAGATTTCTGGTTTGTACCCAGACCTTCGCCGGGCCGTAGATGTCCATTACAAGGCCCTCGCCTCCAAGGAAGAATGTCTTCCAGCCTCCGAACTTTCTTATCTCCCAGTGGCCACCCTCCACGGCTACGAAGTGGCCGTTATCTACAGTTATCTTCTCGCCCGGCGGTACCTCGACCTCCTCTATGGCCCCGAAGCTGCTCACAAAGACAGTCCCCCTGCCCGACGCCTTTAGCCAGACTAGCTCACCCTCGGCTATGAGCCCCTTCAAGCCTCTCCAGGCGACGCTAACCTCAATATCCCCTATGTGCGCCAGATAGCTGGAGTCCTGTATGACTATCTCGCCGTCTAGCGGGATAGCAGCTATGTCTCCCGTGCTGGGCGGTGCTATCCAGACCTCCGCTTTATCCCTGGCCGTAATCACGTTCAGGAAGACGCTCTCCCCGCCCGCTATGGCCCTCAGGAGCCCCCTAATTATGCCCCCGGTCGTCGTCTTAACCTCCACGTTGCCCCTGCTGAGCAGGTAGGAGCCCGATTCCACAACGACGCTCTCGCCAGGCTCTAGGAACACCTTCAGCACGCTATAAGCGGGTCTAGCCTCTATGGTGTAACTCGCCATGTAGTCTCACCGTATACATTTGGTTCGCACGTATCATCGTTAAAGCGTTTAAGCCCACGGCAGCCTGCCTTCTAGGACCTCGCTCAGACCCCTCCTGACAAGGACCACGTATCCCGAGCTCTTGCCCTCCGAATAGTCCACGGCTATGTAGCCCCTCCTAAGCAGCCCCCTTATTGCCCTCCTAGTGGCCTCTCTCCACCTCAAAGCGGCCTCAATCCCTAGCCTGTCCCTAACCTCCGATATACTGCTGGGCAGCGCCACCAATGCAATCTCTGATGACACCTCGTCGGGGTCCATGACCTGCCTAGGCAGCCCGCCGCCACCCTGCTCCACTACCACTTCGGCGCCGTATGACTCTACCAGCTCCCCGGCGCTTGGAGCGGCCAGCTCCCCCCCGATTTTAGCCTCTACGAGCCTCGAGGCAATCCACCACTCAGCCTTCACCCTATCGCTGCCCAACCCTCTATTAATCTCGTCCCTCATCTCGCCGTAGTAGTTTACGTGGTACTCCCTGTATATGGCGCCCAGCTTGCGGAGGTTGAACTTCGTGTTAAGCGACTGAAGGGGGTCGAAGGTCCACTTTATCAGCTTTATCCCCATGGCTAGGACCTCCTCCCTCTGCCTGAGCTTGAGCGCATAGCCCACACCCCTGTACTTATAGCCCTCAGCTACCCCGGTAGCGTGGCTGTAGAAGTACCGCTCTCCCCTCTCGCAGACCACCCAGCCGTAGCTGGCGCCGACCATCTTGCCCTCGACGAACGCGCCCAGCACGAGCCCCCCATTGTCCACCAGAGCCCTGAGCACGTGTGCCGGCACCACCTCCCTGTAGTCCCTGCTCCCCCACGCGCTCGCGTGAACCTCAACAACCTCCTCCAGCTCCTCGGGCCTCGAGAGCCTCCTAACCTCCACCCCCTCCGGGCCCACCACTCCTCACCCTGGAAGCCAGGTCTTCGAGTGCATCGAATAGGCTCGGGCCATAGTGGGCTAGGCTGTCAGGAGGCAGAATTATGATCCTCCTCTCTTTCACCGCCCTGAGGCCGCCTAAGCCTCTCTCCTCGAAGCCCCTCACTACCCTATCTAGGCTAGTCTCCACGTAGGGGCTTGGCTCGTAGACTATGTAGTCCGGGTCGAAATCCCTTATCACGTCTGCGGGTGGATCGGTTATCCACGTCGTCCTGTACCCCTGGAACGGCGTCTCAGCCCCCATTAGCCTGAACGCGTCGGTTATGTATGTGTGCCCTCCAGCAGTGACAGGGCCCCCCAGGAACACCTCGTAGTAGACCCTAACCCCTTCTAAAGCCCCTTTCAACCTCTCAGCCCTCTCCAAGAGCCGGGACTCTAGCCTCCTCGCCTCCTCCAGGGCGCCGACCACTATGCCCACCTGGACGACCTGGTCGATCACTGCAGCTACGCTCAGCGGCAGTGGTATCGGGTAGGTGGTGTACCTCTCGGCCAGCTCGTAGAGGACCTTCCTCTGTGCCCCCGTCGTCACGAGCACCAGGTCCGGGCTCAGCTCCTCCAAGGCCCTATAATTGACCTTGTAGTAGCTGCCCACCTTGGGCTTCTCCCTAGCCTCCGGAGGCTTGTGGTCGAAAACGCTGACACCCACAACCCTGTCCCACACGCCCAGCATGTAAAGGATCTCCGTGATAGCAGGGCTTAAACTCACGATTCTAGACGGCCTCTCGGGCACCTCAACTTCCTTGCCCAGCACCTCGGAGAAAAGCCTTACAACGCCCATGACTCTGAGCCCGGAGGATTAGTTTAAAGACCGTAGCATTATATGGCTGGCGCCGGCTAGACGATTATGTAGCCCCCGGATGCCAGGTAGTCTAGAAGGGCTCTAAGCCTAACACCTCTCACCCTCTCTACCGGCCTCGACGGCCATCTTCCGATCGACAACCCTCGGGAGCGGTCCTCCAAGACGCTATCATAATCTATCGATAACAGTTCGAGAAGGTCGCCCCGTGGCCTCAGGGAGTAGTACAGCTCGCTGGGCGGGGGAAGCTCTACCCCCTTTCCCCCTAAGCTCTCTGCCACAGTTGAGCCGATCCGTGTAACGACCTTTTTCTCCGCGCTGAGCTCCCCCGACCTCCTCAAAGCCGCAGATATTATTAGAGAGGCAGAGTAGACCGCTAGGTTAACCGCTTCCTCCTCATAGGCTAGTGGAACTGCTATCAGCCGGGGTCGGGGTCTGCGAGGCCTTACACCGCCCAGTCTGAAATAGATTGTGGCGTCGAGCAACAAGTATAGGCCTGGCCGTCCCAGCTCGGCTGTTGAAGGCGCAAGGGCCTCTCCTTTAACAACGTACGCGTCTAGCACGCGGTTAGGTGGTAGGAGGCCTAGCGCCACCGCACTCCACTTTACCACTACGAAATCCTCGCCAGCGCCATCATTATTGAATAACATGCTGGCTTCGTCTAGAGCCTCCTCTCTATCCCGCCCCAGCCGACCCCACACCTCATCCTCCATTTTCAACAAAGCGATAGAGAACCTAACCCGCAGGGACTTATCATAATAGGGTATTGACACGTCGCCGAAGCAAGGCCTTACGCTCTCTCGAACCACTACCGGCTTGAGCAGTGATGCCTTGAGCCTTAGGAAAGACTTAAAAGCTAGCGAGCTCCTACCCGAAGGCGCGTTAACCTTCCTAACCCTTCCATGAGTGTGAGGCCTATAGGGCTTAGACGACCGTGAGAACTCCGCCAGGGATAAGCTGTCCAGGCTTATCGGCCTAAAGCCAGAATAATGTATCCCAACAATATCGTCGGCGGAAACCATGTGGGCCAGAAACACGCGCTTCTGATAGGCTCCCCGCAACCCTTCCTCATAGCCTTCTACGACTGGTTTTAGAGGAGGGCTAGCCCTGCCCAGCAGAGCGTGCTCGGAGAAGGGCACAATAATAGCCCTTAAGCCGCTGTAATTTACTCTCCGGCCGCATGGAAGCGCGTCAGGGCTCAGACTCACAAGGGTCGCACCCTGGCAGTAGCCTTCAGCGCAGGCTCTCAGACCCACTTCTAGGGTTAATCCCTTATATATCTGCCAATGGTATATATATTGCGCTATAGCTCTGCCTCATCGGCCCTTTTACCTCTCCCTTCTCTACAGCCTCTCTAGGCACGAGCATGAAGTTCCACGAGGTCACGATTTTGAGATCGTCTATAAAATAGGTCTTTTCATGGCTACCACTAACCACTTCATACGAAAAACTTTCACTATACTTCCTCGACAACTCCTCTAGATAATTCCTTAGCTTGCCAGCTTCGTCGCTTTCAAAGTTTCTATCATCGAGTACAAGCCTAGTTTTAATCCCACGGGCTAAAACCTCTCTTTCAAGGAATTTGAGGGCTTCCATGTTCACATAGGCCGACGAAATTTTCACCTCCCTCGAAGCATATGATATAAGGCGTTTCATCGGCTTCGAACCCTTAAACGACAGCACTCCCCCAGGCTCTAAAAGGCCCGAAGCCGCCATTAGGAATTTAAGCGCGATCTTGCTGGTGGTGAGCCCCTGCATGTAGGTATCAGAACACTCTTTATCCAAATATATGCTATAGTGGCTACCGTCAAGGCCGTAAGCCGGGCCCAGAGCTACTACTACTAAGTCTACTACGTCCTTGACAACCTCTTCTACTAAGTGCTCGCTAGCAGCGGCTCTTCTAGACGCAAATGAGATCCAGTCGCCCGACGTCAACAAGTACGACACGGCCATGCTGAACAGGTTGAAGTCCAGGTAGTATCCTTTGCCCGTTAACGCGTTTAATAGAGTTTCAACTGACTTGACGATTTCACTGAGAACTCGCCGCTTTTCTACTCCATACGAGTCGTAAAGCATTATTAGGGCCTCCAGGGCTTCGCTCCTCATAGCCTGTGATACCTCGCGCTCAGCTGATTCAACCTGCTTCACATAATCCCTTAATATCCTAGCAAATCCGTGGGCAGGATCGCCCTTAGGGTCGTTAGAGGACAGCCACTCCCACGCTTGAAGGCCTAGCCTAAGACTTCCATAGTAGCTGGACTCGACTAAAGCACTCATCCAATACTTCATTTCGCCTAGCTCCACACTACTCCTAACCGGCTTCAAATACTGGGAGGGCATTCCTCCCCGCGTAGCAGCGGCAATGTAAAATATATGAGCCACGGTGTGGGACACAGCGTCGCCAAAGAATAGCTTGAACTCGACATAATGCTTTGATTTTAGCTCTTCCGCGCTAGGCACACGTTCCAGCTCATCATACCAGTTCCAGCTCTTAAACTCCGCGGGAAGCTTCTCTAAGAATCTATAAATGTTATTATACTTCTTCACTATGAAGAATTTGGTTGCAACTATCCTGTAGGGTTCCACCTTTAGGCTTTTAGGCTTAAACTTGAAGCGCCTCTCGAATTCTTGCATTAATGGGCTTGCATCGTAACGTCTATAATCTATTTTCCCGTCATAGTCTAGCATTAAGTCTAGAGCCATGTCTATGACGGGCTCGGCTATGAACACCGCTATGCCCTCGGTTTCAGGGTCTCTAGCATACGGCTTAACTCCGAGCTTTACCTCGATAACCCCGCCACGAGGCGGCAAATACATTTCTAGGGAGTCTACATTGACCGTGAATGATAACTTATCGATTAGTCCTATATCGAATGGTATCCTCGGCCTCGACACGTTATCTTTAAATATTGGCTTGCTTCGGGGCTCGATACCCCTGTTAAACCTCACATACACCCTGGGGAATATTCTGCGCATGTAGTGCACTCTTCCCAGGCCAGGTAGATCACGGCACACACCCCTATTCTTGACCCTACGCTTTTCCAGGCATGGAGGGCATCGAGCGTTCTGTGCTAGAGGACTTGTAGTTATGTACCTTCCATTGAAACAGTAGTTCACGTAAGAGAGGTCTAGTGGGTCATAGTGTTCGGGCGCGCATTCTCTAAGTAGCTCTTTCACCTTATTTATCAGTTCCTTCGGCGAGCCGCTGGACGCTGTCACCTCTACTTCTCTGAGCTTCGCATCGTCACACTTGACACCCACAGTCCTCGTGTCCACACCATATACTATCACTGCTTGGAATCTCTCACCTATTAACCGAACCCTTAACGCTGTCGTGTTGAACCCACCTATCACAGGCATCATAACTACTCTTCTGAGTCTTGCCAGCCCGACTTCACGGTCTACGCTTCCGGAGGAAAAGGGAGGAAGCCCCCTATAGATAGCGTCCTTAACATCTACCTCAATATCCCGGAGCATGCGCCTGACAGTGTTAGATACGCACGCGGTGAGTGATATAGTCTTCACGCCTTCAACGCATAAAGCCTCCACCACCCCTTTCCACTCACGCTTTCCAAGCGACAAGGGGGGTATCCAAAGATAGACGCCTCTAAAGCCGTCCAGAGATGGATATGCTATGGGCTCCAGCGGCGGATACCGAATGAAGAGTTGCTCGAGGCTCAGCACTAAGGGGTCGTCGGCGTCAGCACCAACAAGCTTTTCCCTTATAGGGTCTAAGAAGTATACTTCTATGCCGTCGCTATAGGGTTCATAGCTGACAGGCGTTAAACCCGAGAATAAGAGCAGTGCGTCGTTAAGGCTACGTATGGAGGTTTTAACCGCCGCTTGCGGTGCAAGCCTCACATAGCTTTTAGGCTGCACTACACGCCACCCTTCACTAGCCTTCTTAAGCTCGCCAGGGCTTCCTCCAGTAGCTGTATTGAAGTTGAGATATTATCCATACATTTCGTCATAGCTTTCAGCTTACTTGCATCAATATCGCCGGCCCGACCTTGTAACCTGCCAGCTAAAATCTGAATTCTACTGCGAAGCCATTTCACGGCATCCATCTTCCTGGATATAAAGTCATCCACGTCTACACCATGCCCCTCGAGTATTCCGTTTATAAGTTCCTCCGCTTCTAATACAATATTCTCGGCTTCTTTAAGATGCTTTTTAATAGATGCATCACTATCATATGCCTCCAGGCAGTACCTATTCCTCAACAATATCTCCTTGAACATCTCAAACTTAAATAATATATCGTCTACAACATTATATAATTTCAGAGACTGTCTTATAGCCTTGCCGGCCCTCCTAAGCTCCTCAAGCAACTCAGTCTTAAGCCTGGAAGGACTAATCCCCATCTCGCCTGAGACTAGCTCAATTAGGTCGTCGGCCTCCCCTCTCTCCACTTCAAGGTAGAGCCTTTCTATGACATCGCTAACGTCGACGGGCTTCACGATTACACCGCCCCTTAGCATCTTCATCGCTAAATGTCTAATCAAAGCATAGGTTATCGCGGCCGGAGTCTCTAGCGGGACGAGGCTCTTAGGCGATAGGTGAGCCCAGTACTTTGAGCCGGCCCCGCCCATGGACTCTGATAGCACCTTCATAATGTTGCTTGCATCGGCGTAAAACGAGTATTCAAGGGGGTTAGGTTTTACTAATATTATGTTAAGGGCTGTGTAGAGGCTCTTAGTGCTTCTACCACCTCTCCCGAATCTCTGTATCAGCGACGGCAACCTGTCAAACCCGGCATTGACTATCATCGATATTTGAGGGTAGTCAACGCCGACCTCCAGGCTACTGGTAGCCGCCACAAGCTTAAGTGAGCCCTTAGAGAGCGCGTTGTAGATCCTGGCCTTCTCGTTTACAGGTATAGCGGAGTGGATTATGCTATGAAGCCCTGCTATTCTTTCTCTCACAGAATCATCGTATGAGCCGGGGTAGTGTGCTAACACCGCGGGGTTCGAGAGGGGATCGCACCATTTGCTGTCGCCGCTTTCACCGCATAACACCAGCTTCCTGGGACTGCCCGCCCTTATGCTATTCCTGAGTATCGCGTCGAAGCGCTGAAGCTCCCTAATGTTGTCTATGAAGAATATTGCCTGAGGTGTGAAGGGGCTACCCTCGAGCGTCCCAGCAGCGTAGAGGTATGCTGAAGCTAGCTCTGCCAGGAAGGTCTGCCACGAGACTTGAGGGTTTACTTGGGCCATAGCTATTATCTCCGCCTTTGCACCAAGCCTTTGCCCGGCCGCCCTCGATAGTGTGGAGAACGATAAGTCCACTACCTCTTCTCGAGAGACGCCTGCCAGTCTCGAGGCTAGGCCCACTGGATCTGGTAGCGTAGCGCTCGATACTAGCACTGATATGCCTTCCTCGCCTATGAGTCTCAGACTTCTAAAAGTGTACCCTAAGGCTGCCAGGAGGATCGGCGCGTACTCGTGCGCCTCGTCCACTACGAAGTAATCTGTATTAAATACGCCGTCTAAGTCGTAGTCGTCGCTAGCCTGCGAAACACTCCTATAGAGCAAGGTATGCACGTTTGAAACTATAACGTCCGCCTTACTAGCGTCGGGCCCCTGAAAAGGCTTGACAAAGTCTATAACGAACTTGCCCCCCTCATCCTCGAAGTACACTCTGCCGTCGGGAGCAACCTTTAATAGCCTGCCCTTGAACGTTATGCCTCTAAACGCTATCTCTTCACCTCTCTGAGCGGCCTCTCTAATTCTTGCTGTGTCGCCGTCTCGGACGTACAATGCGACTTTAAGGTCGCTCCAGCCAGTTTCTTCCAGCATCGAGTTAAGGCTGAAGAGTAGCTCTATTAGCCTCTCAGCTTGGCTAGCCTCTAGCGCCTTACGCGGATAGATCAAGGCTGCCTTCTTGGCATTTCCTGCAACCTTGGATTCTAGCACGTAGAGCATTGCGAGAAACATAAAGATCTCGCTTTTCCCGGAGCCTACGGGGGCCGAAAGGGCATACGCCCCCTTCCACCCCGGCTCCTCAAGAGCCCTTTTAACAGCTAGAGCCTGGTAATATGTAAGCCCTTTACCACCCCTCGACTCGAGGTATTTCATGAATGCGTCGATGTATATCCCGGCCAGGTCCTCGCCTATCCTGGATGCTACTAGCTTTTTAATCTCTGCCCCGAGGCCATCAGAAGACCTTAGACTCACCCTTCTATCGCTTGGATATCCTATGGGCTTGAATACTAGCGTGTACTTCAATGATACTATGTGGCTCGGCGAGTTAGGGTAAGGCTTAAAAAATGCTATTCTCAATAGCCAGTCAAAGTGGTAAGACCTTAAACAGCCCTCCGCAACCTCAAGGAGAGCGCCCCAGGCTATGAGATCGTCGATCAGCGAGGTGTCGAGGCCTAACCGCGACACTGCTTCCCTGGCACGGTCTACTTCTATGCAAAACCTAGACTCGGCGAGTGGCTTGCAGAGCTGGCCTCCTAGGCAGCCTCCTCTCTCCTTCTCAGGCCTACCGTAGCTAGCAGCCTCTAGCTTTAATATCTCGTGGTACGCCCTTACGTGCTCCTCCGACGGGCGAGCACTCCCAATATCTAGACCCCTTAAAGACTCTCCAGGACTCCGCAAATTAAACGTGGCGTCAATCGATAACAATAGCTAGCTGGCTCTGAAGCGCAATATAAACATGCAAATATATACTTTGAATGGATGTGGCCACGCTAATTCTAACCTTGGTGAGCGTTTTGGCCCGGGGATTCTTGGGCCTTCCGAGGGAGAAGGGCGCCTACGGGATCTGGCTGTCAGGCTCTGTCTACGGCGTGTTGGTGGGGTTCACGTGGCTGAGCGTTGTAGCTCTTGCTGGGGCGGCCGCTGCGCTAGCCCTTGTAGACTATGCGAGGTATGGGAGGGGGCTTCGTAGAGTTGCTGCCATGGCCTTGCCGTCGGCGCCCCTCGCCTACGTAGCCTACGCTACTCTCCCCCAGAGCGTGCCCCTCGTAGCCGTCATGATAGTCATGCTCTACCTGGCGCTTGGAGGCGGCTTAAGGTCTATCGTCTACGGGGCGGGGGTGCTCGGGGGTATAGGGGGCTTCATAGCCCTGGCGGGGGGCGCGGGGGTTCTCGAGTCCCTGCTACCCGCCTCTTACCTGCTGGCTGCGACCGGGGCTGCGGGAGTTAAGGTTGTCAGCGTGAAGGCTGAGACTGTCTCCGCGCTGGCGACAGGCTACATTGGAGCGTTTGCCGTGACGGCGGCGCTAGCACTGCAAGGCAGCCCCGCGCCATTAGCGCTTGTCGGCCTAGACGCCTTGTGGAGGGCGGCTGGCTGGCTGAGCGGGCTGGAGAGGGGTATGAGCGTTAAGAGGTACGGCCTCTACGAGACGGCCCGGACGCTTATAGTCATGGCCCTTATCGGGGCATCACTGTAGCCCGGGCAATGTTTAATACCTCCCCTCTTCCACCTTTTTAGAGCCCTGGTGCTGAAGATGGCCGGGCGCCAATGGCGCCAATATTGAACCCTAGCCGGGCCTCCCTCTCCCGCGTCTCGTCCTTCATGCTAGACGTTGCAAAGGCGTTCCCCGCCCCGAGGGACCCCGAGGAGCTTGAAAGGACCCTCGAGGCTAGGCTGCGGGAGCTCGAGTCTAAGGGTATAAAATGGCATATACACTCGTCGATTACTCTGGTGCCGATCCTCGCCGCCCTATTCGCTAGCTGGGTGCCCAGAGGCGCCTCCTCGGGTGTAGCCAGGCTCGTGATAATCAGTAAGGGCCATGGAAGCCTCGCACTCTACGCCCTAATGGAGGTCTCAGGCCTGCTGCCCAGGGGCTCGGTGGAGAAGCTCTTCCTAAGGCCGGGCTCGCCTCTCCAGGCCCACCCAGAGGCCGCCAGGACTCCTCTCACCCTAGTGTCGACGGGCAGCCTAGGCCAGGGGCTCTCGGTGGGCCTCGGGATCCTGACAGCACTCAGGGTTGCCAAGGTGCAGGCCGAGGTTGCCGTCGTGCTTGGTGATGGAGAGCTGGATGAGGGCCAGGTGTGGGAGGCGGCTCACTCGGCTGCTGCTGAGAGGGCCAGGGGCCTAATAGCGGTCGTCGACAGGAACATGGAGCAGCATACCGGCGCTACAGAGGATGTCAAGCCTAAGGAGCCCCTGGCGGAGAAGTGGAGGTCCTTCGGCTGGAAAGCCCTCGAGGTGCCCCCCAGGGCCGCCGAGATAGCGAGGACGCTGGAGCGCACATCGAAGATTTTCCAGCCGAAGGGCCTCCCCTTCTCCGCCAGGGGCTCCTTAGGCTTGACATCCTCTGT
>JALUAM010000017.1 GCA_027051095.1 Acidilobaceae archaeon | reverse complement strand
CAGCCCCTCAACCCAACGGGACGGCCCTAAGCGCCCGCCACCCCCCGGCGCCAGGCTAAGCTTAACAACCCCACACGCCACGGGCAGCCACGCTAGGAGCCCGGCAGCCCCTGGGCCCGTAGCTCAGCCAGGACTAGAGCGCCGGCCTGCGGAGCCGGAGGTCCCGGGTTCAAATCCCGGCGGGCCCGCCACAAAACATAAAATTCACGTGCTACTTCCTGGCTGGAAAATATGATACACATTACCTTCTGGATCTTTGAATAGTGCCTCTAACCCGACGCCTATATCTTGTGGACCCGTAACTTCTACTCCTTTCTCCCTTAGTCTCTCCACAGCCTCGCCTATATCCTTGACCTGGAAAACTATTCCTGTGTCCTTAGGGTTAGCATTAGTATCTTTGTGTAATGCTAATATTAGGTTGTCTAGCTCTAGCTCGCTCCACTCACCACTACTATACCTTACATTAAGGCCTATCTTCTTCCAGAAATTAAGCATAAGATTCATATCACGGATAAACACGATCACATAGCCAACGCGACTAAACAAGACGCATGACCCCCAACTACTATAATATGGGATCGGACATAAATCAACCTGTATATATTATAAATAGAGAATACTACGGGATGACCTTTAGCCATGGAACTCTTTTAAAGTCTTCGTCGAATGTGAGGATAGTTCCTATGGCATAGTGTTTGCATGTTAGTGCTATTTGTGCATCGTTTGGTAAGAGCTTGTACTCTCGTAGTATCCTTAGATACTCAGTGCGGTCAAAGTAGTCATTTATTATTTCTACATTTATATCTTTAAGGAAAGAGTCTATCGTACCTAACACTTCCTCTGGATATCCCTTTTTCGCGATTAATTTCCTCAAGCCGTGTCTTCCTTTAATTTCTCCTTTCTGCCAATAGTACTCATATGTCGCAATGTAGAGGGCTTCATTGATGGCGATCCCCGAAATTATGAAATCGTACTCGCTGTAAGCCTCCAGGACCTGCTGAGCTAGGTTGCTCTTCTCTGTTTCAAGGAGTATTGCCAGTATGATGCTCGTATCGATATAGGCTCGGTCTACTGCCAATGAGCCTCCTCCTCAAGCTCTAATAACTCCTTCATCGAGGATCTCCCCAGAGCGCCACGATACTTCTTTAGTACTCTTCTAATATCACGCTTTACTGTGATAAGAGCCTCCTCGCCCTCCTCCAAGTCAAGGGGCTCCAGCGGCTTAAGCACGCCTTTTTCATATCTAACACGGACTACCTTAGACATCTCTCGGTATCCCCACTGTACTTCATTACATCTAGGGGGCTCTAAGCTTTTATCCAAGTGTTGCATTATTATTAGGAATGAGTATCTGTTAGGTGCATCATGCCGGAGTACATGTTGCATCTAGTCATGTACTTGTGCAACACGGGTTTTATTGCCTCGGCCTGCGGAGCCGGAGGTCCCGGGTCCCTAATCCCGGCGGGCCCGACACCAGACCACACAAAACCCTCACCAACCCTGGCGTTGAATGTATCCGATATCCAAGACCGTAGATTCCAGCCACGCTCTTTGCAGGATCATCACGTTTGTGTATAAATTATAATTTAATATAATAATTCTCTCATTTAATGAATTTATTTTATTATATCTCTTGGGTCTGCGTTGCGTAGTAGGACTACTTTCACTCCTAGTGTTTCTGCGTGCTTGCTCATGGGCTCATCGTCAGTTATGAGAAGAGCGCCACGGGTCCAGGCTAGAGCTATAATATAAGCGTCAAAGCCTGAGGAGCCAGTTTCCAGGGCGACCTTCAATGCTTTATCCCTGTATTCTTCCTCATATACGGTACCGTAATCCTCGGTCGTTTTGAGTGATTCAACTACTTTCTCCGCTAGCTCTCTGCCCGCGAGTCTTGATATGACTGCTGCGACCTCTACTATCACTGGATACGGGATAAGAACGGTTATACCGCTAGACCTGAGCGCCTTCACAAGATCACAAGAGCTCTTGCCTTGTGATGGGTTTCCAGCTCTCTCCTATAGACTTCTTCAGGTAGCCAGCGGCCTGGCTTCAGGATGCTTTTAATTATGATGCTGGAGTCTAATACCACCTCTTCCAACGCTCACGGGCCTCCCTAAGAGCCTTATCGACGTCCCCGCTAGCCTCTATGCTCACCTTATCCACTAGCTCTGGAAACTCTTCGGGTAACACTTGAATTCTAACTTCCTCACCTTCTCGAAGCTCCAAAGGCTCCAGGGGCCTAAGTACTCCTTTCTCATATCTGACTTTGATGACCTTGGACAAGCCTCCTCCCTCTTCCCAATATAACTAGTGGTGGCTCTAAGCCTTTACTCCTCAAGTGTTGTTGCATTATTATCATTATCAAGAGGGGAACCTACTGCGTGCTGATCCTGACGTAGTGCATGTTACATTCCCTCGTGGAACCGCGCAACGCTCGATTTATTCCAACGTGGATTTCCAGAGCCGGGGATCCCCAGGGGCCGGAAATCCCGGCGGGCCCGCCATATTACGCTAATGAGGCCTCCTAGCTATGGTAGTGGAGGCCATGTCATCCATGCCCTAAAGTAGAACGAGGGGGGCGGCTACAGCTTCTAGGCCGCTAGCCCTGCACCCCACCGGCCTGCCCCTGCGGGGTGGGGGAGGTTTTGGGTTGGCCGCGGATGACCCAGGCTCCAGCGAGGGCGAACACCACAGCTATGAGAAGCCCTTGCAAGGCTGCAAGTCCATCTATTACCTCGTCTGCTAGGAGGGCTTGACGGCCGAGGAGGCTCCCGTCCACTACGTAGTAGCCCTCAAGCCAGGGCTTGGCCTCCACGACCTCGAGTACCGCAGAGCCGCCGGCCTCGAGGCCGGGCCTGCACGGTATTGCAACCAGCCCCGCCAGGCTCGCGGACCAGGCTAGGAGGATCGCCAGCCCAGCAGCCCGGGCGGCCCGGGCCGAGGGCCTCCAGCCCGCTAGGCCCGCGGCGGCGAGGGCTAGGGTCACGTCGGCTGCAACCAAGAGGGGGGCTATTCTTAGGGCGCAGCTCCCGGGCACCGCCGTGCCCGGGAGGGAGCATGTAGTCCCTGCCGTCGGCGCCGTGCACAATGCACTCCTCCGTCGTCTCGTAGCCCCGCGTCGGCTCTCTTACAAGGACGGCGGTGCCGATCTGGCGGCCGGAGGGTTCTGGGAGCCTAGAGACTCGCACCCCCTCCTCCGGGAGGCGGACCTCCACCCTGAACCGTGCAGGGCTGTAGCGCACGGCGTAGAGGAGCCCCGCCCCCGAGTAGGATGCCCACAGTGCCCTACCCGAGCCCACGGGCCACCCCAAGAACCGAAGCCGAACAAGTATTTAATATATTTAGAACAGTGTCACAGCCGCGAAGCCGCCATCAGGTGAGGGGTAGAACGCGACCTCCTCTAATGACCCGAGGCCCAGCTGCACCTCCCAGACGACGATAGCCTTAACGTCGTATCTAACCCGTACTTTAACGCTATCCCCGGCCTCAGAGCACAATATACGGTATGTATAGGAACGGGCCCTAGACCTGTACATTAGCATTAGTCTATATCAGGGCTTACGTTCTAAGCGTCACGATAAGGCGCATCCCTCGGGCCCGGTAGCCCTGGGAGTCGCCAATGCTAGGGGCTATGGACGCCGGTCCCCGTGTTACTGGCGTAGTCTCTGATGTGCCTTGCTATAGCTAGCTTCTTGACGTTTGGGTTGCCTAGGAGCCTCTCGTCGGTGGTGTAGAATACCGCCTTGAGCCTCACTGCTAGTGCTATGTAGGCTGCATCGTACACGGTTACCCCTAGGTCCATACTGAGCCTTAGGGCCTCGAGGGCCAGCCTCGCGTCCACCCGCTCGAAGGCTACATCAGCCTCGGCGATTAGGCTCAGCGCCTCCGCGGCCTGGTCGCGGGTGAGCAGGCCCCTCGCCGCGTACTTGCGCAGCGCGCTTGCAACCTCGAGGAGCGCCAGGTCGGGCGTGTGGACGCGTATAACGCCGTCTAGGTGATCGTCCCTCATCCGGGAGGCCTCCCCGGAGTAGTCCTCGGGCACCACCCACTTGACCAGCACGCTGGCGTCAGCCACCACCCGGCCGCCCGCCATCCCTGTCCTCCCTCACGAAGCGGGTCGCCAGGTCGCCCTCCACCCTCCCAATGCTCCTCTTCAGGGCCTCCATCCTCTCCCTGAGCCTCCGGGCCCTCTCCCTCCTAACCAGCTCCTCAAGGAACTCCCTCACCGCCTCGGAGTAGTTTATCCCTAGCCTCTCAAGCTCCTCCTTAAGCCTCCTGGGGACCCTAACACTGATAACCACGCTCAAGACGCCCGCCCCCAGCCACCTCCGCCACGGCAGCCGTAGTAGACGAATCACGGTAGACGTGACCGTTAAAAGTGGATGCCGTAAACGGGGCCCGTAGACTGGCTGCACCGCTTGAAGTGGGGCTGCACAGAGCCGCCCCGGCCCCCGCTCGAGCGCCGCCAGCCTTCTGGAGGAGCCCTTCCACGGAGACACAGGCTCCGCCGGGGCCTCCGCGGCCCTCGCTGTCAATAGCTAGCCTAGCATGTGCCGGGGTCCCTGTGCTCGTCAAGACAGCCACAGCCCAGAAGCGGCGCCCCGCGCAGGCTTCTGGTGTTGCCTACTTGAGTAGGCTAGCGTTAACCGCGACTATCACAGTGCTGACTGTCATGAATAGAGCCCCCACAGCGGGGGGTAGGAGTATGCCTAGGTTGTAGGCGACTCCCGCGGCGAGCGGGAGTGCTATGGCGTTGTAGCCCGTGGCCCATACGAGGTTCTGGACTATCTTCCTGTAGGTCCTCCTCGCCAGTTCTATTACTGTGGGCACGTCCCTTGGGTCGTTCCTGACTAATACTATGTCGGCTGACTCTATCGCTACGTCCGTTCCGGCGCCTATGGCTATGCCGACATCAGCCTCGACGAGGGCTGGGGCGTCGTTTATCCCGTCGCCCACCATCGCCACTACGTGGCCCTGCTCCCTGACCCTTCTGACCACCTCCACTTTCTCGTGCGGCAGGACCTCAGCGTAGAACTCGTCTATCCCCAGCTCCCTGGCAACCCATGCCGCGACTCTCCTATTGTCGCCTGTGAGCATAACCGTCTTGATACCCATGGCCTTTAGCTTGACGACTGCCTCCCTACTCTCCTCCCTGATAACATCGGCCAGCGCTATCGCGCCAGCAACCCTGCCGTCAAGGAGTACGTATACTATCGTCTTGCCCTGTTCGGCTAGCCTGGCGACCCTTTCATCACTAACCTCAAGCCCAGCCTCCCTCAGGTAGCCGGGGCTCACTATCATTACACGCCTCCCATTGACCCTACCC
>JALUAM010000016.1 GCA_027051095.1 Acidilobaceae archaeon | reverse complement strand
GCGGCTCCACGATATACGTTCTGGCTGCGCATCCGACCTCCGAGTCGATCGAGGTTAGGATATTAGAGGGGCCTGCCGAAATAGCCAGCGTTGAGACGGGCCTCTACGTTACTCTGGTAGAGGTGAGGGTGGGCGGTGAAGGCGGCCGTGTTATCATAGGCTTACAGGCTAAGTCTAAGTCGAGCATGAATCCTGTCTATGCTCAAGGGTACAATTATGTGCCGCCGGAGACTGTAACAGTGACCGAGACCACGACTACGACTGTAACAACGACAACTACAACGACCGTGACCGAAACAACGACGACAACGGCGACAGTCACGACTACCACTACAACCACTAGCGTTACCACTACCACTGTTACGACCACGGTGACTGACACGATAACGGTAACTACAACGACAACTTATACAGAGACAACATTTAATACTGTGACAGTTACCGAGACCATAACTGAAGTCGAAACCAGGACTATCACAGAGTCCATCACAGTAACTGTTACTAAGCCCATACTAACGACGGTAACAGTCACTACGACAGAAAAGACCCTTGAGACCCTGAAGGTTACGGAGACTGTTACAGAAACAGAGACGCTGACCGTATCAATAACTGTCACCGAGGAAAAGGTGGAGGCCGCAATCGTGACCGAGACCAAGACTGAGACCGTGACCGAGACTGTGACTGTAGAAACCGGCTTTGACCTAGGCCTGACGGGCCTGCTAGCCGCTATAGCACTGATAGCGGGTTTAGCGCTAGGCTACATAGTTAGGAGGCAAGGGTGAGGCTTCGTGCAGAGGGCGTCCATAACGCTGTGCCTCAACGGCTACTCAGGGGCGATGGCGTCGACGTTAAGGGTAGAGTCGATGCAGAGGGGGCCGTCGAAGGGCAATGTTAGAGTTGATGTGGATGGAGGGTGTGTGAGAGTCGACATAGAGGCGTGGAGCACTACAGGGCTCATAGCCCTGATTAACTCCTACATGCTTCTAGCTCACGCGTCTTACTCGGCGCTGAGGGCGGCCGAGATGCGGGGAGGGCCGCGGTAAATAGGATTTACTCGTTCCTGCAGGTTTAAATCCCTCGAGTAGGCACTTCCGTGGAGTGGTGCGGCTGAGGGCTTAGGTGTAGCGGAATGGTCGAGAGGGTTCCTCCCGAGGTGGAGGCAAAATACACGAAATATTTGAAAATCAGGGAGACCCTCGAGGCTATAGTCAGGGAAAGGAGCGTTGTCGAGGCTAACTTGGCGGAGGTTGAGGGGGTGTTAAAGGCCCTGGAGTCCTTGCCGGACGACGTGGAGATATATAAGGCTATGGGTTTTGTCATGGTGAGGTCTACTAAGCAGGACGTTAAGAAGGAGCTTGAAAACAGGAAGGAGGACCTGGAGATTAAGCTGAAGCTTCTCAGGGAGCAGGAGAAGAGCCTGAGAAGCGAGCTTGAGAGGCTGGAGTCGGAGCTTAGGAGGATGCTTGGAGGGGCTGGAGCGGGTGGGGCTCCGAGAGGAGGAGCTTGAAGAGGCCTTAGCAGAGCTCGAGGAGAGGATTAGGAAGCTACTCATAAGGGCTCTCGGCTATGTAGCTTCTGATATAGAGGTAGTTGTGAGTTTGTCGCATGAGGGTGGTAGGCCTTCAAGGCTAGTAGTAGATGTTTATGCCTCTAAGAGGGGAGCTTCAAACATCGGCGACCTAGTAGATGCTGTGATCGAGGAGGCGGTGAGGGAGTTTGAGAATAGATTGGGCATCAAGCGCGGCAAGGCTAAGAGAGCTAGCGTTAAAGGCGGGGGAAGTAGCGGTCATAACTCATAGAAACGCCGATTTAGACGCACTTGCGTCCGGCCTCATAGTGTCCAGGATTCTTAGCCATCTGGGCGTTGAGCACTGCCTTGAAGCGCCCGAGGGCCCTAGTAGGCAGGCTAGGGAGGCGCTCAAGGAGTTCTCGCTGGAGCCTCCTCCCCCCTGCGGCGACAAGAGATACGGATTAGCGATCACGGTAGACTCCACAAACTCGAAGCAGCTAGGCAGCGCCCTCAGGATATACCTATCAGCGGCTTCTAGGGCTGTCATAGACCACCACGAGCCTGGAGGGCTGATAGAGTCGGCGGACCTAGCGGTGGTGGATCCCTCTGCGGCCTCGACCTCCGAGATCACAGTCATGCTCGCCAGCGAGCTTAGAGCCCCCATGGAGCCGGGGCTAGCCTCCATAGCCCTCCTGGGGATAGTAGCCGACAGCAGAAGGTTCACTATGGTTGGCGACTACACGTTCGAGGCAGCGCAGAGGCTCATAGAGTCGGGGGCCGACTATGGCAGGGTGATGGAGTTTATGAGGAAAAGCGGCCAGCAGGCTCAGGAGGACCTCTCGCTCAGGATTGCTAAGCTGAAGGCATTCTCGAGGCTGAAGCTGGGGAGGGCCTGTAACGACATACTGGTAGCTGTGACCCATATAGGTAGCCATGAGGCATCGGTTGCTAGGAGCCTAGTGGCTGAGGGGGCCGACGTGGCGGTGGTTGTGGTTGAGAGGAAGGAGGGGTATAGGGTTTCGATTAGGGTCTCGCAGAGGGCCGTGGCATCGGGGGTGACTGCCAGTAAGATAGCGGCGTTCATAGTGGACAAGTTCGGCGGGGAGGGGGGAGGCCATGATATGGCTGGGATGGCCCACGTGCCGCCGGCTGTCTCAGTTACGGCTGAGGACCTAGCTAATGCGATAGCAGAGAGGCTGCCGGGGAAGGTGGGTAGGATATGCGTCGAGTACAGGGCGGGTGCCCAGAAATAGAGTTACCATGGTAAATAAGTAGCCTTTGGGGGACGTCAGGGCTTTGAGCGGGGAGAAGGGGAGGCCTAGAATCTACGTTGACGTGAGAGAGGAGAAGAGCGGGGTACCCTCCATACTAGAGTCGCTGGGGGCGCTAGTCATAAAGACTAGCCTGCCCATGGGCGACTACCTCATATCGGACTCGGTTGTCGTCGAGAGGAAAAGCAGCTATGACTTCGCCAATAGCCTCTTCGACGGCAGACTCTTCGACCAGGCCTCGAGGCTGACTGAGCACTACGAGCACGTGTACTTCATAGTTGAGGGTAGGATAGTGCCTAAGAGGTACAGGGGGAGGGAGGCTAGCCTTTACGGTGCCCTCGCAGCCCTCACGATGGACTACAACGTGAAGGTGATCTATACTGAGGACGAGGTTGGGAGCGCCCATGCGATAATGGCGCTGGCGAGGAGGGTTACCAGCAGCGGGGGCCAGAGGGTAGTCATTCACAGGAAGCCGAAGCTCGACGACTTGAGGGAGTGGCAGCTCTACGTTCTGCAGGCGTTCCCCGGCATAGGCAGGAAGACGGCTGAGAGGATCCTTGAGGCGTTCGGCACTATAGAGGCTTTCTGCAGGGCAAGCATAGCTGAGCTATCAAGAATAGAAGGGGTGGGGGAGCGGAGGGCCGAGCTGATAAAGAGGATACTAGTCACACCGTTCAAGTCCTCTCCACGAAGGCATAGAGCACCCACGCTGGAGGACTTTTACTCCAAAGGCGACGGTGAAGGCTAGGACTAGCTTAGGGTTGCTGCAAGACTTCTCGTATCAGTAGTAGTCTGTGAAGCGGCGAACGCTATATAACCTCGACTTGACTGTCATATGTAGGGCTGGCGGGTGTAAGCATGAGTGGCAGAGTTAAGCTTGTAAGCGAGATAGAGAAGATAATGAGTAACATCGAGCAGATAAGGAATATAGGTATAATCGCTCACGTCGACCATGGTAAAACTACGACCAGCGATAGCCTCCTGGCGGCCGCTGGGATCATATCCGAGAGAATCGCGGGCGAGGCGCTAGTCCTAGACTACCTGAGCGTTGAGAAGCAGAGGGGCATCACAGTTAAGAGCGCTAACATAAGCCTATACCACGAGTACGAGGGTAAGCCCTACGTCATAAACCTCATTGATACGCCGGGACACGTAGACTTCTCGGGCAGGGTCACTAGGAGTCTTAGAGTCCTGGACGGGGCCATAGTTGTTGTTGACGCTGTGGAGGGTGTGATGACTCAGACCGAGACTGTGATTAGGCAGGCCCTAGAGGAGCGTGTAAGGCCCATACTGTTCATAAACAAGGTTGATAGGCTGATAAAGGAGCTGAAGCTGCCCCCCGAGAGGATACAGCAGAGGTTCATAGAGATCATAAAAGAGGTTAACGCCCTGATAGACCTCTACGCCGAGCCGGAGTTCAAGAAGAAGTGGAAGCTCGACCCCAACCAGGGCCTGGTGGCCTTCGGGAGCGCCAAGGACAAGTGGGGCATTACTATACCGGCCGCCAGGAAGAAGGGCGTTACGTTCAAGGAGATCATAGCGGCTTACAATAAGGGCAAGGAGGCTGTGGCCGAGCTCTCGAAGACTATACCGCTACACGAGGCCCTGCTCGACATGGTCATAAAGTTTATACCTAACCCGAGGGAGGCCCAGCGCTACAGGATCCCCAAGATATGGAAGGGGGACCTTGACAGCGAGATAGGCAGGGCTATGCTGAACGCGGACCCCAAGGGCCCCTTAGTATTCTTCGTGAACGACGTGAGGGTGGAGAAGGCGGGCCTTGTGGCTACTGGCAGGGTGTTCTCGGGGACGTTGAACCACGGCGAGGAGGTGTACCTGCTCGGGGCTAACAAGAAGAGCAGGATACTCCAGGTTAGCCTCTACATGGGGCCCTTCAGGGAGGTAACGAAGTCCATACCTGCGGGCAACATAGCGGCTGTAATGGGCCTCCACGACGTGAGGGCCGGAGAGACTGTTGTTCAGGTTGGATACGAGGACAAGGCAGCGCCTTTTGAGAGCCTGAGGTACGTGAGCGAGCCAGTCGTGACTATAGCCATACAGCCTAAGAGCCTCCAGGAGCTGCCCAAGATGATAGACGCCCTCAAGAAGCTGACCATAGAGGACCCCAACCTCGTGCTCAAGATTAACGAGGAGACGGGAGAGTATCTCCTCTCGGGCATGGGGCCCCTCCACCTGGAGATAGCTCTAACCCTGCTGAAAGAGAAGTTCGGCATTGAGGTCGTGGCTAGCCCGCCCATAGTAGTCTACAGGGAGACTGTGAGAGACTCGAGCCAGGTATTCGAGGGTAAGAGCCCGAATAAGCACAACAAGCTGTACATAAGTGTTGAGCCGCTCAACCAGGAGACTATAGACCTCATACAGAGGGGGGTAGTCACCGAAGACCAGGACCCGAGGGAGAGGGCTAAGATACTGAGGGACAAGGCGGGCTGGGACTACGACGAGGCCAGGAGGATATGGGCTATCGACGAAAACATAAACGTGTTCGTGGACAAGACTACGGGCGTCCAGTACCTGAGGGACGTGAAGGACACAATTATAGCCGGCTTTAGGCTGGCCATGAAGGAGGGCCCCCTGGCAGCGGAGCCAGTAAGGGGGGTCAAGGTTATACTCCACGACGCAGTGATACACGAGGACCCGGTGCACAGGGGCCCGGCCCAGCTGTACCCGGCAGTTAGGAACGCTATATGGGCGGGCATACTAACCGCTAAGCCAACGCTGCTGGAGCCCATACAGAAGCTCGACATAAGGGCGCCCATGGACTACCTGAGCGATATAGCAGCAGTGCTGTCCAAGAAGAGGGGTAGGATAATCAACGTTGAGGCGCAGGGCCCGATAGCAAGGATTATAGCAGAGGTCCCTGTCGCCGAGTCCTTCGATCTGGCGGGCCTGCTCAGAAGCGCTACGGCCGGCAGGGCGTTCTGGGGCGTTGAGTTTAGCAGGTGGGCTCCGGTGCCCGACATGATGCTGGAGGAGCTTATAAAGAAGATTAGGGAGAGGAAGGGCCTGCCGCCGAACCCGCCGAGCGTCGACGACTTGATAGGCCCGTAGCCGCGGCGCCTGTCAGTACAACTCGATTTAGACTCTACCGAGGCCCGGGGGATAGGGGAGCCCGCTGTTGGTACTAGAGCTTTTGAGGGACCCAACCTTAACATTGGTTGCCTCGCTATTTCTAGTCCCCCTCCTCGTATTCGTGTTTACTGTGGGCCTGGTATTCGCTCTGAGGGTGCTTTTGTCGCCGCCGCGAGCACTCGATGAGAAAGAGTCGCTAAAGTATGAGAGATATGAGGCGGGGAATCTGCCTCATAGGGTCGACGCGAGGAGCAAGGTTAGCATGCAGTACCTGGGCTACCTAATACTGTTCATGGCCGTGGAGCCCGCTGTGATACTGCTGGCGGTCGCGCTTGTGGGAGTTGAGAGGTTCGCCGTCGAACTCGCAGCACTATACCTCTTCTTAATAGCCGTATACACGCCTCTAATCTATTACGGGGTCAAGTTATCGGGTAAGGTGGAGGAGTGGTTCGTGGAGTAGGGGGTGACTTGCTGTGGAGGAGGGCAGGGTGTACTTGGGGAATCTCGATGTCGCGGCCAAGAGGGCCAGGGATATACTGCTGGGTAAGATAAAGCTGGAGAAGGTCGTCGACTGGGCTAACGCCTTTAGCCTCTGGCCAGTCCACCTGACTACCAGCTGTTGCAGCACGGAGTTCGCGGCGACCTTCGGGCCTAGGTTCGACGGCGAGCAGTTCGGCGCTCTACCCTGGGTGGGCCCGAGGCAGACCAACTTGATAGTGATAGAGGGCACGGTGACTAGGAAGATGGCCTGCGCCGTGAGGGTGACATGGGAGCAGATGCCTCACCCGAAGTTCGCGATAGCCATGGGCGCCTGCGCGCTCGACGGCGGCCTCTTCTACAATAGTTACAATGTGGTTAGGCCTTGGGAGGTGATCCCGATAGACATTTACATACCTGGCTGCCCGCCTAGGCCGGAGTCGGTTGCGAGGGCTATAGTAGAGCTTCAGAGGAGGATTAGGAGCAGGAGGGTCGCAAGCTCCTGGATAAGGGAGGGGTGGAGGCCTGATAGGGATTACGTGGCGCCCAAGGAGGACTACTGCTCGTGGCAGAGGACCTCGAGCCCAGTGCCATTATAGGTTTTAGAGGTGCCTGGAGGCCATGGTGGAGGCCCGGGAGCGGGCAGAGGGGGTAGTGGGGCCTCGCAGATACGAGGAGGTCCTGAAGGCGGCTCGCTCCAGGGCTGAAGAGGCCCTGAGAGCCGTTGGGGTGAGCTTTAGCATTGAGGAGGGTAAGGGTTTCGTGGATCTAGTTGTCGACGTAGATAGTGTTGTGCGCGCTGCCGAGGCTCTTAAGGCGGCCGGGTTTGACCACGTTGTTAGCGTCACGGCGGTCGACTACCCGAAGAGGAAGCAGATCAAGGTCGCCTACCATGTTACGAGCTACCTGGACCCCGAGATAGCAGGGGGAATAGTGGGGCTAGCTGTCTACCTTCCTCGGGCATCACCTGAAATGCCAAGCCTCACGAGCGTCTGGGTGAGCGCCGAGTTCATGGAGAGGGAGGTCTACGAGTTCTTCGGCGTACACTTCCGGGGCCACCCAGACCTGAGGCCACTCCTCCTCGTGCCTGAACTCGCGGAGAAGCACCCGCTCAGGAAAGACTTCGTGGTCAGGGAGGAGTCTATATACGAGGGGGTGCCCGAGCGTGTCAGGAGAGGTTAGGGTCTATGGGGGCTGGAGGGACGATCTGGGGCTCAGGGTTATACCTTCCAAGAGGATCGGTAAGGACGTGTACGAGGTTTTCATAGGGCCGCAGCATCCAGGTTCGGGCCACATGAGGATAATAATCAGGGTTGACGGAGACGTCATAGTGGAGGCTGACCCTGATATAGGATACGTGCATAGGACCATGGAGAAGCTCGGGGAGATTAGGGGGTGGATTAAGCCTATACCGCTCTTCGAGAGGATGGCGATACACGATGCGTGTAACATAACGCTGCCCTACGTGAGGGCAGTGGAGAAGCTTATGGGGGTTGAGGCGCCGCTCAGGGCTAAATACCTCAGGGTGCTCCTGTGCGAGATAAACAGGATCGCGTCCCACCTGTACGGCTTCGCCATATTCTCAATATTCCTGGGCCACAGCACCATGTACATGTGGGCTATGGGCGACAGGGAGGTCTTCATACAGCTAGCCGAGGAGCTCACAGGGGCCAGGCTGACCCACTCATACCCGATACCCGGCGGGGTTAGGAGGGACATACCTCAGGGTTTCCCGGACATGGCTAGGAGGGCGGTCCGATATATGAGGAAGAGGCTCGAGGAGTACCGTAAGATGTTCCTGGAGAACCCGGTCATAAGGAGCAGGCTGGAGGGCGTGGGAGTCATACCTAAGAACCTGGCGGCGGAGCTGGGGCTCGTGGGCCCGAACGCCCGCGGCAGCGGGATAGCCTACGATGTCAGGATAATAGAGCCCTACGAGGTCTACGACGAGCTGGACTTCGAGGTGCCGGTTTACACCGAGGGAGACGCCCTGGCTAGGACCTATGTTAGGGTCGAGGAGATAGCGCAGAGCCTGCGCATAATAGAGCAGGTCGTGGACTGGCTGGAGAAGAAGCCCCGGGAGCCGATAGTCGATGAGAGCATCTACAAGAAGTACCCGCCGCTACACAAGAAGATACTCGAGTCGCAGGGCAGGGCGAAGCTGTTGCCCTGGATGGCTACCATGAAGGTCCCCGCGGGGGCTGCCATAGGGAGGGGCGAGACGGGCCGCGGAGAGATAATCTACTACGTTGAGAGCGATGGCGGCGTGAACCCTTATAGGGTCAGGATAGTGACCCCTAGCGCCAGGAACGTAATAGCATTCAAATACGCCCTCCCAGGCCACAGGGTCATGGACCTGCCCGCGATATACGGTAGCCTAGACTATTTCCCACCCGAGGCGGATAGGTGAGGCCCCGGTGGCTGTACACGAGGCCCTGGCAGCTATAATAGGCTGGCCCCCCATTTGGCAGGTCTTGATTATAGGCTTCATAGGCAGCCTCGTAGTATCGATATTCGCCGTATGGTTCGAGAGGAAGGCGGCGGCCAGGGTGCAGAGGAGGCTGGGCCCCTACTGGGCAAGCCCAAGGCTCGGCGGCCTCCTGCACCTGATAGCCGACCTTGCCAGATACGCCTTCCAGTACCCTATAATTCCTAGAAGGGTAGACGTTGTCCCGTTCCTCGCGGCGCCCATAGCAGGCCTCATCATAGCGCTCCTCCCCTTAGCAGTCATACCCTTCACGTCCAACCCCTCCTACTGGCCTCTGCCCCCAGCGGCCATGGAGTATAGCCTCCTCATAGCACTTGCCATTGCGACCCTGCCGCCGATATTCATAATAGCTGCTGGATGGGCCAGCAACAACCCGTTCGCAGTGATAGGCGGTGTCAGAGAAGCCTTCATAATAGTCGCATACGAGCTTATAGCTATACTGGGCTTCCTGGGCGCCGCCGCGGCTGTCGGCTCTTTCAACCTGGTCGAGATCGTGGCTGCCCAGGAGGGCTTCAAGTGGCTGATACTGCTCAACCCGATAGCCTTCCTAGCTGTATTTATAGCCATAGTAATGTCGACCTCCGCATTCCCCTTCGAGATACCGGAGTCCGAAGCGGAGGTCGTGGCGGGCCCCTTCACCGAGTACAGCGGGATACTATATGCGCTCAACATGGGAGGAGCGTACATGAGGAGGTTTGTGCTAGCCATACTCACGGTGCTTGCGTTCCTGGGCGGCTGGCAGCCGCTGACGCCCGGCGAGGGCCTCCTATGGGGCTACATACTGCCCAGCATAGTAGTAGTTGCCAAGGCTGTCGTCATAGTACTGGCTATAAGTTTCCTGAGGGCGGTGTACGGCAGGTATAGGCTCGACCAGGCGCTAGACATGGCCTGGAAGATCCTGCTGCCGCTCGCGCTGGCGGGCATAGCTCTGGGCTTAATCGAGGCTAGTATAGGCGTAGTGTAATCGCCCCAACAGACCCCTCCTTATAAGCCCTATCGTCGAACAGATTCTCCTGGGCTGATTTCATATAGGGTGGAAGTAGTTGGCGCCAAGAGTGGGGTTGCGAAGCCTGGAGAAGAGGCGCACCCTGATAGACGGGGTGAGGAGTAACATACACGTTCTGATGCTCGGCGTAAAGTACTTCGTCAACCCCAGGAGGATGACGCTCGTATACCCAAGGGAGTATCCTAAGCTGAGCGAGGGCTACAGGGGCTTCATAATATTAAAGAAGGAGAAGTGTATAAGCTGCGCGGCGTGCGCCAGGATATGCCCGAGCGCCGCGATGAAGATGATCAGGGTTCAGGAGCCCGACCCGAAGCACCCTGGAAAGGCTAAGATGAAGCAGTACCCGGTGATAAACTACCAGAGGTGTATATTCTGCGGGTACTGCGTCGACGTGTGCCCCACCGAGGCTCTCTACCATGTGAACTACCACGACATAGTGTATGACAACCTAGCCGACATGTTCTGGGACTTGGAGACGTTCCAGAGGGAGCCTGAGTATAAGACTGCTGCCGAGGGCAGACCAGTCAGGATAGTCATACACGAGGAGCTAGGACTGGTTAAGGTCCCTGTAGAGGATAAGGCCTAAGGCTAGGTGGGCTGTTGTGGCGATAGACGCGGCCGTGCTAGTCGGGGCCGCGCTGGTAGCGTTGGCCTCGGCGGTCGCGGTCGTCAAGCTCAGGGATCTAGTCTATGCTTCGTCCTCGCTGGCGGTTCTGGGCGTGTCTACAGCGGTACTAGCAGCCCTCCTAGGATACCCGGTTGTGGCAGCGTTCCTAGTCATAGTATACGTTGGGGCTGCAGTCATGTTTATAATAATAACTGTGTCTATGCTAGGCGGAGGGGGCAGGGAGTCTAGGGACGAGTGGAGAGGCCTAATAGCGGGGTCTGCGATAGCAGCTGCGGCGGCCGCAGCGTTCTTCCTAACAGGCCTCCCGTCGGAGTTCTCTAAGCCCTCGGCCAGCCTGGAGGATATAGCCTCGGTGCTCCTGGGACCCATGCTCCCAGCGGTCATAGTAATGATTGCTGGGCTCGCCGTCACAGTGGTCGAGGCGATCTCCGTGGCCAGGAGGGGTGGGGGGTGATGGTGGCGGAGCAGGGACTCGCCCAGGTGGCCCTGGCCCTCTCGGCGGCACTCATAGGCATAGGGGCTTATGGGATGACGGCTAGTAGGAATCTTGTGAGGCAGCTGATATCGGCTGAGGTCCTCTTCAACGGCATACTGCTGGCGGTCCTGGTCATACTAGCGCCTCTGGGGGCCTATGCCTCGGCCATAGCGATACTCCTGGTAACAATCGTGACGGGGGAGATAGTCGTAGCAATGGCTGTGATGGCGGGCCTCTACAGGCGCGTGAGGAGCTTCGACTCGGAGTCCATAGAGGAGGAGGGGGTGTAGGCTGTGTACCTGCAGTACCCCCTGCTGTGGGCGTCACTCGTAGCGCCAGTCCTTGCCTCCCTCCTCGCCTCGGGTAGGACCTCGGCCGAGGCTAGGCCCGCTGCATACATAGTCGCTGCTACCCTGCTGGTCCCGGCGGCGGTCGCCGGCTACTACCTTGCAACGGGCGCTGTGGGCGAGGGCGTGATCGACCCGATTGTCATCGACCTCTCCGGCGCGGGGCTGGGCCAGATAGCGCTGGCCATAGACGGCCTCTCGGCGCCGGTAGTGCTGGGGGTATCATTGATAACGGCGATAGTCGCAGTATACAGTTTGAAGTACATGGAGGTTAGGATGAGGGAGATGGCTGAGGAGGGCGAGGAGCCTCCCGGCTTCAGGACCTACTTCTTCCTGTACTCGCTATTCGCGGCCAGCATGCTAGGCATAGCCTACTCCATAAACTTCATATCGTTCTACATATTCCTGGAGATCAGCCTGATATCCTCGTTCCTCTTGATATTATATTACGGTTACGGGGATAGGAGGAGGATAGCGCTCCTCTACTTCGTCTGGACTCATATTGGCGGCGCTGCCATGCTGGCTGGCGCCCTGGCGTACGGGTTCGCAGCTGACACGTTCAACGCCGCGGTGGTAGAGGCCGGCAGGCTGGTCTACGTTACATTCGAGGAGGCGCTGGGAAGCGTAGCCCTGGCCGCGGGCATCCTCCTGGTAGTCGGCATGCTGGTGAAGATGGCTGTTGTAGGGGTTCACATGTGGCTCCCCTACGCCCACGCAGAGGCCCCGACGCCCGTCTCAGCGCTGCTGTCACCCAACCTGGTGGGGCTCGGGGCCTACGGCCTAGCCAGATTCGCCCTATCATTCTTCCCCGGGGTCCTCGAGGACCTAGCCCCGCTGCTACTGGGGCTAGCCGTGGCGACGATCATATACGGGGGCCTGGTTGCTCTCCAGCAGAACGACTTCAAGAGGCTTCTAGCCTATTCAAGCGTGAGCCAGATGGGATACCTGCTCCTGGGGCTGGCGACGCTGACAGCCTACGGCGTGGCGGGAGCGATGCTCTTCTACCTCAGCCACGCTATAGGCAAGGCCATACTGTTCATGGTGGCGGGCGTCTTCATAGCTGAGCTTGGCGGCCTCAGGGCTATAAACCGTATGGGCGGCCTCGCCAAGGCTTACCCAGCTATGGCGGCTGCCTCCCTGATCGGGTTCCTCCACCTGGCAGGAATACCGCCGAGCTTCGGCTTCTGGGGCGAGCTCATGATAGTGCTGGGCGCCGCCTCTAACCCCGGAGTGGACAGCCTGTCGAGGCTGGCTGTAGTCTCGGCCTCGCTCATAGTAGCGTTCACCGTGACGGCCGCCTACTCCTTCATAACCATGAGGAGGATATTCTTCGGGCCTCCCACTAGGCAGCCGGGCCTGGAGGTGATGGACGAGTTCAAGGCTACCGTGGTCACGGTGGCCGTGCTGGGGATCTTCCTTTTCGTGGCCGCAGGTCCCCTCTTCTCGGCGGCCCAGGCCTCCGTTGAGGCCATGGTGTCCGCCTACCTGGGGTGACGGGTGATGGTGGCCGGTGAACTGGAGGTGATCGAGGCGCCCCTACTCCCCTGGAGCCTCTCATGGCTAGCGCCGTACATAGCGTCCGCGGTCATGGCGGTCATGTGGCTCTACGGGCTCAGGACCTCGAGGCTCTACGGGCTCCTGGCCGTAGCGGGCATACTCGTCTCGGCCCTCGTGTCCACCGCCATAGCCTTCAGGGTGTTCGGCGAGGGCGTGGCAGTCCACGTGGGCGCCGACGCAGCCTGGATACCATGGCTTGGGGTAGGCCTGGGCAGCTTCTTCGACGGACTGTCAACTGTCATGGCGCTGATAGTGTCGTGGGTGAGCCTATTCATAGCTGTCTATAGCCTGAAGTACATGGAAGGGGATCCAGGCTATGCACGCTACTTCTTCATGTTCTCGTTCTTCGTGGGCAGCATGATGCTGCTGGTGGTGGCTGACAACCTAGTACTAATGTTCATAGGCTGGGAGGGGACGGGGATAGCTAGCTACGCTCTGATAGGCCACTGGTACACCGACGAGGAGGAGTACTGGGTCGGGAGGCCCGGGAGGAGGGCCTTAGGGACGCCCATGTACTTCGAGCCCAGCCACAGCGCCGTGAGGGCTATACTCTTCACCAGGGTCGGCGATATAGGGCTCCTCATCGGCATAGCCGCGCTCTACCTCTACGCTGGCACTTTCAGCATCCCGAGGCTCGCGGCCACTGTGGAAGGATGGATGGCGTCCCTGGCGGCCGACGGGATCCTGGCCCCGCTCATGCTGGTCCTGACTCTAGGCGCCTTCGCTAAGAGCGCCCAGTTCCCGTTCCACGAGTGGCTGGTAACCGCTATGACCGGCCCCACCCCGGTGTCAGCGCTTATACACGCCGCTACCATGGTGAAGGCCGGCGTGTTCCTGGTCCTCAGGCTCACCCCGATACTGCTGGCTGGCTACGCGGCCCTGGGGGGCGTGGTGGCCCAGGACCTGCAGCTATACTTCAGCGTCGTGGCCTGGGTCTCCGTGGTAACCGCTCTCCTGCTCTCGATAATGGCCCTCGTGGCCGACGAGCTGAAGCTGATACTGGCCTACTCCACCGCCAGCCAGCTGGGCTACATGATGCTGGCTGCGGCAGCCGCGGGCCTAGCAGCGGTCTCGGGGGTCCTGGCGCCCCTGGAGGCGGCTGGGGAGGGCGTTGTAGCGGGGCTCTCGCACCTGGCCAGCCACGCGGTGTTCAAGGCCGCGTTGTTCCTCGCAGCCGGCTGGCTGATACATGTAGCCCACAGCAGGTTCATAGACAGCATGGGCGGCTACGCCAGGTTCATGAAGCTCACCGCCCTCTCGTTCTGGCTCGCAGGCTTAAGCTTGGCCGGGATACCGCCGCTCAGCGGCTTCTTCACAAAGGAGGCGGTGATAGAGGTCGCGTTCACAGCGTCCACCGCTCTGGGCGTGCTCGCAGCGGCTACCGCGGCCTTCACGGCGGCGTACATAGTGAGAGCCGCGGTCAGGGTCTTCCACCTGCCTCCATACGAGGAGGCAGGGCATCGCGAGGAGCCCCACGAGGCTCCGCCGCTAATGCTGGTCCCCTACCTGGCCCTGAGCCTAGCGGCCCTGGCTATGGGCATAGGCTACACGCAGCTCTTCGAGCTGCTGGGCTTTGCAGCGGGCCTCACTCTGGCGGCTGAGGCTGTCAGCGTGTACTTCGCCTTGAAGCCTCTCACCCTTGCAGTGCTGGGGGCGGCCGCGGGGAGCGCGCTAGCAGTGGCCCTCCTATACATGGTGGTCAGGCTCGACTTCAGGAGGCTGATAGCGGAGAATAGGGTGGCCGCGGCTATACATGGCTTCCTATACGACAGGATGTACGTCAACCCCGTGATATACATAGTCGTGCTTGGAGGAGGGGGCTGGGTTGCGAGGTCAATACTTGAGCTGGACCTGACCATAGATTATGCGTATCACGCCGCTCTAGTAGCAGCTGCCGCGGCGGCTGCGTTCGCTCTTAGAGCGCTCAGCAGGGGCAGGACAGACTACATCATAGCACTGTACGTTGTGGGGCTGGCGGCGGCCCTCGCGTACGCCTTGATAGCGGCGAGGAGCTACATACTGGAGCTGCTCTCGTAGGGGGGTGGATGCTGTGGCTCTAGTGGAGCAGGTCCTAGAGGCTATCCCGGGCCTGGTCATGGTGGGCATACACGCGATACTAGCCCTAGGCGTCGCTGCGGGGGCTGTCTACGCAGCGGGCTGGCTCCGCCTGCTGAGGCCCATGGTCTACGCGTCTGCGACCATCTACCTGCTCGTGGCCCTCGCCACGCTGGTGTACGCCGGGGCGGTGGGGCCCCTAAGCGTCTACGGCGGCGCGGTTGTGCATGACAGGTTCACGGCTCTCATGGTGGTAGCCTCTGCTGTGGCGGCGGTGCTGGCTGTTCACTCCTCCGAGAGGGCTGCCTCCAACTGGCCCACCGCTCCGGGCTTCCACAGCCTAGCCCCCGTGATATTCTACGGCGTCTACGTGCTCTCAGGCGCGGTTGAGCCGGGCATGGTACTCGCGGCCTGGCTGCTCCTCTCGATAGCAAGCTACGTGGCCGTCGCCCTGCCCGGCGACAGGGATAGCGTAGCCGCCGCTACCCGCTACATATATGTGGGCACGGTCGCTACGCTCCTCGTCGCTGTGTGGGTCTCCGTGATACCGGCCAGGGGCGTGTTCGAGTTCTGGGCTGGTGTAGCCCTGGTGGCCGCTGCTGCTAGCCTGGGCTTCAAGATAGGCGTGTTCCCCTTCCACTGGTGGCTCCCGCCCGTCTACGGTAGGGCGGATGGCAGGGCGATAGCGCTGGTCGCCGCGGTCGCGAAGCCGGCCTTCATAGCGCTGCTGGCCAGGGTGGTGGCCACCTCCGCCTCCGGGCAGGGGCTCCTCGTAGTCGGCGCTAGGATAGAGCCCCTACTGGCCGCCCACCTACTCGCGGTCGCGGCAGTCGCCACAATGACGCTCGGCAACATAGCGGCCCTGACAGCGTCCAACTTCCAGGCAATGCTAGCCTACAGCAGTGTAGCCCAGGCAGGCTACATACTGGTCGGCCTAGCGGCCCTCGCATACTCCTACTACTCGGGCGCCAGCCCCCTCCTGCCACTAGCGGGGGTAGCGATCCAGACTATAGCCTACGCTCTCGCCAAGGCGCCACTATTCGCCCTGGCGGCGGAAGCCGGGGGCTCCATTAGGGGCTCGCTAAGGGGCGACCCCATCGCGGCGGCCAGCGTGGCCGTGCTGCTGGCCAGCCTGCTAGGGGTGCCATTCCTCCTAGGCTTCTGGGGGAAGCTCTACCTCTTCCTGCCCGCCGCCGGCTACAGCCTGCTCCTTGTTGCGATAGCGCTGATCAACAGCGGGGTTAGCTCGGCCTACTACATAAGGTTCATGAGGGAGGCCGTCGCCCCCGGCGAGGCTAGGGTGTCAGAGAGGCTGAGGGAGGCCCTCGTGGTCAGCGCGGCGCTAACCCTCATACTAGGCCTCATAGCCCCCCTCATGGTCTTCTACGTCGCCTAGCCCCGCGGCCTCAACCGCTCCCCTGAACCTCTCAGCCCCCAGGGCTATTAGGGGGAGCGCTATCAGGGGCGCCCTCACGTGCTCGTCGAGTATGATCCTCCAGGTGTAGCCGCACCTGCCGCAGCGCGCCAGGCCCAGCCTCCTCGACTTGTCGCTGACGATCCCCACGTCTAGGGGCGGCGTAGCGCTGCACCTGGGGCACGCGGGGACCTCGCCGGAGACCCTCCACGTGTAGCCGCAGAAGTGGCAGACCATGTAGTGGGATCCCCTTCTCCTGTACATGGTCTCGCTGGCGGCGCCGCACAGCGGGCATATATTGGACACCCTGGAGGCAGGCCTCTCCCTCTCTAGAACAGCCTCCGCGTAGGACCTAGCCGCGGCCTGGAGCGCCAGGAGTATCGCCCTGCCCCCGGGGAAGTCTACGTCGCCGGAGAGGACCCTGGCGACCTCTTCTCTCCCAGCCCTTGAAGGCCTCTCGAGCCCCGCCTTCACGGCTATCAGGTCAGCGATCTCGAGGAGGAGGCCCTCAGAGGCCAGGCGATCGACGAGGTCTACCAGGCTACCTGCACCCTCGGCAAGCCTCCGGACCCTCTCCATCGCCTCGGCCTGAGCCTCCTCAACCCTCCTGATATAATCCAGCTCGAGGTCCCTGATGCCATGGAGCTGCCTGTACACGCTGAGGCTAGTCACAAGCTCCAGAACCCTCCTCCTAACCCCCTTCCCGGACGACCCGCTCATAGGCCTGAGAGCACCCTCTAACCTTTAACCGCCCCCGACTTAAAAAGCCGGTCTTTAACGGCAGGCGCCATTTATATTGAATCCGGGCCGTTGAAGAGCAACTGGATGTAGTTGGTGTAGCCGTTGAGCGTCAAGGCGGGCGAGAAGCTGATAGAAGCAACCGTTTTGATCTGATAAGGAGAATTAAAATAAAGAACTTTAAGAGTGTTGAGAGCGTCGTATTCGACGTCGAGCCAGGAGTGAACCTGCTCGTAGGCCCTAACGCTTCAGGCAAAACCAATATATTAGAGGCTGTAGCGTTCCTTAAGAGGGCGTTAATAGATGCCTCCAGCAGGATCCCTTACAGGCTGCACGTTCCGTGGTACTGGGAGGCCACAGACATAATATATATCAGGGACCCTACTCGCGCAGTCGTCGTCGGGTTTGAAGGCGTAATCCGCCTAGTAGAGGATGGTGCAGAAGCGGCCGGAGATGTAATCGAGGCGGATTTAGCGTTTGAAGCACACTTTACCTTTAAAGAGCACGTTGAAACCCTAGAGCCTTTTAAGTATGTGGTGAAGCTGGGGGAGACGAGCTTCGTCGTAGATGAGAGCAGCGTCGAAGTCTCTATGCCCGTGGCCGTGCTTGAAGAAGTTAAACGCGGGTTTGAAGAGGTTGCCAGCGAATTGGAGAAGTATTATACCGTGATGGGGAATGTGGCTCTAAGTAGAGCCTCGTGGAGGGAGGGCGCTAGGCCTAGACCCCTCATATTACACAATCTGTTTGGGCTTGCTATGAAAGCATATGGATCCGAAAGACTAGCTATGTTCTATGAACGACTCGCGGGCTTAGATAAGCCATTAATTTATGGTGTCAGCTTCAGAAGAGCCCCAAGGAAGGGTAGGCTGGGCGCTAGAGCGTTGTAATTAGAATTAGAAGACTAGGTGCTTCACCGCTCTTTACTAGTAAATTCAGCGTATCATTTAGCAATTTAATTAGAATTATAATACCCGCGGTGTTAAGGCGTATTCAGCTGCTTAAACACCCTGATATAGGGGCTCTACTGTCCCTTAGGCGGATTGAGGGTAGCGAGGATCTCGGCGAGAGAGCGGAGAATCTGGCTGAGGTCCTGCTTACGCTCCAGGCCCGTAGCGGGAGGCTCCCCCAGCTAGTGGAGGACGCCTTGAGGCTGTGTTTCCCCGGGGCGAGTATTAGGCTTGAGGTTGGCATGGGTAGAGTGGCATTGACGGCGGAGGAGGACGGTGTCAAGCTTAACTCTCCCAACATGCCGGACGGCCTGATAAAGCTCCTGGCTATATCTACTGCGGCTAGTCTAGGCCCCTCCATATTATTAATAGATGAAATTGAGAACAGCATGCACGCGGCGCTCCTAGAGCATGTTATAGACATGTTGAATAGCTTGGGGGTTCCTGTCCTTGTCGCAACCCACTCGCCGCTTGTAGTAGACATAGTCGGCCCGGAGAGGATTATTATAGTGAGAAGGGAGCCTGGAGAACCTACAAGGCTTGAGAGGCTGAGTGACAAGAAGGAGGTCCTTAAGAAGCTGGCCGAAGTGGGAGTGTCTCTAGGCGATGCAGTGTTCTATAGGCTCACGAGGGAGGATTAGATGTGGGTTTTCGTGGAGGACGTTTACGGCGTCGAGTTTCACAAAGAAATAATTACTCAGCTCAGAGATAGGGGGTTTATAAAGCGCGTTCCGCGCGTCCGGAAGCTTCCCTCCCGCCTATGCAATCCTGGTCTTTCGGGCAAGCTAGCCTCTGTAACCCACGGCGAGGAGAGGATAATTATAGTCATAGACGACGGGAGACCAGACCAGGCTCTAGCGGGAGTCCATAGGCATCTGAAAAGGTGGAAGGAATTGTTTAGGGTTGTACTAGTAAATCCTAGGCACGAGGCCTGGTTGTGCATCGGTCTAGGCCTTGCTAGGCGGGGCGTAGGAGAGTGCCGCGATAGCCCCGAAGACCTGATTGAGAGGCACGTAGGCGCCCCTTACACGAAGCCCATGCTGGCCAGGCTCTCTAGGAGGGTCTCTATAGACCTGCTTCTACGGTTCGAGGACTTCCAGGCATACGTTGGCGCTCTAAGGGAGCTCACCGGAGACCCTTGAGGGAATGCTGTCGGCGCCTTGTCTGGGCCGCCCTGATATCCCCCTCGGGGCTCTCTATCACTCTGGGGGTGGCTGCGTCTTGGCCGGCGAGGTTAGGATGGTGGACGTTTCTGTCAAGCCGGTCTCCGTGAGGACTGTGGAGGCGCGGGGATTCCTGAGGCTTAGGAGGGAGACCGTCGATGCTATCAGGGAGGGCAGGGTGCCCAAGGGCGACGTGGTCGCGGTGGCTAAGGTGGCGGGGGTTATGGCTGCTAAGAGGGCGTGGGAGCTGGTGCCCCTGGCCCACCCGATACCGGTCGAGCACGTAGACGTGGAGGTTAAGGTTGTTGACGGCGGGCTCGAGGTCGTGGCCCGTGTTAAGAGCGTCGCGAGGACCGGCCCCGAGCTGGAGGCCCTCGCAGCGGTTATGGGGGCCCTGCTGGCTGCGTGGGACATGGTTAAGCAGCTGGAGAAGGACGAGAGGGGGCTCTACCCTGAGAGCGAGATCACGGGTATAAAGGTCACGTTTAAGAGCAAGGAGCCTCTCAGGGGTGTGTAGCGCATAGTAGAGGCCTACCCCCGCGAGCCTTCGGGCACGAGCCGAGTTTTAAATAGCATGGGCCCCGCTGTGGGGGCTGTGCGTGGATCCGTTGGCACCCTCACCCTCGTTGATCCACATAGCATCCTTCTCGGGCTTCGCCCTCTTCCTCGCGGGCTTCGCGTTCCTCGCAGGCCTCTCCCTGGAGGCAGGGGCCGGCGGGGACGGAGGCCGGGTGGTAGCTGAGCGGGCGTTAGAGGCCGTGGCGGCGTCCGTAGCCATGGCATTGGGTCTGGCCGTTTACGCCTCAACCGCCCGAGGCCCCCTAGAAGCTCTAGCCCCGCCCGCGGCGTTCCTCGGCCTAGCCGGCTCTGCACTCACGCTGTACCTGGCGGTCCTAAGTATGGCGACGGGTAGGACCTACACGGGTCTCGCCCTGCTAGCCTCTGCTATAGCCGCCGCAGCAGCCTCAGCCTACACAGCTCTATCTATAGCCTCCAGGGCCAGGCGGCATCCCGTGAAGGCTAGGCGGGGCAGACGGCGCTCTCATTAACCGAATCCAGCGCGGGGCTCCCGGGGGGCGCTGCGTGGTGAGCGGCGAGTACTATAGGCTTCTGTGGAGGAGGGCTGAGAGGTTCCTGGTCAGAGCTGAGAGGGACTACGTTGAGGGCGACTACGACGGGGCGTGCTTCAACTCGGAGGAGGCCCTCCAGCTAGCGCTGAAAGCCGCGCTCTATAAGTACTTCGCGGAGATCCCCAGGATCCAAGGGTCCCGGGCGCTATTCGCTAGGCTCCGGAACCTCCTGGCCGAGGCGGGCAGGCTGGAGGAGTACTCGTCGAGGAGGCGGGGCGACCTGGTGCTCCTCGAGGAGAGCTACGTCATGGCCAGGTACGGCGACGTGGAGTACGGCCGCGGCCAGGCTGAGAGGTGCCTCTCAGCGGCCAGGGAGGGGTTGGAGGTGCTCAGGAGGCTTGAGGAGAGGCTGGGCTAGCTTCGCGCTTGAGAGGTACTCGCTCCTCAGGAGGTGGAGGGAGCTAGCCGCGATCGTTGCAGCTGCGTGCCGCGAGGTCCTGAGCGAGTCGTGCCTAGAAGTATACGTAGTCGGGGGGGCTGCGGAGGGCAGGCTCACGGCGCTCAGCGACATAGACGTGGTAGCGGTTCTAGACAGGCCTGTGAGGGGCCCGGAGGCCCTAGACCTGATAGTAGGGATCATGGAGGCTGCCATGGACATGGGGCTACCCGAGGAAGCCCCCATAGACCTGAAGCTGCTCTCCACGGAGGAGTTCGAGGCGCTGCGGGGCAGGGCCTACAGGGCGGCTGTGAGGGTTCTCTAGCGTGTGAGGGCCCTGACCAGGCCCTCAGCCTCCTCCTCCAGCAGGTCCATGTTGAAGTCCAGCTGCCTCTCGAGCTGCCTGAGCCCAGCCTCGGCGGCGGGGCCCGGGCCGGCCCTAAGCTGGTAGAGCACCCTCTCCTCCCCCGCTACTAGGACCTCGGAGGGCGCCCTGCCCGCCTCAAGATCCCTAACGAGCCTCCTGTAAGCCTCGACCTCGGGGAACCAGACGGCCTCAAGGTCCACGGTGTCCCACCTGTAGCTCCCGTAGTGTAGGGGCTTCAGGAACCTCCTAGCGGCCTCCCTGTACAGCTCGTCCCAGCCAGCCCTCCTCCCGGCGGCCTCCAGCAGGTAGTAGACCTTCCTAGCCCTGAGGGGCCCCCGGCCCAGGACCTCGAGGAGCATGGCCCTGAAGTACTCCATCCTCGGGGGCCCTGTGAGAGCCCTCACAGCCAGCTCCACTGCGAGGGCCGCGCTCCGGGGGGAGGCCCTGTCGGGCGTGTCGTCGGGTGTGTGATATACCTCCTCGTAGCCCCTGCACCAGAGGCTGTGGAAGCTCACCGTGGGCACCCCGGCCATAGCCAGCATCATGCTGTCGCACTCGGGGCACTCCCACCTCCTAGCAGGCACAAGGCCCTCCAGGGGCCCTGCTAGCTGCGGCGATCCTGAGACCCTTAGGCACTTGGTCCCTGCGGTGTCGAAGTTGGCATAAGCCCTGATCTCCCAGAGCCTCCCCCTGGCCGACTCAACTGAGGCGTAGAACCTGCTACCCCACGCCCAGTACCAGCCGGCGTAGCCCGGAGCACCGCTCTCCTCGGCTGGAAAGATGAGGAGCCTAGCCGCCGCTCCCCGCCGCCTCAGCTCGTTGAAGGCGGCCACCGCCTGCGCCACCCCGAGGGCGTTATCGTTGAAGCCATGAAACCACCTGTCGAAGTGCGCACCCACTGCGGCTACACCTCCCCGCCCCCCCTCCTCGGCCACCAAGAC
>JALUAM010000015.1 GCA_027051095.1 Acidilobaceae archaeon | reverse complement strand
CTGTGTGGACCCCCATGGGGTCTAAGTTCTCCATGCACGCCACGGCGACGACATTGCCCCTATAGTCCCTGACGACCTCGAACTCGATCTCCTTCCAGTGGTGCAGGTACTTCTCGACTAGGACCTCACTCACCCCGCTCTGTGCGAACGCCCTGTAGATCCACGACTCGAGGTCCCTCCTCTCCCAGGCTATGAAGCTGCCGCCCCCTCCCAGGTTGAAGCTCACCCGGACTATGACCGGGTAGCCTATGTCATCCGCGGCGTCAAGGGCCTCCTGGGGGCTGTAGGCGGCCCTGCTTGGAGGGATAGGGACGCCGGACCTCTCCATGGCCTCCCTGAAGAGCCTTCTGCTTAGCGCCTTCCTGATCCCCTCGATAGGGGTGCCTAGGACCTTGACCCCGTACCTCTGCAGCACTCCCCTGTCCCATAGCTCGACTCCAAGGCTCAGAGCCGTCTGGCCCCCAAAGCCCAACAGAATACCGTCGGGCCTCTCGGCCTCTATCACCTTCTCGACGAACCAGGCCTTCATCGGGCCCATATAGACCTTATCGGCCATCCTGGGCGAAGTCTGGATCGTCGCTACGTTGGAGTTGACAAGGACGGTCTCTATGCCTTCCTCCCTGAGGGCCTTGAGGGCCTGGCTACCGCTATAATCGAACTCGGCAGCCTCGGCTATCATTATGGGGCCGCTGCCCAGAACCAGCACTCTCCTAAGAGACTCGGGCACCACATACCACCCCTCAGGGGAGGCTAGGACCTGCGCTTCTCGATCAGGCGTAGGAAGAGGTCAAAGATCCAGGAGGCGTCGGTGGGCCCGGGGCCCCCCTCGGGGTGGAACTGAACCGCCATCGCCGGGAGCTCCTCATGCTTAATGCCCTCCAGCACGCCGTCATCAGGGCTTATGAACCAGGGCTTGAAGCCTGTCCCCTCCAGGCTCGAGGGGTCTACTGCGAAGCCGTGGTTGTGCGTCGTTATATACCCCCTCCCGTCCTCCAGGTTGACGACGGGCTTGTTGACACCCCTATGGCCGTACTTCAGCTTGTATGTGCTAGCGCCCACTCCGAGGGCCATGAGCTGCATGCCCAGGCATACGCCCAGGGCGGGCTTACCGGAGAGGGCCGCCTCCCCCGAGGCCGACGCGGCCCTGGATAGGAGCGCTGGGTTTCCGGGGCCACTGCCGATCACGACGCCGTCTACGCCTTCCAGCAGCTCGCCGGCCGTAGAGTCGCAGGGCATCCTCACGACCTCCAGGCCCCTAGCCAGCAGCTCCCGTATAATCCCGTGCTTCACGCCGCAGTCGAGGAGAGACACTCTCCCCCGGGGCCTAGAGGGCGGCTTAACAGTGACTGGCTCCTCAGGCGAGACCCCGGCCGTGTAGTCCTTCTCAGAGTAGCTGCCCCAGGACCTCAGCGCCTCATAGAGGCTCTCCCAGGAGGGCGGCTCCTCCCACTCTGGGTATACGGCTATCACGGCCTCTGAGGCTCCACCATCCCTCACAGCCTTTACGAGAGCCCTCGTGTCGACCCTGTAAGCCCCGGGGACGCCGCTCATCCTCAGCCATTCGTCCAGGCTCATCCAGGCCCTGCCGTGGCTGTGCCTGGGCAGCTCCGCCACTATGAAGCCCTCGACCTGCACCGAGGCAGACTCTAGCTCAAGCGACACGCTGCCGTCGAGGAGGGGGACCTGGGGCACGCCGTAGTTGCCGACCATCGGGTGGGTGTAAATTAGGATCTGGCCCCTGTAGCTGGGGTCCGTGAGGCTCTCCGGGTACCCCGTCATAGAGGTCGAGAAAACCAGCTCGCCTACCCTCAGCCCCTCGGAGCCGAAGCCGCAGGCCTCGACCCCGAAGCCCTTAGCGGCT
Source organism: Acidilobaceae archaeon (assembly GCA_027051095.1). Classification (GTDB taxonomy): domain Archaea; phylum Thermoproteota; class Thermoprotei_A; order Sulfolobales; family Acidilobaceae; genus Aeropyrum. The sequence goes on along the minus strand of JALUAM010000015.1, from coordinate 3,574 downwards.
ATCCTGGCCCTGAGCCCGGTCCTGCACCTGAGCGAGGGCAGCCTGTAGACTACCCTAGGCTCCGCCAAGTGGTACCCAGAGAGGCGTATTTGAGCAGTAACACGCCTTTAAACCGTGGCGCTACAGGCGTAACGCTAAGCCTGGGAGTGGCACAGCCAGCCCGGCCGCGACACCAGGCCCCCGCCGCCCGCCGCCTTGACCTTAGCCGCTGCCTCCCTCGACCCTGTGAGCAGCGTGAGCGACTTGAGGCTACTGGAGGGTGATAGGGGGACCGGCACGCCTAGCAGGCTCCTCCCCGAGTGGACCCCGGCGACGTAGACCCTGTCGATGTAGGTGCCCCTGGGGAGCCTGCAGGGGATCGCCACTACGAGGGGGTAGCTGCCCGGCTGCCTGGCATAGCATATCCCGCCGGAGCACTCCTCAACCCAGAGACCCCTCATCACTGTGCCCCTCGGGGCTACCCTCCTCAGCATCTCCTGGTCGAAGTAGTCCCTCACCCACCTGACGAAGGAGGACGCCAGGTGCTCGTGCCTCCTCTTAACCCCGGCGCCCATCCTAGCTGCCCTGGTCACAGGTATTATCAGGATGCGCCTCACGTTGACCCTCCTAACCAGCAGGCCCTCCCTGAGCACCCTCTCGAGGAACTCCCTGTTCAGCTCGTAGGTCTCCCTCGTCTCCCCGGGCAGGCCGAGTATGAAGTTTATCCCGGGCAGGAGATGGGGGAGCCCGTTAGCCCCCCGGACGGCTCCAACCTTGTTCACGATCCTTATCGCCTCAAGGACCTCCTCAGGGTCCGTGTTGAGGTTGTTTATTCTTGCCACCCTTGGGTCGGCGGTCTCCAGGCCCATAGCTGCAACGTCGCCGGGCGTGTGGTACTCGACTATGACCTTCAGGGCCTCGAGGCTAGCCCTCGGATGCCTGACTATAGTCCCCGGGTTAACGTTGTCTATGTGCAGGACCTGGAGTCCGGGGGCCGCGGTCCTCACGCCGTGGAACAGCCTCCTCAGCGCCTCCGGGTCGGGCCTGGGCCACTCCTCGTCCCCCAGCCTCCTCGAGCCGTAGACTAGTATGTCGGCCTGCCTCCCCAGCCTGAAGTGCCTGACCCCTGCCCTGTAGAGGGCCTCCACCTCCCTGGCTATAGCCTCGGGGCTCCTCCCGATGGGCCTGCCCCTCAGCGGCTCAACGCAGAAGCTGCACCCGCCGGTCACCCACCTAGCGCAGCCCCTGTACGTCTCGATCTCAGCTATCAGGTTCCTCCCATAGCTCGGGTGCATCCTGACTATCCTCGCGCCGAGCGGGGCGACCCTGTCCACGAGCCTGTAGTCCTCCCTGACCCTGCCCGGCTCGGCCCTCTCGACGCCATACATGGCGGCGTCGTAGAAGAACTCCTCAACGTCGCCAGAGATAAGTATGTCGAAGCCGTTCTTCTTGAAGAACCACGGCGGGTAGGCTATAGTGCCCCCCTTAACCCCCAAGCCCCACTTAGCTGCAGGGCCAGCCAGGGCCTTCAGAGGCCCCTCAATCCTCCTAGCCCACTCCACAAGCTCCAAGGGCTCAGCAGGCCTAGCACCAATATACCTCCCCGGCACGACGACCCCAGCGATGAAAACCACTAGGTCATAGTCTTTAGCCCTCTCAAGCCACCACCCAGCCCTAGCGCGGAACCTGTCAACGTCAACGTAATCGACCCTGATTGACTTGTCAACGGCCCAGAGAGCTCCGGCAATATAACGGGGATAAACGTCTATGTAAGGCGGGACCCCCAGACCTCCCGGCTCGTCGTTGTAGCCATCCACTATGAATACCCTTCTAAGCCTAGCCACGCAACCCCCCGAAACTATAACGGTTTAAGAGTAATATAAACGGCTTGCATAAAATAGAGGCTGAGCAGGCGCAAACAAACACTGTATCGTATCGGATAGTTGACGGCAAAGAGGAAATAGTAGTGACTTGCATGCCTTGAGTTAACTAATAGCTGCGCCCTGGCTAGTGAGCGGAGGGAAGGAACCCACAGAAGTTCGGGGTTTGATAGCTTGGTGCGCGATATCAATCAAATTATAAAATGCTATATCAGCCCGCAGGAGTTTGAGGTTGGCGGGTGCAGTGAGCGGCGAGTACGCGGCGTTGCTGCGTAAGAGGGCTTTAACCGCTCTTAAGTGGGCTCGTAGAGCCTGTGACGAAGGCGATTACGATATATGTGCTCTGCAATCGGAGTACGCGGTACAGTTATACCTTAAAAGTCTCTTGTACCGCGTGCTTAGCGAGGAGGTTAGAGGCCACGATGTTAGGGGGCTTTTCGGCCTTCTGGTAGCTTCTTTATTCGAGCAGGGAGTCGACGAACTGGCTAGAGAGATATCCGAGTACGTAAGAAGACATAGAAGGGAGTTGGCAGAGTTAAGTGACGCTCATACTAGGGCTGTTTACGGGCTCTTCGAGTACGGTGAAAAAGAGGCTAAGCTGCTACTGGAAATAGCTGAGCATGCTATAAATAAGTTAAAGGAGCTGGAGGAGAGGCTCTTTGCCTGAAAGGCGCCTCCAAATGCTGAGATCGTGGCGAGAGACGTCGTTGAAAGCGGCTAAGGCGATAAAAAGAGCGTTTCCCGAGGCTTCTGTATACCTGCTTGGGGGCGCCGTGGCAGGCAGGCTTACAGTCCTCAGCGATATTGACTTAGCGGTAGTCTTCGATAAGAGGTTGGGTGCGCGTGAGAGGGTTGAGATTCTCGCTAGGATCTGGGAGGAGCTGGAAAAGAACGGGATCCCTGCCTACTACCCTTTACATATCATTATACTCGGGAGGGGGGAGATAGACGAATTGAAGGGTCCCAAGGTGAGGCTAGTATAGGAATGTTCAAGGCGCCTTCAAGAGCCCTGCCCTACGGGCTTCCATGGCGGCGTTCTTGAGCCTCTCCTCCGCTATTCTGGCGTACTTCTCCTCCACCTCTATGCATATGTAGTGTCGGCCTGTGAGCTTCGCGGCCAGGCAGGTTGTGCCCGAGCCGGCGAAGGGGTCTAGGACCACGTCGCCCTTGAAGGTGTAGAGCTGTATGCACCTGCGGGGCAGCTCCAGGGGGAAGGGGGCTGGGTGGCCTACCCTCTTGGCGCTCTCCGGGGGGAAGCGCCACACGCTCCTAGTGTACTCCAGGAACTCCTCCCTGGTTATAGTGGCCTCCCCGCCCTCCGGGGGCCTCCTCCTGTAGTCCCCCTTGCTCAGGACTATGATGTACTCGTGCTGGTCCCTCAGCACAGGGTTCACCGGGCTCATCCAGGTGCCCCAGGCGGTGCTAGCACCGCTGACGGCCTCCCCCTTGTCCCATATTATCTCGCCCCTGAAGAGGAAGCCCAGCTCCTCGAAGAGCTGTATGAGGTAGGCGTGGAGGGGTATGTAGGGCCTCCTGCCCAGGTTGGCCACGTTGAAGCAGACCCTGCCCCCCCAGACTAGGACCCTGTACACCTCCCTCATGACCTCGGCTATGAAGTCGAGGTACTCGCCCAGCGTGAGGTCCGGGTCGTACTCCTTGCCCACGTTGTAGGGGGGCGATGTGACCATTAGGTGCACGCTGCTGGAGGGGAGCCT
>JALUAM010000014.1 GCA_027051095.1 Acidilobaceae archaeon | reverse complement strand
TTCGCGGGGAGAAACCGGGGCTGCCTCTACACTGTAGCAGAGGTAATCGAGGACGAGGTGCCAGGGGCCGCCGAGATAGCCCGGAGGCACGGGATACTAGTTAGGACCGTGAGCCGGGGGTTGATGGCAGAGTTCTCGGTAATAGCCGTTAGGCTCCTGGGCGCCCTGCAGGCGAGATACACGCTCTCAGACAACGACCTGAAGGACATAGACCATATAGCGATGACCGTGGCCACAGGAGCCAGAGCCTTCGTAACCAGCGAGCCAAAGCTCTGCAGGTGGATAGAGGAGTACAGGGATATAACTGGGACGCTGCAATGCATAGACTGGAGGGAGGGGGAGTGCAGTGGTCTCACAGGAAGAGATAAGGAGGGCGAGGCTAGAGTACATGAAGAAGACCGGAGCCCTAGAGTTTCTAAGGGCGAGGCTAGAAGCCGTAAGGGCGGGCGTCCCCGAGAAACTGGTGGCAGAGGTCACCGCGAAGTACTACGCAAGGGAGCTAACGCCCAGAGAAGCCGCAAAAAGGCTGAGAGAACTCGCAAGGAGGTACGGGGGAGGAAGAGACGGAAGGTGAGGCTCAGGGGCCTACTAGATAGCCTTTTAGACGCTATAGTCGGGTGAAGCTTTTGGGGTACCCCGAGTGGCTATACCCCGCCGCCTGGCTCGGGGCCCTCCTCCTCTCAACACTGATCTTCGTCTTCGTATACTGGAGGTCGGAGGACCTACGCAAGGCGTTCATGCTGAGCCTCGCCTGGCTGAAGGTAGCCGCCCTGGTGCTGTGGCTTATAGAGCTGGACAGGCCCGTTCTACACCTGTATTTGCTCAGGGAAGGGTCGTTAACCGGGGGGTTAACGATAACGGCCAACCTAGCAATAGCACTAGCCCTCCTAGCCACGAACCTCACGGTCTGGGCCTGGCCCGAGCTATCCAGGGAACTCTTAGGGAGGAGGGAGGAGCTCCCCGGGGTGAGGAGGGCCTGAGGGCGGGTCAGCTGCCAAGCCGCCGCCCACCGGGCCCGGTGGGCCCTCGCCCAGGCCTGCTGTCATAACCCCCGCTCCCTCCAGGCCTACGTGGCGATTGTTCCTTTAGTGCATGGCGTATCCGCTTATACATCATTATACACAACTTATACGCTACTTATACATGACAACCGGGGGGTTGACGGGGGCGATGGGTGATGCCTTTCTTCGTCCACATGCTGGGGAAGGACGCTCGGCGCAGGATCATCGAGGTTATCGTCTCGAGGAGGAGTGTTGGGGAGGCTGCGGAGCTGCTGGGGGTCACGCCCGCCGCGGTGAGCAGGTACCTCTCGGGGAGGACGCATCCTAGCGACGAGGTGGTGGCTAGGGCGTTGAGGGCTGCGGGGGGCGGGGAGCTTAGGGAGATAGTAGACGTGATAGTGGACGAGTTCCTGGACGGCGTGGACAGCCTGGTCCAGTGGCTCGTAGACCAGGGGGTCCCCGACAGGCGCCTAGCAAGGGGCCTAGAAGAGGCCGCGGCCAGGCTGAGGCTCGCCTCGAGGGTGTTGAGACATGGTTAACCGGGGGGTCAACGGTAGGGGGCCGAGGAGCAGGCTCGTAGACGCCATATTCGTCATGCTACTAGCCAGGCCGATGAGGAGCGGGGAGATAGCCGGGATCCTGGGCTACAGCTCCAGGTACGTAGCAAGCTACCTCAGCTACTGGAGGAAGCGGGGGTACGTCGAGTACGAGGGCGGGTACTGGCACCTGACCCCCCTCGGGAGGTCCTACGCCGGGAGAATCGTAGCAAAGGCCGCCAGGAGGGCCGTCGACGAGAGGTCCCCGCTCCCGGAGGCCCTCGCACGCCTGCTACGGGGGTGAGGTCCTAGGTTGCGTTGACAGTCAGCTTTACTGGTAATAAGATTAGCAGGCGTAGGGGCCAGGTCCTGGTGTTGCTGCCTAGGGACTACTGGCAGCTCTTCCAGGGGCTCAGGGGCAGGAGGGTGGGCATGGAGGTGGACAGCATAAGATACCAGGGGAGGATCACTGAGATAGAGGGCAGGATCTACGTGAGCCTGCCATATAGTGCACTAGCACTCAAAGAGCGGAGTAAGTATCACCTTATCCGCCTGGAGGTGTAGGTTATGAGGGTGGTTGAGGAGGTTGCAGGCCGGGACAGCTATACGCTGGCTAAACACGGGTCTCATAGTTTCCGCCCTCACACGGCGGAGGTCCGGGGTTCAAATCCCCGCGGGCTCATTAATAGATTATTAAATAACGTTGAATCCCTCGGACATCTCCTTTAAATTAATTAGTGTTCGCAGCTTAAACCTTCCTTTAAAAAGGAAATGGTTGTGTTAACAGTTTAACCGCGATACTGTAAACGTTGTTGCCATAAGGCTTGGGAGGCTGAAGCTTGAAAGCATTACTGAGTAAGGGGCCCCGCATGAGTAGCTTGACACCTTCTGAGGCATGCTTATGGAGTGCATGTCGAAAGTGTTTGCTATCGAGGTGAAGGCTATCATTCTCCTTGAGTATGCAAGCTTTTCAGCCTCCTCGAGTAGTATGCAGTCCCTCGTCACAGTGGGTAGCGCTATAACTAAGCCTCCTAGGGAGTGTTCTAGCATGGCCCTAGCGGCTACTATGGCCTTCAGGGACCTGGAGTACTCGGGCCTCCCTATGGAGGCTCCCAGCCTTAAGAGCTGTTTCAGGCCCTCGGGGGCCATGCCTATGCAGTCCTCGCACATGTTGGATAGCCTTAGGGCTATCTCGTGGAGAGTCGCAACTGCCCTGGCAGGCTCCGGCTCCCATATCAGCGGTGCATCGAGGTTTACTACCTTAACGAGACCCGAGGAGGATATGCATTCGAGCCACTGGTAGAACGGCTCGCACACACCGCTTTCAGCCATAGAGCGGCATCTACGCTCGGGTAGAGGGTTAACTATGACTGCCTTGGACAGTCCTTCCTCTACCGCGCTGGCGGCAGTAATGCCTGCCTCTACGAGGCTTGAAGTGCTCGGCAACGACTTGAGGGCGTGTAGGAGGTCCTCAAGACTCTTTGAGATCAGCCCTATGGACTCGAAGGAGGGTGAAATCGAGGCTAGCCCTTTGAGCGGCAGCGTGCTCCTTCGCAGCCTTAGCCCGTGGACTCCTGTATAGGCGGCTGGTATTCTCACCGAGCCCCCCGCGTCGCTTCCAAGTGCAACCAAGCCTTCGATGAGGCTTGCAAGGCCTGCGGAACCCGAGCTGCTACCGCCCGTCGTAAAACGCGGGTTCAGAGGGTTAAGCGAGTCTCCAAGGACGGGGTTGAAGCCTGTGATGCCCACCCCCATCACGTCCATGGAGGCCCTAGCGGCGGGATAGTAGCCGGCTGAGGCTAGGTAGTCCGCGGCTAGTAGACGGCCCCTTATAGAGACTCGTACGCCAGCCCCGAGGCCAGGAGGCCCTAGACCCCTGCAGACCATATTATCCTTGCAGGCGAGAGGCTTCACGCCATCTGGCATCCGCCGGCACTCTAAGGTCAGGTTAAGCCGTCTAGCCGCTGTGCAGGCCGCTTCCACGTCGCCTGGGGAGGGCCTAGTAGGAGGCGGCAGCTCGGGTTTCTCAGCACGCTTCAGCGCATTCTCGGCTCTGCTCAGCTCTTTCTCAAGTTTACTTGCCAGGTCTTTGACCTCCATCAGACCGGTACCTCTCCAAATACAACAGTGTTTATGGTTGCAGGCTAAACTGTACAATAACGGCAAGAAAATAGTAAGAACTATTGAATGGGGGGTACTCACGGAGTTCTATAACACAGACACGGGGAGGGGGGTCTACGTAGAGGCGTATAAGGTATTATTTTGGATTACCATTTTAAACTTGCTTTAAAGGGGGTAATGCCTGCATGGTGGGATTTACCGTACTTAAAGAGGCTGATTGCGCTGGGGAGACGGTATTATTGCCAGAGCTCTAGCGGGCTAATGTTTTCGTGGAGTCACATGCTTTATTAACTCTGGGCTGAGGTGGCAGGCTGTGCAAAGTAGCGAAGAGAGGCAACTCGAACTAATCAGGGAGTCTGTTGTAAGACCTGGAGCAGAGGAAGAGGCTAAAAGGCTGCTCCTGGCGAGGGTTTACAGGGACGTCTTAGGGGCGTACAGGGAGAGGGCTCCTAACGGAGGGCTGCTGGCGCCTCTCCCAGATTGTGTCTCCCGGGGCTTCTGCGCTGACGACGCAGAGTTCACTTACAACGCCTTGAGGGTGCTGATGGCCCGGTACATGGTGAGGGATGAGCGCGGGAGGTTCATGGAGACCCCTGGCATGGTTATGGAGCGGGTGGCGCTCGGGTTCAGGCCCAGGCTGGGGGAGGGGTGGAGGCGGCTCTACAGGATGCTGGTGGAGGGCAGGTTCGTGTTCAACAGCCCCACCCTGTTCAACATGTTCGCCGACGGGGCGCGGGGGACGCTGAGCGCCTGCTACGTCACCCCGGTCTACGACAGCATGGAGGCTATCATGGACGCGGCGGTCGTGCAGGCCATGACGTTCAAGTGGGGCGGGGGCCAGGGGTTCAGCTTCAGCGAGCTGAGGCCACGCTGGGACTACGTTAGGGGCACGAGCGGGAGGAGCAGCGGCCCCCTCAGCTTCATGAGGCTCTACGACACCGTTACGGAGCTGGTCAAGCAGGGCGGGAAGCGCAGGGGCGCCAACATGGGTATAATGCACGCCTGGCACCCGGACATCTACACGCCGGGCTTCGACCCCGCGGTCGCCCTGAGGAACGCACTGCCACCGCAGCTCCAGGGCCTCATAGACGCCTTCAAGAAGCTCCTAGACGAGCTTGGGGAGGAGGGCTATGAGGTCCCTGGGGAGCTTAGGGAGGAGGTTGAGAGGCTCGCCAGGAGGGGCCATTGGACTGTGGAGGACGCGGGTTTCATACAGGCCAAGAAGCCCCCACTACAGGACTTCAACCTCACCAACTTCAACATAAGCGTGGGCGCCAACGACGCCTTCATGAGGGCGGTGCTGGAGGGCGGGGACTGGTGGATGCTCAACCCCCGCTACACCGAGGACCCCGATACCGGCGTCTACAGGATACACTACAGCGTCTCCAGGGAGACCGGGCTGGGCAGGCTCGGCGAGCTGCTCGAGAGGCACCCCTGGCTCCTCGACACCCCCCACCTCAACATATACGAGGAGGTCCTGGAGGAGGCGCTTCCCAGGGCCCTCAAGGCGGCCGCGGAGGAGGGCTTGGACCCCTCGCGGAAGAACGTGCACGCCTGGCGGCACCCGGCTAGGGAGATATGGAGGGAGATTGTCGAGGCAGCCTGGGGCGGCGGAGACCCCGGCATGGTCTACCTGGACAACCACAACAAGTGGAACCCCACCCCCTGGCTGGGAGCTTTGACAGCTACAAACCCCTGCTCCGAGCAGCCTTTGTATCCCTTCGAGTCGTGCAACCTGGGGAGCGTGAGCGTGGACAAGTACGTCAGGGGCGGGAAGTTCGACCTCGAGGCCTTCAGCAGGGATGTCACGCT
>JALUAM010000013.1 GCA_027051095.1 Acidilobaceae archaeon | reverse complement strand
AAATTTTTGAAAGCTCCTCCCAGCTTTCTTAAGCGGAGTGAACAAGCGCTGACGGGGTGGGCGGCAGGTGTCGTTTAAGTCCGTGGAGAGGGACCCTCTGAGCATATCGCTTCTCACGTCTAAGAATGCCGTCGACGGCGACAAAGTCGAGTTCCTGTTGAGGATCATAGGCTCATCGTCGTCTAGGAGCCGTAGCAACGTCGTTTACGCTATAGACGCTAGCAAGTCCATGGACGGCGAAAGGCTTTTCTTCGCTAAACACGCCGCGATAAAATCCCTAGAATTCCTTGAAGTCGGTGACGGCATAGCCATAATAAAGTTCTGCAGGAGGAGCGACATAGTGTTCGGCCCCGCTAAGATAGAGAGCGAGGATGTTAAGAAGGACGCTATAAGGAAGATAGCGTCGATAAAGACCTGCCCTGGCACTAACATCGAGGCGGCGCTTATAGACTCGATAACAACGGCCAAGAACATGATATTCAACTATGGTGGAGTCGGCATAATAGTTCTGATAACCGACGGCGAGCCCAACTTCGGCGAGAAGGACCCTGCTAAGCTTAAAGAACTCGTGAAGAAGTACGTAGCCAACGCCCCGATAACGATAACGACTATAGGCGTCGGGAGTGAGTATAACGAGAAGCTTCTAGCAGAGGTTGCCAGCGCCGGCGGAGGAGTCATGGAGCACGTATCTGATATAGTAGAGATAGACAAGCCCCTCACGAGGGAGGTCCTGAGAGCCGCCAAGATAGTGGCCGCTAACGTTTCAGTAACTATCAGGGCGTCGCTGGGCACTAAGATAAAAGTCTATGGGTGGGAGTATGAGGAGGAGGATGACAAGGTTGTCATTAATGTGGGTTCCGTGGCAGCCGGCGAGGTTGTAGAGATCCCCGGCGAGATAATAGTTGAGGACGCGCTGAACAGCGTAGACCTAGAGGTTAGGGCCTCGTACCTAGACCCGCTGACCCAGAGGACCTCATGGAGAGGCCCCTTGACCCTATCCCTACCCGTGGGCGAGGCGACCAGCATAAACAACTTCGTTAGCTACAAGGTCAAGCTGTTCAGATCGTTCGACGAGATTAAGCGTGCCATCGAGAAGAGAGACTACACGAGGGCCCTAGAGCTGATAGCGAGCGCCGCCGAAACAACCCTGACCCTCGGCGACACGTCACTCCACGAGAAGACCGTGGACATAGCCTCGCTGCTTGAGAAGGGCATGCTCGAGGAGGCCAGCAAGAGGCTCTTCTCCCTCGCCTCGGAGATCAGGCGCGAGCAGGAGTAAACCTCTACAGGCACTAACCGTTAGTATGGAGGGCTGAGGCGCTAGCAAGAGGGGTGAGTTATGAGCAAGCTAGTGCTGAAGGTAGTGCGTAGCCTATTTGAGATCCCCTGGACGACGGTAGTCTTGACCCCCGGAATCTACATAATCGGCCGCGACGTGAGAGTCCATGTGCCAGTCACAGATAAGTACGTGTCTAGGAGGCACGCCAGGATATTCTACAGGGACGGCAGCTGGTTCATAGAGGACCTGGACAGCTCTAACGGGACCATAGTGAACGGTGAGAATATTAAGGGTAAGGGGCCTGTGAGGCTGAACGACGGCGACGAGATTATAGTTGGGTCGACGATAATAAGAGTTATGATTGAGGAGGAGAAGTGAATAGCTCTGGAGGCCTGGGCTCATTGGCTGCAAGCGGAGGCTAGCAGTTAATGGGAGGGGAGCGGCAGGGCGGCGTGAAGGTCTCTAAGAGCCTCGATAAAGTTAGCTCGATCTATGTAGACCCCGTAGTCAGGGCTTCCTTCGTCCTAGCACTCTCCTTCGAGGACAGGGCCTCCCTGGGCTCCTGCGGCTTGGAATCGCTTGAAAGCCTAATATCCGGCAGGCGGGATGGAGCGTTACTTATCAGGGTTGAGGGCGCCGAGGAGCCCTTCGAAGCCGAGGTCATAGTCTACAGGGGCTACATAGTCGCGGCGTATATAGACGTCAAGGGAGACGTGTCCTCGGGGAGCGAGGCGCTACGCAAGATATCCTCTGCAAGGGGGCCCTGCAACGTGACGATCTACAAGATAGACCTTGAAGGTATTAGCGATGAGAACCTGAAGAAGGAGATTCTGAAGGCCGTGGAGGAGGAGGTTAAGGCGCCCCCTCATGCATGGCTAGGCAAGACCCTCTACGGCGTGTACCGTGTAGTAGAGATTATAGCCGGCGAGAAAGGGGCCTTCAGCTACGTCTTAAAAGCGATCGACCCGTGGGGCACTGAGGTCGCGCTTAAGGTCTTGAAGGGGGAGGACGAGAAGCCCCCCAGGGAGAGGGAGGTCAGTAAGTTCGTGGCTGAGCATGCCGCTCAGGCTAGGCTCGTCTCCGCAGATAGGAGCGTCTTAGCGAGGATGCTTGAAGCCCAGAACCTTAGGGACGTTAGCATAGACTCGCTCCTCAAGTACAGGAACAACATTATATACGTGTACGCAGTAATAGCACCGCGCAAGTCGTACTCCAGCATGAGGGAGTACATTGAGAGCCCGCCGCTGGCTGCTCTGGAGCTTATGGACGGCGACATAACCAGGCTCTCCGAGAGCGATATAGAGAGGAACCTGGTGGGGCTTATAACCAGCGTGGGCGGGGCCATGGCCCTGGCTCACGCGATGGGCATAGGCCACTTCGACGTTAAGCCTCTCAACGTTCTCTATAAGCGGGTGGGCGGCAACATAGTGTTTAAGCTCTCAGATTTCGTGGGCTACAACGTGACGCTGAGCGGCATAGTAGTCGACAGGTTCACTATAGAGTATGTTGACCCCCTGCTGCTAGCTAATAGGGGCCTCAACGCGACCCTTGACAGCGACGTATTCAACTTTGCCTCGTTCATACTAAAACTGATGCTCAAACGTAACTCCGAGTGCCTGGCTATTGTCAACACTGCCATAATGCAGATCCTTACTAACAGGCTAACGCCTATAGACGCCTCTAAGAGACCCAGCTACGCCAGGAGCCTCGCCAGGACCGTCAACAGGATACTGGCTACAAGCCCATCCTTCGAGGTATTCTTCAAGAACATAAGCGCCGAGTACGAGAAATGCATGTTCAAGGAGATAGAGGAGAGCGCCTCAAAAAGCTCAGTCGACATGAAAGGCTTTCTAGTCAAGGCGCTGAGCCTGGAGAGGGCAATGAGGCCTAAGAACATGATAGAGGCTATGCTAGAGCTCGGGCTACTCTAAGCCGTGCACTCATCCTTCCCCCGCCCTAGGGAAGCGCTGAAATAGCCTCACCAGCGCCTCCGGGAAGAGGGTGGTTTAAGGGGTATGGCTGTAGACCCGCGGAAGGTCCTGCCTACGAAGATCAACCTGATCAGGTTGAGGAGAGAGTATGCGATGATGACCAGGATCAGGAAGGTTATAGAGGAGAAGAGGGAGGTCATACTCCACTACCTGATAAGCATAGCCTCCGAGTACTCGAGGTACAGGGAGGAGGTCCTAAGGGAGCTAGAAAAAATATATAACAGCTATTATGTGGGGGCTGCCGCTGAGGGGCTCGAGAGGGTTAGAGTGTACTCCGAGTCCGTCGAGGAGTCTCTGAGAGTCGACGTGGGGACCCGCGTGCTGTTTGCCGTCAAGATCCCCACGTTCACCGTTAGGAGCGATACCGTGCCACCCCTAAACCTGCCTCCAGGTGTCGACCCCAAGCTATACGAGTCTTTCAGCGAGTTGAGGAGGCTCTTACCCAAGATATTGAAGCTCGCCGAGTACGAGGAGACTATAAATAGGCTCCTCGAGGAGCTTAGAGAGACCCAGAGGCTGATCAACGCGCTGGACTATGTGATACTGCCCAGCTATAGAGACGCTATAAAGTACATCAAGCTAGTGCTCGAGGACAGGCAGAGGGAGGAGTTCGTTAGGCTCAAGCTAATCAAGAGGAAGCTTGAAAAAAGGTCTGCCGGCTAGGGCAGTATGAGGCCGAGTATGAATATTGCGAGCGCTATCACTACTATAGACTTAACGAAGCCTATTGCGTCGGCGTTGGCAGCATTGTTTATAACCTTGTATACGACCACCCCGGCGATGTAGCTCACGGCGAATACCATCAGCACGAGGCCCCCCAGTACTAGGTAGTAGCTTACGTCTATCGTTGACAGGTTGAGCGCCTCCCTAAGGGTCTCAATAGCCTTCCAGACGTCACTTACCGCCACCGCGGGCCACCGTTAGTTAATCTAGCCCCGAGCCGCGTATAGTGGGTCTCTGGGAGTAGGACTCGGATATTACCGGCGCTCCGCAGTGATGAGGGTAAAAAGCGCCGAGGCCTAGCGCCTGTGAGGAAGGCCAGGACAGCTGAGCAGATGCAGTAATCCCCCCGGACGCCAGCGTTGACTCTGGGGCTGTGAGCGGGCGTCTAGGGGGCTACCCGTGGAGGGGATGGCCGTGCACGAGCGTGGCGAGCCCCTAGCCCCGATAGGTAGCATGGTTGTGTTGAAGCTCAGCGGCTCCCTAGTGAGCCCCCCCTCGCCGGAGTACCTGAGCGGTCTCAGCAGGGCTGTAGCCGAGCTCGAGGGAATGGGGTTCAAGGTAGGTATTGTAGTGGGCGGTGGGGGGCTGGCTAGGTCCTACATCGACGCCCTGAGGAAGCTGGGCGTCAATGAGGGCCTGCTCGACCTCATGGGGATCGAGGCTGCTAGGCTCAACGCATCCCTGATAGCGAAAGCTCTGTACCCTCGCGCTCCGCCCACGCCGGCTACCAGCATAGAGGAGGCTTTGATGATGTCTCAGACGGGCCTAGTGCCTGTGCTAGGCGGCCTGCAGCCGGGGCAAAGTACCAACGCAGTTGCAGCGGCCCTCGCAGAGGCCGCTGGAGGCAGTCTCGTACTCAACGCTCTGCGAGGCGTTAAAGGCGTCTACAGGGGGAGCGAGGATAACGTTATTAAGAGCCTGGGGTACGACGAGCTGGAAGAGATTATACGCGAGTTCGAGGAGAGGGCTGGCACATATACGCTCTGGGACCGCGTTGCCCTGGGCATAGCAAGGAGGAGCAGGATAACCATAGTGTTCTTCGACGGCTCCAACCCGAGAAACATTATTGCGGCTCTCTTTGGTAGGATTGGAAGCGTGGTGAAGGGCTAGCATGGGCGAGGACGAGGAAGCCGGAATCCCCGGCCACGCAGGCAAGGGCGTCGCCGCCGAGCTTCAAAGGAGCCTGAAGAACCTGGGCTGTAGGTTCGAAGCAGAGGGCGACATGGTTAGGATCCACCTGGGCGACTCTGTAATCGAGCTGAAGGACGAGCCCGGCAGGGGCGTAATGGTCGAGGCCCAGATACCCCTATCCGAGGAGGCGCCCTACAGCGAGGATGAAATACGGTCCACGGCTGAGAGCGCCAAAGCAGCCATCACCGTCGTCCTCAAGGCCGCTAGGGGCTTGAGGCTAGAGTATGAGCTGGACACCTCTATACCGGGCTACCCGATGCTCAGGATGCGCTTCTACCCCGAGGACTATAAGGCTGCGGCTGACAGGCTGCTAGAGGCAATACTCTCGGAGGGCTGCAAGGCTTAGAGTGAATAGGCTATAAGGCCTCATAGCCTAGCTGGAGGGTGCTCTTTGGCAGGCAAGGACCCGGTCAGCCTTCACAGGCTCTACGGGGGCAAGATAGAGATATCTCCTAAGGTGCCCCTTAAGTCGCTCTCCGACTTCGCCGTGTGGTACACTCCCGGCGTCGCGGAGGTAAGCCTGGCCATAGAGAAGGATCCCGACCTCAGCTTCGAGCTCACCAGCAGGTGGAACTTGGTTGCGGTTATCAGCGACGCGACCAGGGTCCTAGGCCTAGGCCCTCTGAAGCCGGAGGCCGCCTACCCCGTCATGGAGGGTAAAGCCCTCCTCTTCAAGTTCCTGGGCGGCGTAGACGCGGTGCCCATAGTCCACAGCAAGAGGAAGACAACGGAGTTCGTCGACTTAGTAAAGAGCCTGGAGCCCAGCTTCGGGGGCGTCAACATAGAGGACATAGAGAGCCCCAAGTGCTTCGAGGTACTCGAGATCCTGAGGAGAGAGCTGAGTATACCCGTGTGGCACGACGATCAGCAAGGCACGGCCGCTGCCACCCTCGCGGGGCTCATAAACGCCTTCAAGATAGTCGGCAAGGACCTGAGGAAGTCAAGGATAGTACTTCTCGGCGCTGGCGCCGCCAACATAGCACTTTACACCCTCCTCAGGCGCTATGGAGTCCCGGCCTCGAACATAGCCGTGCTCGACAGGAAGGGAGTCCTACACCCAGACAGGGACGACATAGACAAGCTCCTCTTCTCGAACCCGTATAAATACCGTATAGCCCTGGAGACGGGCGGCTCGGGGCTGCCCCCCGGCGCGGGCCCCGACAAGGCTCTTGAGGGAGCTGACGCGCTTGTGGCCGCAAGCAGGCCTGGGCCCGGCGTCGTCAAGCCTGAGTGGGTTAGGAGAATGAGCAAGGACCCAATAGTGTTTGCCCTAGCTAACCCGACGCCGGAGATATGGCCCAGCGAGGCCAGGGAGGCAGGGGCCAGAGTTGTAGCCACGGGCAGAAGCGACTTCCCCAACCAGGTTAACAACGCGCTAGTGTTCCCCGGGGTGTTCAGGGGCGCTCTCGACGCGAGGGCCAGGGGGATCTCTGATAGCATGGTTATAGCTGCGGCGGAGGAGCTGGCAGCTTACGCCGAGGAGCAGGGCCTCAGCGAGGACAGGATACTCCCACAGCTAGACGACTGGAAGGTCCACCCCAGGGTCGCGGCCGCGGTCGCCGCTAAGGCCTCCGAGGAGGGGCTAGCGCGCAAGCCCTTGACGTATAAGGCGGAGCTTGAGAGGGCCACCGAGATAATCCTCAGGGCGAGGAAGCTCACTAGCTTGGTCGCCGAGGTCTGGGGTGAAAGAGGTGTATGAGGCCGGCGTCTCGGTTAGGAAGCCTAGGAAGGGCGAGGAAGGGGAGCTAGCCAGGCTTATATACAGGTTTTACGCGTTCAACGAGGAATTCGACCCTGCATGGGCTCTGAGCGACGACGCGGAAGAGAGAGCAACTGAGGAGGCGAGGAGAGCTGTGGAGGGCGGCGACATAGTCTTCGTGGCTGAGGTGGACGGCCAGATCGTGGGCTACATTAGAGGGTACGTCAGGGAGCTAAGGCTCCTAAAGGACGGGAAGATAGGCGTCATAACCGAGCTATACGTACACCCCAGGTTCAGGGGCAGAAGGATAGGCGCGCTACTAATAGACAGGTTCGCTGAGGAGGCTAGGGAGAGGGGTGCATCCAGGATTGCAGCAGAGATCCCCTCCAGTAACATAGTAGCCGAGAGGTTCTACTCTAAGCTGGGCTTCAGGAATTTTATGATAACCTACATTAAGGAGGTGTAGGCCCGTGGCGGGAGGGCTCATCATAAGGGAGGCGTCCAGGGAGGATGTAGACGCTGTGGCCGATCTAGTCGCGAGGCTTAAGACGTTGAACGAGGAGCTAGACCCTAGCTTTAGGACCTCCCAGAGGCTCCGCGAGGAGGCTAGAAGATACGTGGAGGAGAGCCTTTCAGACCCTAAGGCCAGGCTTATAGTGGCCGCCGTCGGAGACGAGGTCGTGGGCCTCCTTAGGCTAGTGTTTATAGACAGAGTGTTCTATGAGCCCAGGATAAAGGCTCTCATAACGGACCTCTACGTTAAGCCCGGCTACCGCAGGAGAGGTATAGGCAGGCTGCTCGTGGAATATGCCGTAGACGTGGCTAGGAGGGAGGGAGCCGGCATTATATCGGCCGTGTTCCCCGAGGGCAACGTCATAGCGAGGAGGTTCTACGAGGAGCTGGGGTTCAGGGTGCTTCAGGTGGAGGTTTTTAAGCCCGTTAAGTAGCCCCCCACTCGGGCCTCCTAGGCCTCATCTTCTCGGCTACAGCGAAGCCTGCAACGGCTATCGCGAGAGCTGGAAGGGCCGGACTAAGGTCTAGCATCGTAGAAGATAGCGTCACGGCTATGCTAGCCGCCGCCGTCCACAGGAAGGACATTACGCTCGCGGTCCTAAGCCTCCTAGGGGCCTTGTCAAGCACGTAGTATACCAGCGATAGGGTCGAGTAGCCGAGCGCTACCCCCACTGCGGCGAGCGCTACCGGCGTATCGCGCACAATGGAGGCTGCTGAGAGCGAGGCTATAGACATTAGCGAGGCCAGCGTGAGGCTGGGTTCGAGAGCGGCGATGCCTATTCCGAGGCTGAACGAGGCGCTGAATACTAGGGGGGCTGCGGGGCCTAGGACCTCGCCGGCCTCCGCCATCAAGGCTATCTTGACGGCCGAGAGCGCCCCGAGAGCCGAGGCTGCCCTCGCTATCTCGTAGATCTTGAACCCATAGCCCGCGGCCCTAGGCCCCCTTACGGCCGCATCCGCGAAGTTCTCCAGCACCTTAAGCGAGGTGTAGGGTATGGGCGAGGTTCCAGCCTGAGCCGCCGCTACTAGACCCGAAGCGAGGGCTACTAGCGGTATGAAGTAGAGGGCTAGCCCCTCGACGTGCATTAACAGCAGCATCGAGGATCCCAGCGACGATACTATATAGTAGCCCGCCAGGGCGCCGCGCCACTCCCTGAAGTCCACGTCGTTGTACAGGGTATTGCTGGCCGAGAAGGCTGCGAGCCCTAGGAAGACCCCTATGACGGGGAAGAGAAGCGCGACAACGGGGGGAGCCTCGCCCAGCCATAGCAGAGCGGCCGACGCAAACGCTATGCCTAGCGACGACACCACTATGGCGAGGCGCCTGCTGGCGGCTGACCGGAACCTCCTAGCGCCCAGCGCTATGCCCCAGAGGGATATTATTGCGCCCAGCGCAGCTACCACGCCCTTCACCGCTAGCTCGCCCTCGCTTCCGAAGCCCAGCTCCGCGGCGACGCTACTCAGCCTGGTAGCCAGGCTCGACTCAACTATGCCTAGAGCCGCGCTAGCCGAAGCTATGAGCAAGCCCAGCGCTACCCTCAACTGCCCCGCACCACCCCCGGCTTACATAGCCCATGAGGATTTGAGGAGGAGCCCCCGCAGACACGCCAAGCTTTATAAATAGAGCTGATACGAGAAAACTGGAGGGGGTGTCCAGATGTCCGTTGACCTGCAGAAGCTTCTGGTAGCGTTGATAGCCGCTTTGATCCTGGTTAGCGCCGCGGGCTACGCAGCCATATACTCGCAGCTCTCTGACCTAGAGGGAAGGGTTGACGAGACCGGCAGGGAGCTGGAGGAGCTTCAGCGCGCTATTAGAGACGTGGAGGGGGAGCTTGAGAGGCTGAAGTCGGAGGCGGCCTCTACGGGCGACCTAGAGAGGATAGCCGCTCAGGTCGACGCCCTGACGGAGGCTGTGGAGGAACTGAGACGCGGAGGCGCTACCGTAGAGGACCTGGAGGAGATTGCGGCAAGAGTCGCCGAGCTTAGCGCTGCCCTGGAGGACCTCAGAGAGGCGCTAGAGTCGTCTCGCGAGGCCTCAGAGGAGGCGCTATCCAGGATCGACGAGCTGGCGGCGAGGCTAGACGAGCTTAGGGCCAGCGTGGAGGACCTGGCAGAGTCAATCCTATTCCCTGTGGAGCTAGTCGACGGCACAGGCAGTATAGTAGTAGTAACTTCAAGGCCTGAGAGGATAGTCAGTATGGCCCCTAGCGTGACGGAGATCTTATACTATGTGGGCGCCCTCGACAGGCTGGTCGGGGTGGACGACTACAGCGACTGGCCCCCGGAGGTTGCAGAGGCCAGGGAGAGGGGCGAGATAGCTAGTATAGGCGGCTTCTGGGACCCCAGCATCGAGGCTATACTATCCCTCCAGCCAGACCTGGTGATAGGGGTAGCCACAGCCCCACCCCACATTCAGGTGAAGGAGATACTCGAGTCCTATGGGATCCCCGTGCTACTCCTCCCCTCAGAGACCCTGGACGACGTTAAGAACTCCTTGATACTGGTTGGCAAGGCGACCGGCAACGTTGTGGAGGCCTATAAGGCTGCCTCGATGTTCGAGGCCGCTGTTTCCGCCGCCAGGGCGCTACTGGGCGGCGCTGAGGGCGTTAGAGTAGCCGTCATAGTGTGGCTTGAGCCGCTCTTCGTCGTCGGGTGGGGTAACTGGGAGCATGACATATTAACAGCCCTAGGAGCCGTCAACGTTTACGGCGACGAGGGCGACCCCAACCTCAAGGGGTGGCCTGTAGTTAGCGTTGAGAGCCTTGTAGAGAGGGCGCCCGACGTTATAGTCGTGATGGGGGGCCACGGCGGCATGACGCCCAGCGACTTCGTGGACTGGCTTGAGAGCCAGCTGGGCGAAGCGGCCTATGATATCCCGGCTGTGAGCGACGGTAGGGTTTACGTGCTGCAGGGCTTGTATAACGACGTCTTCGCTAGGCCCTCGCCGAGGACCTCGCTAGCCGTCTACGTATTCCTAGCCATCCTCTCGCCCGAGACGTTAGGGCTCGAGGAGGTGCCGGGCGTTGTTAGCCCGGAGACCCTGGACGTGCTGAGCCTGCTCGAGGGCAGGGTGCCTGATGATGTGCTTGCGTTCCTGGGTGAAGCTCTGAGTTGAGGCTAACATACCTAGCATCTCTCGCTGCCCTGGCCGCGGCATGCCTTCTCAGCCTTTCCCTTGGGCCCGCCGGGCTCGTGAACCCCTTGAGCTACCTCGAGGGGGGCCCTGAGAGAGGCATAATAGAGTATAGGGCCGTGAGGACCTCAGCCCTGCTTTTGATAGGGGTCTCTCTGGGCGCCGCGGGGGCGGCGATGCAGCAGGCCCTCAGGAACCCCCTGGTAGACCCCTACATCGTTGGACTCTCCTCTGGCGCTTCCCTGGGCAGCGTCGCAGCCATAGTCTACGGCTTGACGCTCCCGCCTCTAATCCACGCCTCCGCCTTCGCCGGTGGCCTCTTAGCCTTCGGCGCGGTGCTAGCAACCTCGGCGGTGGCAGGGCTCACAGGCTACTCGCTGATAGTTGTGGGGGTCGCATACTCCTACCTCTTCTCGAGCGCCACCCTACTCTTGATACTCTACTCGCCGGAGAAGGCCGCGTCCTCCCTATTCTGGCTCATGGGATCCGCTGCCTACATAGAGAGGGGGCTGCTAGCCGCCAGCATTCCCCTTACACTGGCCGGGGTCGCAGCGGTAGCGGCCCTCTCCAAGGCGCTGGAAGTCCTGAGCCTTGGGGAGGAGTACGCCGAGGGCCTAGGGGTCAGCGTGGCCAGGCTCAGGGCCGCCGTCGCCGTGGCGGCGGCCCTCACGGTCGCGCCCTTGGTAGCCCTGGCAGGGCCGATAGGCTTCATAGGCCTGACAGCCCCCTGGGTCGCCAGGCTGGCCGGCGCCAGGAGGTTCCAGGAGGTCCTAGCCGGGGCGGCGCTTTACGGCGCCCTCCTAGCCCTAACAGCCGACATCATAGCCCGCGTGGCGCTCGCGCCGCGCGAGGTACCTCTGACCATCGTTACCAGCCTCTTCGGGGCGCCGCTACTCGTATACCTTTCCGTCAGGGGTGGGGGCAGGTGGTAGAGCCTGGGCCCTGCAAGGTTGAGGCGCACGGAGTCGAGGTAGAGGCTGAAGGCGGGGTTATACTGAGCGTTGACGGGCTCTCGCTCGAGCCGGGCTCGCTAGTAGCGGTTATAGGCCCTAACGGGGCCGGAAAGACCACGCTGCTCAGGGTCCTAGCCGGCGTCTTGAGGCCCACGCGGGGACGAGTGCTGGTTTGCGGCCTTGACCCACGGAGCAGGGCTGCGAGGAGGGCGCTGACCTACATACCGTCTCACCCCGAGGTGGAGGGCAGGCTGACTGGGCTAGACGTCGTCCTCCTGCAGAGGTACGGCGTCAGCGACGCCCCGCTCACGTGGGGCAGGGAGGACCTGGAGGCCGCACTGAAGGCTCTGAGGGCCCTGGGGGCCGAGAAGCTGGCCGGGCGCAGGTGGAGGTGGATGAGCGGAGGCGAGAAGAGGCTGGCCCTAGTCGCGGGGGCGCTTGCCAGGGGCTCCGGGCTCATCCTAGCAGACGAGCCATTCTCGAACCTGGACCTGCGCAACCAGCTCCTGGCGGCTAGGCTACTATCCTCGATGAGGGGGAAGGCCACGGTGGTGTACACAGCACACGAGCCCCTCCACGCGGCGATTGCAGACAGGGTTGTGCTGCTTAACGGGGGGAGGGTTGTAGCTGATGGCAGGCCGCCCGAAGTCCTTGCCAAGGAGGTGCTGGAGGGGGTCTACAACGTTCCAATGGAGGTCGTGGAGGTCGGAGGTCTGAAGGTGCCCATCCCGCTGCTAGGCTAGTCGGGCATCTCCCTCTCGAAGACCGGCCTCCCCCTGACCGTGTAGGGGGCCAGCCAGTCTATGACAGCCTTCACGTCCGGGTGCTCAACCTCGAACCTTATAGCGCCGAGGGGGCTCTCGTGGTCTCCGTCTACGAAGCTTATCTTGCCCTGGAATGCCGCCTGCTTGTGCAGGAAGAAGACCATCCTGTCCTTGGACTTAACGCCCTTCTTCAGGGCTCCCCGCGCGGCGTCTAGTATCCTCTCCGCTCTCAGCGCGTAGTACAGCTTGAAGAGGCTTGCTAGTGTGTTAGACTCAGCTATTATCACCTCACTGTCGCCCACCCTCTCAAACCTGACGCTCTGGGGGTCGAACACGTTCCTCAGAGCCCTCAACACCTTATCCCTATCCTCGGTGGGCCTAACCTCGACTTCAACCACGATCCTCGCCTTCCCCACAGACTGCCACCCTCGCTATCCTCCTAGCCTCCATCTCTAGCTCCTCGACCCCCCCGGTATTAACTATCATGTAATCGGCCAGGGCCATAGCCTCTGCCACGCCGAACTCTATGTTAGCCCTATCCCTCTCCTCCACAAGCCTCTCAGGGTCCCCCGCCTCGCCGGCCCTACCCCTAGCCGCTATCCTGCTGGCCCTGAGCCTCCTCGGGGAGAATACAGCCACTATGACCACTCGCCACCCGCGAGACTCGAGCAGCCTGGCCTCCTCCACACTCCTGAGCCCGTCCACGACCACTGGGCCCTCGACGCCCTCAAGCTCCCTAGCTAGGAGCTGCGCGACAGCCGCCCTACCATACCTCTCCCTCAGCTCCCTTGCAACCCTCTCAACGTTCTCGTATGTAAGCGGGAGCCCCCTCCTCTTTACCTCCCTCCTAACCAGGTCCCCCATAACGTAGAGGGGGGCTCCTAGCTCCTCCGCTATGAACCTTGCCACGAGGCTCTTACCGCTACCCGGCAAGCCCGTGACAGCTATAGCAGTCCTCCTACCAGCCGGCATCAACCCCGCCCAGGGTTATGAGTTGGAAGGCAGAGGGAAGTCAAAACTCGGATGGGCCGCTAAAGAGCAAGGCGCCTGACGGCCAAGACCGCCAGCCCCGCAGCCACTAGCAGGCCCGCGGCAACTAGCACAGCGGCGACGTCAAGCCTGGAGTCGGGAGAGCTCTCACCCTCCTCGCTCTCGACGCCTCCGCCTGCATCCCCTTGAGCCTGCCCGGGAGCCTCAGCCTCTTCCAACCTAACCTCCAACTCGGAGATCTTAGACTCGAGGGAGCCAAGTCTAAGGGCCAGGCCCTCGAGCCTAGATTCGATCTCGGAGAGCCTGAGGTAGACGCTGACAGACTCGCTCTCAAGCCTCTCAAGCCTGGACTCCATGGCGCCTAGCGCCTCCTCGAGGGAGCCAAGCCCCGCCTCTAGCCCGGAGAAAGCGGCTTCCAGGGCCTCCAGCCCCTCAGCTACGCCCGCCAACGCCTCCTCTAGCTCCGACGCCCTAGCCTCTAGCTCGCCCCGAGTCACGGCTTCCCTCTCTAGCGCTTCAAGCCTCACTGAGAGCACCCGTAAGCCCTCCACTAACGCTCCCACAGACGCGTCCAGCCGGTCTAGCATAGACTTCAGGTCCTCGGTGGTAGCGTATAGCTCGCCTCTAAGTGACTCGACGCTAGCCTCAATCTCCGTTACCCTGGCCCCCAGCTCGCCCAGCCCCGACTCTATGATTGCCAGCTCTCCCCGGAGCGAGTCTATCTCGGAGCGGAGGAATGCGGCCTCCTCCCTCAGAGTCTCAACCTCAGAGCCCAGCTCCTCCTCTAGCGAGGCGAGCCTAGCCTCGAGACTGGAAAGCTCGTACTCCAGCCTCTCCAAGCGCTCCTCTAGGCCCCCTATGGAGGATTGCAGGAACCTCACACCGGCCTCCAACTCTGAGACCCTGGACTCTAGGGCGGTGAGGCTAGCCTCCAGTCCTGCAACCCGCTCCTCAAGCTCCGACAGGGCCTCCTCTAGCCCCGAGACCCTAGACTCTAGGCCTCCGACGGCGGCCTCCAGCTCCGCGACCCTCCCCCTGGCTTCATCGAGGGATGCTTCCAGCTCCGCGATTAATGCTGAGAGGCTGCTGAGTGTTTCCGACATAGACTCGACGGCGGCCTCCAGCTCCGAGGTCCTAGCGTCGAGCAGAGCCACCGCAGCCTCTAGCCCATCAATCCTCTGAAGCAGCTCCTCCAGGTCTATGGACGGCTGCGCGGTGACAGTTATCACGGCCTCTGGCTTGAAGCCGTGAGTCACCGGCGTCATGAACACCTTGTAGACCCCCGCACCCTCGACCATGAACTGCTGCCCCTGGTACACTGAGCCGCTGGGCGTCATCACAGTGGCGTAGACCTGGGAGTAGGAGTTTATCAGTATAGACGCGGGGAACGATGGGCCCGCTGCCTCGATCCCCACAAAGGCCGCTGACCAGCCAGGGTTGCCTAGGGGCGCGTCCGCCTCCACAGAGGCCTGCAAGACGCCCCCGATCCCCGAGGCCGCCTCGAACACAGCTACCAGTATTGGAATCCTTAGGGTAGCAGGCGGCGCTGAAACCGCCACGTAGCCGCCGTAGAGGCCGGGCGACGCCAGTGAGGCGTCAACCTGTATCCTCACACTAGCCTCGCCCCCAGGCGCTAAGAGTACGCTCTCAGCCTCGACGCGAGCAGTTGGCGGCTGCGAGGTCCTAGCTCCGTAGACGCTGTACAGGGGGCCCTCAAGGGAGACGCTGACAGCTACAGGCTCGGAGAGGCGGTTGCGGAGGAACAGCTCAGCGGTTACAGCGGACCCTCTGGCTACGTATACCTCTATGAAGGGCTCGCCCTCGCCGCTCCACGGTATCACGGGGCTGTCAGCGGCGAAGTCGACCCTGAGGAGGCCGGCTCCCTGCTCTGCCACGTTCACGGAGTCCGACAGCGCCCCTTTGACGGGGACGCCGGCCTGGGAGAGGAGCAGCCTGGCCTCGGCCGCGTTGACACCGGCTGAGAGCAGGAGTGCGGCCGCCCCGGCCACGTGGGGGGCTGCAAAGCTGGTGCCATCCAGCGGGTACGTCTGCCAGCCTGTCTCGGTGGGTACAGCCGTCTCTATGCCGACGCCCGGCGCGAGCACGTGGGGCGCCTGCTTAGACGCCCCCAGGGGGCCCCTGGAGCTGAACAGGGCGACCCTATCGTCGAGGGCGTACACTGTATCACCGTCGTCTACCGCTCCCACGCAGATCACGCCGGGCACGCCGCACAGGTAGTTGACAGTGTGGAAACCGCCGCCACCCCCCTCATTGCCCGCGGCCACAACCACGACAACGCCGGAGTCGACTGCCTCCCTGATCGCCCTCAGTAGTGGGGGCTCCTCGAACCCCTCATAGGAGGCCTCGAGGACCCACGGCCCCGCCAGGGAGCCGAGGCTCAGGTTTATCACGTCGGCCTCGTCTCCAGTGCCAGGCTCACCGTCAGGCCCCAGGACCGCCCACTCGATCCCCGCTATGATGTCGGACTCCAGGGCTCCCAGGCACCACAGCTCCTCCCTGAAGACTATCACGTCGTATATCGACACCCCAGGGGCCACCCCCTTCAGTGAGGGCGACTGGCTTGCTATCACGCCAGCTACCGCAGTGCCGTGGAAGCCCCCGTAGTAGACGTATACCGTCCCCCTGCCGCAGTAGTCCACAATTCCTGTGCCAGTAGCGTCGTACTCGGCTACAACCACTCTCGAGCCGTCGGGCCTCAAAAGGAGGGGGTGGCTGTTTTGAACCCCAGTGTCTATGACGGCCACAACCACCCCCTGACCAATCACCCCCCTCTCGTGGAGCACGTCAGCCCTTATCGCGGGCACCGAGACCCTGAGCCCCGGCTCTCTAGCCTCCGCTAGGGGTCTCGGTAGGACCTGCAGAGTGTAAACCCTGTCAGGGTAGACCTCGAATCCCAGGGCCTCCAAGGCGGCTACAGCAGCAGGGGGACCCTCGAACACGAACCCCTCGATCAAAGTGAACTCTCTGACCAAGCGGCCCCCGTATAGCTCTACAAGCCTGGCCCCCGCGTCAAGCGGGTCCACGGCAGAGCCTTCTAGGATCCCGCTCGCTTCCACCCCGCCCTCATAGACTGCTATGAACCTGCCCGGCACATACTCGGGCAGGGCTGCCCAGGGGGGCGGTCCCAGGAGCCCCTGCTGCCCCGGCGAAGCCGCCGCGAGGGGAGCAACTTGGAGAAGCAACATCGACAAGAAAAGGCTGAGAGAGAGCCTAGCAGACATCTCATGACAGCCCTCTTAAAATATAAAATTAAGCATCTACGTGAGCCTTAAGTTTAATCTGGTATCGGTTCTAAGCTCGAAAGAGGGGAGGGCTGAAGCCGGGCATGGAGAAGAAGGTGCGAGGCCGCCTCAGGCTGGAGGATCCTAGGCCCCCTGCGGCAGGTGACCCCCACGAGTGCGGGTCCTGCGGCATCATTGAAGAAGAGGACGGCGTTGACGTCTACAGGGTGTCCTGCTAAACCTTAAAGCCGCGTGCATGAGCCCTGAAGAGGGGGTGCCCGGGCATGCCCGTGGAGCTAAAGAACCTCGAGGATTTCATCAAGGTCACGGAGAGGGCTATAGAGTGTAGGATAAAGAGGTCGAAGGGCGGCATAGTTAAAGTCAAGGCGAGGACCAAGAGATACCTATATACCTACAAGGTGGAGGAGCAGAAGCTCGAGGAGATCCTATCCAAGGTCAAGTGCAAGAAGATAGTCGACATAGATAAGGGCGAGGTGAAGGAGGCTAAGGCCGGCTAGAGCGATCATATCTCTATCACGTCGCCGTTGGCCGGTATCTCGACGTCTTCTATGCCCAGCTCCTCTTTTATCTTTGCCGCTAGGACCTTCTGGGCTCTAGGCTCGCCGTGCACCAGCACGACCTTCTCGACACCGTTTATCTTCCTGAGCAGCTGCAGTATGCCCCTCTGGTCTATGTGGCTCGAGAAGTCGAACCACTCGACCCTGGCCATGACCGGTATCCTCTCCTCGCCGAACACGCCCTCCTCCAGTATCATCCTGCCCGGGGTGCCCGCGGCCTGGTAGCTGACTAGGAAGACCGCGTTCTTCTTGTCGGCGGCCATCTTCTTCATGTAGTACAGGCTCGGGCCTCCCTTGAGCATGCCTGCGCTAGCTATTATCACCCCCGGCTTCTTCAGGGCCTTCTTCCTGTCCTGCCAGCCCCTCACCACGTTGAACTCGCTTAGAGCCTTCAGGAGGAGGCTGGGCAGGTAGAGGTACTTGTAGTGGGCCGCGTAGACCTCGGCCACCTGCCTTATCATGCCGTCTATCCAGACGGGGTGGCTAAAGTCCCTCTCAGCCAGTATAGAGGCGATCTCCTGCCCCCTCGCCACGCTGAACGCTGGCACCAGCACCGTGCCCCCGGACTCTACTACTTCCTTCACGCTTCGGTAGAACCTCTCCTCCACCTCCCTCCTCGGCGGGTGATTAGTTGCCCCATAGGTCGACTCTATTATCACCACGTCGGCCTTGACCCCGTTCAACTTAGCGGGAGACACTAGCTTAGCGTCTATCACGTTCACGTCACTGGTATACAGTATCCTGCGCCCCTCAACCTCCACGAGGACGCTGGCACTACCGGGTATATGGCCTGAGTAGAGCAGCTTGAACGAGAAGCCTCCGGCTTCGACCTCCTGCTCATATTCGACGGCCTCGGCAGCAGCTAGCATATCGTCCACGCTCTTCTCGTCGAAGGGCAGGTAGGCCCCGTTGAGCTTTATCATGTCTAGCAGGAGCAACCTCGTTACCTCAAGAGTGATTTTCGTAGCGTAGAGCTTGGGGGCTACGCTAGAGTAGAGGTAAGGCGCCGCCCCCACGTGGTCCAGGTGGCTATGGGTCAGCACCACAGCGTCTAGGTCCCTGGGCCTCACGTCGCCCGGGAATATGGGCCTGTCATTCTCGTCGAAGTTAACGCCGTAGTCTAGCAGTAGCCCCCTACCCCTGCTCTCTACTAGTATCGCTGCCCTGCCGACCTCCCTACCACTGCCAAGCACTACTATCCTAGCCAACCCTTTCAATCCCCTCAAGCCGCATTCATAGCAGTCCGGAGGAGATAAGCGAACATGGGAAACATTAAAAGCCGTGGAGAATAGACCCTCAGCGGGGAGCCGGGCATGGCCCTGAAGGTTATCGAAGTGGGCAGGATATGCGTGAAGACCAGGGGCCGCGAGGCGGGGAGGAAGTGCGTCATAGTCGACATAATAGACGAGAACTTCGTGCTGATAACGGGGCCTAAGCAGCTTACGGGCGTCAGGAGGAGGAGGGTCAATATAGACCACATAGAGGTCCTGGACAAGAAAATCGACATACCCAAGGGGGCCAGCGACGAGGAGGTGATGAAGGCTATAGAGGAGGCCGGCCTCGTCGAGTTCATGAGGGAGAGGATAAGGATACCCAAGATAACACCGTTCACGCTAACCAGCTGACACCGGTCACCCTACATGCTCATCCTGAGTGTATACTCCAGGTTCAGCGGCGGCACGTCGTCCCTGTCAACTTTCACCTCGACTAGCACGGGCCCCTTGGAGGTTAAGGCCTCTACGCCCCTCCTCTCGTCATCCTCCCTCTCGACCCTCACATACCTGAACCCGAAGGCCCTAGCCAGCTCCCCGAAGTCGGGGTTGCCCAGGAGGGTCTCGTAGACCCTGCCCTGCTTCTGTATGACCTGCCTCAGGTAGAGCACCCGGTACGAGTCGTCGTTGACCAGCGCTATCTTCACGTCGAGGTCCTCCCTCACTATGGTCTCCAGGTCCTGCACTGTCATCATCAGGTCTCCGTCCCCTATGACGGTGGCGACGTAGCTGCCAGGCGACGCCTTAGCAGCTCCTATCACGGCTGGGAGAGCGTAGCCCATGGCGCCGAGGTTCGTCGCTGCCAGCCAGGAGCCCGGCCTGTAGACCCTCAAGTAGTTGTAGGCGTATAGTATGTGGGTGCCCTGGCCCCCGCTGAGGATCCTCTCCCTAGGCGCCGCGGAGTCTAGCATAGCGAAGAACCTGTCAGGGTTGGCGCGGCCAGTCCTCCTGGAGACGGCGGATTCCAGCATGCTCCTCCACGCCCTGAGGTAGCCCCCTACCTCCCTGTCCCACTCATCCCTGGCCCCGGGGGCCCCTAGCCTCTTGACCTCGGCTAGGACCTCCCTCAGAGCCACGTGCGGCTGAGCCTTGTAGTGGTCGAAGAGCCTGGGCCTCCTCTCCACCGAGCCGTCCAGGCTTACCACTACCACGTCGCCCTTGGGGAGGAGGGTGTAGGCGTACGTGGTTATGTCGTCGAACTCCCAGCCCAGGGCTAGGACGAAGTCGCTGGCCTCAAGGGTCTTGTCGGCGGCCACGCTCCCCCCGCCGAAGCCCACTCTCCCCAGGCAGCGCCTGTGGTCCTCGGGGCACGCTCCCCTGCCGTTACCCGAGACCACCACGTAGGCGCCGGTCGCCTCTGCCAGCTCTAGGAGGTCCTCCTGCCTGAAGCCTGGGTGTAGTGCAAGCTCGCCGGTGGCCAGTATGACCGGCCTCCTCGCCTCCACAAGCATCGAGGCTATTGTCGAGGCGTCCCTCCCCAGCCCCGGGCCCTCCAAGGGCGCCGATGGAATGGACTCGAGAGCCTCCAGGCCGCCGGCCTCCCTGCCCCACAGGTCCTCGGAAACCTCGACCACAGCCGGTCCGAAGGGCGGCGTGAGAGCGGCCCTCACAGCCTCTGCTACCACCCTGGCAGCGTCGCCGGGGCTTTCCACCCTGGCGTAGAACTTCGAGAGCGGCCTAGCCACGGAGCCCTGGTCCACCTCAAGCCACGCGTCTGTCCCGCGGAGCCTGCTCCTCACGCCGCCCGTTATGAGGAGCAGGGGTACCCTGTCCTTCAAGGCTACCCCCAGGGATATGGGCGTGTTGAGGAAGCCCGGGCCGGCGTGAACCGCCGCCGCGGCCAGCCTCCCCGAGACCCTGAACTCGGCGTCGGCGGCTGAGACAGCTACCTGCTCGTGCCTGGTGGTCACGAAGTCTATCACATCCCTGTAGTCGTAGAGAGTGTCTACGAGGTCCACTATGCTCGTGCCTATGATCCCGTATATCCTCTTGACGCCGGCTTTCAACAGCGCCTTAACAACCGCCTCGGCCACGGTGGCCAATGCTCGGTGCACCTCCTCAGCTACATGTTGACAACCGCCTCGGGCTTCTCGCCCTTGAGCGCCCTGACTATGTTCCTGACAGAGAACTCGATTATCCTGCCCCTGGCGTCGGTGTTAGCCCCCGCTATGTGCGGAGTCAGTATTATGTTCGCGCCCTCCCTGGCAGCCCTTAGCAGGGGGTGGTCGGGGGGCGGAGGCTCGACGCTGTAGACGTCTACGGCCGCCCCCGCTATCCACCTCTCCCTCAGAGCCCTCGCTAGCGCCTCCTCGTCGACGACCTCGCCCCTGGAGGGGTTTATCAGGATCGCAGAGGGCTTCATGGACCTCAGCTCCCTCTCCCCTATCATGCCCCTCGTCTCCTCGGTCAGGGGCACGTGTATCGAGACTATGTCGCTCTCCCTCAGCAGCCTCGCGAGGCTCCTGTACTCGACGCCGAGCCCCTCCTCAATCTCACGTGGAGGCCTCACCTTATCGTAATATACCACTTTGGCCTCGAATGGCCTGAGCCTCCTAGCTAGCTCCTTCCCGATCCTCCCCAGCCCTATGATCCCCCACGTCTTGCCCTGGAGGTCGAAGGTCCCCATCTCCATCATATTCCACTGGGCCCACTCCCCCCTGAGCATCGACTCGTGGGCGTAGAAGAGCCTCTTTAGTAGGGCGAGGGCGACCATTATTGTGTACTCTGCCACGGAGACAGCATTCGCCCCGCCGGCGTTGGCCACGGGCACCCCATACCTCGCACAGGCCTCAACGTCTATGTGGTCGTACCCCGTGCTGGGCTGCTGAACCAGCCTAACCCTCTTCATAGCCCTGCACATCTCCTCGTCTATCCTCATCTTGAAGGTGTAGTCACCGATCACCACGTCAGCGTCCCCCAGCTCCCTGAGGACCTCCTCCCTGGGCTTACCATGAACGGCTACAACCCTGATCTCCCCGCCAACCTCACCCTTAAAAGGAGCCAGCAGGGCCTCAACGAACGACGCCGGGAGAGGACTCATAGAGACTACCTTGAAGACCCTAGACAACCCGGCCCAGCCCCACCACGGCTGAGCAGCAAGTACTACCTAAGACCACGCAATCAGAGCGTGACTAATACGCTGAGGCGGGAAGCGCCAGCCAAGCGGCCCGCGTTTAGAAGATATAAAGATGGATTCGCCTCTATAATATTACTTGTCAGCATGCTCGCAATAGCGGCTCTTAGGGTGCGTGTCCTACGGCCTCCCTGAGGGTCGCCGCCTTTTCCTCCCTGGCGGGCCTCTCTAGCCCTGTGAGGGCTAGCCAGGCGTAGGCGCCCGCCGCTGCTAGTATCACCGCTGAGAGGGCGAACGTCGCCGCGGGCGACACTGCGTCGTATATAAGCCCCCCTATGTAGGGTGAGGGGGCCCCGGCCACGCTTCTCACGGTGTTCGCGGCGGCGTAGGCCTCGCCCCCGCCTCCCCCGGCTCTGGCCACCAGCGAGTTGTACCCGGGGACCCAGAGGGCTATGCTAGCCCCCATGAGCACGGCGCCCGCGTAGGCCCTGTAAGCCGTGGCGGGCTCCGCGAAGGCGAGGGCTGAGAGGACCCCGAGGGCCTCGCTCGCGGCGAGCACCCTCGCCGGCCCCAGCTTGTCGACAGCGGCCCCGGCGGGGGGCAGGAGTAGGGTCTGGACTACGCCGCTCACCGTGACCACGAGGCCGGCCTCGGACTCGCTGAACCCGAACCCGTAGAGGTGGCCTGAGAGCATTGGGAACCAGAGGCTCCAGCCCATCCTGTCCACGGCGACGTAGCCCAGAACCCTCGCCATACCCCTCCCTGGCCTCAGGAGGCCCGTGTAGGCCTCCCTCAGGGATGGCACTCGGGCTAGCGGCCTGAGGGCGACCCCCGCCGAGAAAGCCGTGAAGAGCGCGAGGCCTACGGCGCTCGAGGCGGCCAGGGCCTGGAAGGCCGGGGTGAAGCCTAGGACCTCGGCTAGGAGGCCCCCCGCCACCGGCCCCGCCAGCCTAGACATGCTGAATATCGAGCTGGTAACCCCTATCGCCCTGCCCAGGAACCCCTCCTCCACGGCCCTGGCCAGGAAGCTCATCCTGGCGGGCTGCCCCGAGAGGAATGAGAGGAGGAAGAGTGTGTAGCTGGCCGCGAGCCCCGGGAGGCCCGATGTGTAGGCTGCCATCGCCACTGCGGCGACCTGCATGAGCCCCGAGGCGACGACCATGAGCCTTGGCCCGTAGCGGTCCGTGAGGGCGCCAAGCGCTGGCAGTATCGCAGCCGAGAGGAGCCCCGAGGCGGCTATGACCAGGCCCAGGTCCTCCATGGAGTAGCCCAGGCTTATCATGTACATGGGGAACACTGTCATGTAGCCGCCTACAGTGAACCCCCTGAAGAGGTTGTACAGCGCTATCGCGGTCATAGCCCTCCTGGAAGAGCCTCCCACCAATGGCACCTAGGCCTCCAATGCCTGCGCAGTGGCTATAACGCTGAGGGAGGCCCCTTCTAGGGCCCCGCTACTCGGGCCCCGATATAAGGACTCCCGGGGCTACTCCTTTTCGACCACCGCGTAGAAGAACCCTGTCACCCCGTGCCTGTGAGGCCAGGCCCTCATGGTGCCGGGGAGTAGGGGGGAGGGGTCGTAGGGGCCCTTAATGGGGAC
>JALUAM010000012.1 GCA_027051095.1 Acidilobaceae archaeon | reverse complement strand
GAGTAGTATGCGACGTAGACAGCGTTGAAGAGGGAGGCTAGCAGGAGAGCGGGGGGGAGCAGGGCCTCCGGCGGCCACGGGGAGTACCTAGAGGCGAATGCCGTGGCTACGCCCGCCGAGACGGAGAACACAGCCTGGGTGGCGATGCCGTAGGGGTTCCTATAGTCCAGTAGGAGGTCCTTCCAGAGCATATACGCCACTCTAGAGGCGAAGCCTCTAGGCCTCGACAAGCCTGCCATCCCTGAGCACCAGCCTCCTACCAGCGACTCTGAGGTAGCGCTCGTCGGCTCTAGGCGTCGTGGCCAGGACGGCGCCGCCGGAGCCAGAGAACTCCCTTATGATGGACTCCAGAGCTTCCGAGGCCTCGCCGTCTAGGCCTGTGAAGGGCTCGTCTATCAGGAGCACCCTGGGCCGCGCTAGGAGAGCCCTGGCCAGGTCGGCCCTCTTCCTCCACCCGTAGCTCAGCTCCTCGACCCTCCTAGACCTGTATGCCTCCAGCCCGAGCCTAGCCCAGACGCCCGAGCCAGGGGGGTCGAGGGGTGCCCCCAGGACTCCCGCGTAGAACCTGAGGTTCTCCTCCACGGTTAGGTCCCTGTAGAGCAGGGGCGAGTGGCCCACGTAGGCTATGCAGGTATCGCCGCAGCGTCTCACAACCCTGCCCCTAGTGGGCGCTAAGAGGCCCGCCAGTATCTTCAGTAGGGTTGTCTTACCGCTGCCGTTAGGGCCCTCAAGGACCACTACGTCGCCCGCCTCTAACGCTATGCTCACGCCCCTCAGAACCCACGACCCCCCAAGCATCTTCCAGACGTCCACCGCCTCTACGAGAGTCAACCCCGCATGCCCCCGGGGACCCCAGCATGTTCATGAGGAGTCAGTGTTTATTACTGGCCTCCCAGTGCCCCGGGATATAGCCTTAAAGTCGCCCTTCAACGCTACCCGGAGGAGGCCGGGAGGGTACGTCCTGGCATGTCTCAGAGGGTTGCGCTGGCGCTAGTAGTCTCCGCGTTGCTAGCCCTCGACACGGCGCTCCTGGTGTACTCAGTCGTGAGGGGCCCCTTCCCGGTGACTGTACCCCTAGGGACGCCGCTAGCCTACAGGAACATTTATATACACGTGCCGATAGCGCTGTCAACTTACATGCTCTTCGCCGGCGCGGCGCTGGCGGGCCTGCTCTCTATAATCAGAGGCCGCGTCTACTCTAGGTACATAGACACGTTCGTGGCGCTGGGCGTGGTCTACGCTGCGGCCACGCTGGTCACGGGGAGCGCCTGGGCGAGCGAGTCGTGGGGGGTAGCCTGGAACTGGGACCCGAAGCAGACAGCCGTGCTCATGCTCTTCCTAGCCTACCTAGCCTACTTCCCGCTTAAGAGGAGCATAGCAGACCCCGAGAGGAGGGAGAGGGTCGCGGCTGCATATGCTACAGCGGCATTCGCCCTCGTCCCGGTGAGCTACCTGTCCTCCAGGATATTCCAGAGCCTACACCCAACCACGGAGGCGATAGCCCAGTACGCTGAGAGCGGGCCCGGCGGCGCGCTCCTGGTAGCCAGGATAGCCGTAGTCGCCCTCCTGACGCTCTCGCTGGCGCTGGCCAGGGCCAGAGGCCACGGAATACCCTGGGCCCTGCCGGCCCTCTACGCCCTCACAGGCCTGGCAATCGGGCTGGGCGTCTTCGCTGGCACTGTGGGCACGGGGGCTGACAGGGTTGTAGACGTGGACGTGGACGATGAGGGGAGGATTAGGGCCGTCACGCTGGCCGACGGGCGGAGGATCGAGTTCGAGAGGCCACTCGAGAGCCCTATAAGGCCGGCGGTGACCGCTGAGGGGGTTAGCACTCTCGTAAGCCACCTTGTGAGGCCCCTAGACGGGGAGGGGCTGGTCCTGCTGTACCACTGGAGCACCCCCCTATCCTACTTCATACATATCACAATTATTACGCTGGCAGCGGCCCTAGCCGTAGCGGGGACGAGGGGCGGTGGCGAGGTCTAGGCTAATCCCCGTGTTTGTGCTCGCCGCCGCGATAGGTCTAGTCGGCTTCGTGAGCGTAGCAGCGTCGCAGTACAACGACGTGGGCAGCCTCTCCTCGCTTGCGGGGCCCGCAAGGGTCACGGTCTCGGGCGACGTAGTAGACCTGGGCGGGGAGAGCCTTGTAATGGTGTACGATGGCAGGACATTCCTAGTCGATGCAAGGGGGCCCTACGCTATAGCCGAGGACCCCGAGACCGGGGAGGCATACGCGCTCTTCCTTCTGAGAGGCGATAACGGGTTCATCGTGGCCGCCCTTTACCCGGCCGAGGAATTCGTAGCCCGCTATGGCAGCAACCCCGTAGTGGAGGCCGTCATAGTAGTCGACGGCATGTACAGGCCCGACTCTAAGGTAGAGCTGGGTAGGCTGGGCCCCGGCGGGTTCGAGCCTCTCTACGAGGTTCCAGTCCTCGAGGTCACGGCCATACTCAAGGGGTGCCACTCTAGCTACCAGCAGCCCCAGGCGAACACTGGCTAGGGCTCGACGAAGAGCCTGAGAGCAGTTATACCCAGGTCTATCACGTCTCTGACGGATACCACTCCCACCGGGACCCCGTTCTCGTCCACTACTGGTATGTGCCTGACGTTCGCCTCCCTCATCTTCTCTATCAGGCTGGCTAGGTCCTCGTCCGGCCTGGCGACAACCACGTTCCTAGTCATCACGTCGCCCACCCTGCCCCCCTTGCAGGCAAGCCCCGAGGCAATACTGTTTATAAGGTCCCTCTCGGTGACTATGCCGGCGATCTTCCCTGAATCGTCGACTACTATCAGACTCCCTATGCCGTGCCTCTTCATGATTGCGGCTGCCTCCGAGATGCTGGCGGACTCCTTGACCGTGACGGGCGGGGACGACATTATATCGCGGGCTTTAAGGGCGGGCCTCCTAGCATACCTCTTGAACACGGGCATCACGGTCACCTAATTACGAGTCTTCTCCTTCAGCGCTTTTTATAGCGTCGCGGGGAACGCCTGAGCCTGTGGAGTCCGGCTTTGCCGGAGTGCCCCCCGGGATACCACTGCCGCGTAGCCCTGGTGAACCTGTCGAGGCTGTCGTGGGAGCCCGTGGAGCTGGAGCCTGAGGCTCTGAGGGCTTTCATAGGGGGTAGGGGCCTCGCGGTAGCCATACTATACAATGTTTTGAGGAGGGACGAGTGGCCCCTAGTCGCTGCAACCAGCCCCCTCGTGGGCACGGGGCTCCCCATGGCCAATAGGCTCACGCTGGCTTTCAGGTCTCCCCTCACGGGCGGAGTAGCCTGGGCTAACACGGGGGGCTACGCCTCGCCTGCCCTCAAGAGGGCTGGCTTCGACGCGCTGGTTCTAGTGGGCCGTAGCAGCGAGCCCGTATACATAATAGTAGGGGGCGGCGGCGTCTCCATAGAGGACGCCTCAGAGCTATGGGGATTGGACGCGGTTGAGGCCACTGTCAGGCTCAGGAGGCTCCACGGCGACGTGAGGGTCCTAGCTATAGGCCCCGCGGGCGAGAGGGGGTCGAGGCCCGCGACAGTGATAAACGATACGGGGAGGAGCAGCGGGGTTAGGCACGGCGCGGGCTGGGTTCTGGGGCGTAAGCGGGTGAAAGCCCTAGTCCTCGCCGGGGGCCCCTATAGGCCTAGACCCGCCGATAAGGCACGCGTCTCAGCCCTCTCCAGGGCGCTTTGGGGGAAGATAAGGTCGTCCAGGCTGCTCAACAGGGAGAGCGGGCTCCTGGCGGTTTACGGCACGCCCATAGCCATAGAAGCCCTGGGCCCATACGAGGCAGTGCCCCACAGGAACTACAAGACGCCTGTCTTCAGGGGGTGGCGGCTTCTGGGCGGAAGGGCTATGCACGAGACCATACTAGCCTCTAGGCTCACCTGCTCGGCCTGCCCGGTGTCCTGCAGGAGGGACACGATGGGGTCGAAGCTCAGGTTCAGGACTGAGGGGCCCGACTACGCTCAGATCTCGTCGCTGGGGACCAACACGGGGCTTGCAGACCTGGAGGGGGTAGCTTATCTCACATGGCTCTCCTACAGGCTCGGGGTCGACCCGATAGAGGCTGGGAACCTGGCAGCAATGTACCTCGAGATCGCGGAGATCGAAGGCCTGGAAGGCGCTGGGGGCTGGGGCAGGCTAGCAACCGTGGAAAGGCTCGTCAGGGAGATGTCGCTGGGCGGAGGCCCCGGCGAGGTCCTAGCCTTAGGGGCCCGCGAGGCCTCCAGGAGGCTGGGCCACCCCGAGGTGTCGACCGACGTCAAGGGAGTTACAGTGCAGAACGCCGACCCGAGGGTCGAGAAGGCCTGGGGGCTGATCAACGCTGTTGAGAGCTTCGGCGGGGCCGCCCACATATGGGTCTACGGGAGGCTGGCCGCTTCCTTCAAGGAGCTAGGCGTCGAGACGCTGGTCGACTGGAGATTCGAGCCGCTATCGACCGCCAGGGCCGTCTACAGGGAGCAGCTTAGGGTCGCCATTGTAGACTCGCTCCAGTTCTGCGCATTCTCCAGCTACGCCTTCACCCTGGAGGACTACTCGGCCGCCCTCTCGGCCGTGACGGGCTTAAATGTCACGCCCGGGAAGCTATTGGAGACCGCAAAGCTGGTACTAGACCTTGAGAGGCTAGTCAACGAGAGCCTAGGCATAGGCCCCGGAGAGGACAGGCTGCCCCCGAGGCTCTCTGAGGAGCCCGTGCCCGAGGGGAGGAATAAGGGGGAGACCCTTGACCTAGAGCCATACTTAACGGCATACTACGAGGAGAGGGGGATGCCCGGGGGGAGGCTGGGCAGCGAGAGGGCCAAGGAGGTGGCCGACGCTGCCAGAGCCCTCAGGGTGTACTAGCCGGCGAGCTCCACCACCGCCTCCCATAGGATGAAGGCCCCGATCGCCGCGATGACGAGCGGCGTGAGGAGGTGCGAGGCGCTGTGGAGAGCCTCCTCCAGCCTCTCCACCCTGGAGACTGCCAGGGCCGTGATCGCGGTCCACGCCATCATTGAAGCGTACACGGCGCCGCCGTAGACCAGCGAGAGGAGGAGCGGGTTGGCACCGGCTAGCACTATCGCCGACAGCGCAACCTCCTCCTCGTGAGCAAACCCCAGCAGGAGGGCGTACCTGAACGCCTCCCAGGCCCCGTTAAACCCTTCGCCGTGATCCGCGTGGTGGCGGTGAGCCCCGGCCCTGAGAGCCGATGCGAGCGACCTAGCCGCCAGGGCGACCAGAAGGGCCCCGGCGGCCAGCTTAAGGTAGGCCAGGTAGGCCGAGGCAGCAGCGCCGACGAGCCAGACAGCGGCGACCACTGCGAGCGTGGACACGAAGTGGCCAGCAGCCAGTATAGTAGTGAAAGCAAGCGCCCTGTAGACCCCCCCGCCCGTCCTGGCGGCGTAGAGCACCGAGAGCACCCAGCCGTGGCCGGGGTCAGAGCCGTGTATGAGCCCCATGAGCGCCGCGGTGGGGTACGCTAGGTAGAGGCTGCTCAGCCCCCCCAACACCACCGGACCCCAAGGCATGGAGGGCTGCTTATGCTAATCTAACTTAGCCTGGACAGGGCTACACGGCGGGCGTTTACGTGGGAAGGGCTTTTACTCCCGGGCCGCGAGTCTCCCTCTTGAGCGCCGGCGGGGTGCTAGGATCCTGTCTGGCCCCGAGGACCTCAGGAGGTTTATTATAGAGGAAACAGCGAAGTGCATATACTGCGGGTTCTGCGAGCCCGTCTGCCCCACCCTACCTCTGGGGAGGCACCGAGGCTACGGGCCCCGGGGCAGGGTCTACATAGCCCGGATGGTCGCGCTGGAGGGACCCAGCGACGGGGACTACGAGAGCCTATACACCTGCCTCCTCTGCGCTGCGTGCCACACCGTGTGCCCCGCCAGGATCGACATTGTGGGCGTTGTGAGGGCGGCTAGAGCGCTCATAGCGGGGAGGGCCTCCTAGACCTCGACGGTCGCCCTAGCCCCCTCGTTGTCAACCCTAGTAGACCAGGC
The DNA here is from genome assembly GCA_027051095.1 of Acidilobaceae archaeon. Taxonomy (GTDB): domain Archaea; phylum Thermoproteota; class Thermoprotei_A; order Sulfolobales; family Acidilobaceae; genus Aeropyrum. Next base: position 18,169 of record JALUAM010000012.1, on the reverse strand, counting down.
CCTCCCGCCGCCGAGCCTCTCCAGCTCCCTGGAGAGCGCGTCGAGCACCTGCCTCTCCCTCCTAGCGGGGGCTAGTGCGTACACCGTGGGCCCCCAGCTGCTCTGGAGGGCTCCCCAGGCGCCGGCCCTCACGGCGGCGTCTATCAGCTCCTCGGACTCCCGGCAACAGTAGACCGAGCCTTGGGCCTCGGCCCAGTACTCTCCGAGGAGTCTGTTGAACTCGTGGAGGGCCCTGGCGGCCTCAGCCCAGTCGCCCTCGGCCGCGGCCGGAAGCGCCGCTACAAGCAGGAGCCTCGCCGCCCTGGCGGCGAGATCCTCCGGCATCGGGGGCATTGAGGCTAGGACCTCGGCCTCCCTCCTCTTAATCTCCATTATCCTCGGCACAGGCTTCTCGGGGAGCGCTACCACCACGGCTACATCCCTCGGCACGTGGGCCCTGAAGACCAGCGGGGGCACCCTCCTAGACCCCCTCCTGAAGCCTCCGTCGACCAGGAAGCCCCCGAGCTTGAAGCTGTATACGCCTAGAGCTGAGGGAACTCCCCGGCCTAGGACCTCGGCTAGCCTCTCAACGCTGACTCCCCTAACGCCGCATAGCGCCAGCGCCGCGTACCCCGACGAGAGCGCCAGCGCGGTCGTGGACCCCAGCCCCACGTGGGCCGGTATCTCCGACGATATCCTCAGCCTGACCCCCTCGTCGCAACCCCAAGCCTCAAGGGCCCTCCTGGCGTAGCGCTCAGCCTCCGAGGACCTAGGCCCCTCAGCCTCCACGCCCCCCTCAGCCCTGGAGGCCTCGACGACGAGCCTGGGCTCCTCGAGGGCGAAGCCCGCGGTGCCGTACAGCCTGCCCAGGCCCCCGTGGAGGTCTATGTTACCCGCGTGTACGTGGCTGGGAGCTGAGACTACTATGCGGGAGGGGGGCCTCAAGGCCGCCCACCGCTACTCCTCCTGAACTACGTAGGTGAGCCTGAGCCTCCTGCTAGCCTCGTCCAGAGCCCTCCAGTCGCTCCAGGACATCCTCCAGCCCGCGGCCCCCGCGTTCTCCCTCACCTGCTCGGGCCTCGTGGCGCCGGGTATCGGTATTACTACGTCGCTTAGCATGAGGAGCCAGTTGAGCGCGACCTGAGCCGGGGTCTTGCCGTACTTGTCCGCGACCCTCTTAACCTCCTCGTACAGCTTCATGAGCTGGCTGTAGTTGACGGGGTGGTAGAGGGGGTCTAGCCTCCTGTAGTCCCTCAGCTCTCTAAGCCTCTCCGGCTCGACACTCCTCACTATGGCCCCCTTAGCGAGGGGGCTCCAGGCCATTAGCGATGCGCCTAGGTCCTCGGCGTAGGGCAGCACGTCCCTCTCCGCCTCCCTCTCCGCCAGGTTCAGCTTGTACTGCAGCACGTCCACGTCTATCCTTGAAAGGCACGACCTAAACGCCTCTACAAGCTCCAGGGGGTGGTCGCTCAGGCCTATGTAGTGGACCTTGCCCATGACCACCAGCCTCTCGAAGGCCCGGGCGTACTCGCACACGGGTATGTGCCTCCAGAGGGGGGGCCAGTGCGCTAGCAGGACGTGTATCGCCCCGAAGCCGAGCCTTCTGAGGCTGACGTCTACAGCTCTGAACACGTCGTCCCTCGAGAGGAGCTCGCCGGGTATCTTGGTTACTACTACAATGTCGTCGTAGCCGACGCCCAGCTCCCTGAGGGCCCTTCCCAGGAGCCTCTCGCTCAGCCCCTGGCCGTACCTGAACGCCGTGTCGAAGAGGTTTATCCCGCTCTCTACGGCCGCCTCTACTATAGCCTTAGCTCTCTCATAGCTTGTGACCCCCCAGTCCTCGCTGAACTGCCACGTGCCCAGGCCTATCCTGGAGACCCTCAGGCCGGTGCCGCCGAGGGTAGTGTACTCCATGGGCCACACCCCTCTTCCGGTGCCCCCGGGTAACATCTGGGAGACATCAAGTTCTCCCCGGTAAGCGCAGACCCCGCCCAAGACGCCTGTGGGGGCCTGCATGGAGGCTGCAAAGCCCGTTACCAGAGAAGAGCTTATCGAGTACCTTAAAAGGAGGTTAGCCGAGCTCGAGGAGGAGGTCAGGCTATTGAGGGCGCTGCTGGACGCCCTGGAGAGGGGCGGCATAGCTCAGGGGGCGCTCCCCGGCGAGAAGGTCGAGGAGGTTAGGGTGGGCAGGAGGAGGGTGGCCAGGCTCTACAGGGGCGAGAGCCACATGAGGCTTGTCTTCGACGAGCCCATGCCCATGCCCGAGGAGGTCGAGGCGTACCTGAGGACAGTTGAGGACGAGATCAGGGGCTCCCAGGCCAGGTCGGGCGCCGTCGAGGCGCAGGACCTAGCAAAGCTCTCGATAGAGGAGGGGCCCGGGGGCGTGGTCGAGATAAGATTCACGGGGATATACACCACGATAGAGCACTTGAAGGTAAGGGCGGCTCTGAAATACGTGGCTGAAACCCTCTACGAGTTCTCGAGGGCCGCGAGGTCCTCGAGCGGCCGCGGCGAAGACTAGGGGGGCGGCTACTCGGCGGGCTTGAGCAGGCACTTACAGTCGACACAGCCCTTCTCCAGGTGCGACACGTGTATATGGCAGGTCGCCAGCCCCTTCCCCTTCTCGTCCAGCAGCTTGATGACCATGTACTCGCCGCTCATCGACGCCTCCACCCTAGAGGGCGGCCTCAGCAGCTTCTCAGCCCTCACGTTGTAGGTCCTACCCTTATACTCTACCTCTATCACAGCCGCCCACGAGTTCTCGAGCCTTGAGACGCTGTAGAGCCTTGCAGACATTCCTGGCCACCATTACAGTTATGGTGTCGAGCCGGCGCTATTATGCTGGGGACGAGCCGCCCTGCAGGTGTCACATAGCTTAAACCTTCCGGCGCCCCGCTAGTCCCTCTAGCCGGGAGGAGGGAGTGGGCGAGGAAGAGTACACAGGCGAGGTTGAGGAGGGCGAGGAGATCAAGGGCGGGGTAGAGCTTGTAAAGGAGGAGGCGAGGGAGGCGGCGGAGGAGGTTGTAGAGGGCGAGGCCGCGGGCGAGGCTGAGGAGGAGGTAGCGATCGAGTACGATATAACCAGCCCGGAGCTGCTCCAGGCGATGCTGGACATGGCTGACATCATGGAGAAGGTTGCTAGGGACGAGATGACCATAAACGAGGCCCTGGCCTACGTGGAGACGAGGATTAAGGAGCTAGTGGCTAGCAGTATAAGGCAGCCCAAGAGGTCTAGGAGGAGGGCTAGGACGGCCGCCGCGGCCGAGGCTAAGAAGGCTTCGACGCGCAGGAGGACTAGGAAGACCTCCGCGGGCAGGAGGTCTAGGAGGAGGAAAAGCGGGTCCTCGGAGGAGTCCTCCGGGGGCTAGGCGAACTCCAGCCTTTTAACCTCGACCTCGTAGCCGAGGTTCCTAAGGGCCTTCACTATCACGTCCTCGGGGACCCTCCTGTCGAAGTAGACGCCCGCTATCCTCTTGTCACCCTCCTTTATGAGCTTGAGCTTGTCGATGATCACCCTGCCCAGTATCATGTCGTTCATGCTCTTGCTTGGCACTATGTAGTCCTTGAACTTCTTCCTGGCCATCTCGTAGAAGGCGTCGAAGTTCCTGAGCACCCTGAACGCCTCGCTAGCGTCCTGAGACTCGAAGCCCAGCTCTTTTATAACCTCCCTTATCAGCTTCTCCGCATCGCTCAGCTCTAGCTCGACATACTTGTACTTGCCCATGTCGACCTCGAGCACGACCTTACCGGCCACTCCGCGCCACCGCGGGTCTCTAAGGAGGCCTATCACGCTATAAACCCTTACCCATGCCTATGGTTTGACCGGGGAGGGGCGCGTTGTTCAGGCTAGTTTACGGCGCCCCGACGAAGTTCAAGTATATAACCCAGACTATAGCCAAGATCAACGATGAGGGCCTCATAGAGGTCTCGGCTGACGCCGTCAGAGCGTGGATCATGAGCCCCGACAAGACTAGCCTGGCGGTGCTCGATATGCCCTCGATGAGCTTCGAGGAGTTCAGCGTCGACGAGGAGGCAAGGTATTACATAAGGACGGACGAGTTCAACAAGATAGTTAAGAGGGCTACCAGGAACGACGAGATAATACTGCAGTTCAACGTTGAGGAGCAGGCCCTCGAGGTGGAGCTTAGGGACAAGAAGAGCGGCTTCTCGAGGAAGTTCCTGGTGCCCGTGACGCCCGGGGCCCAGCAGGAGATAAGGGAGCTTAAGATCGAGACTACTGCCAGGTTCTCGATGCTCTCTGAGGACTTCAAGGCGCTGATACAGGACGTCAAGATAGTGGGTGATATACTGGAGCTTGAGGCGACGCCCGAGGCGGTCACGGCCAGAGCTCAGGGAGAGGATAAGGAGTACGAGTGGATCATGAGGCCGGGTGACGCCATACTAGACCTTGAGGTCGACGAGGAGGCTAAGAGTTCGTACACCAGGCAGGCCCTGGAGGTTGCTACGAAGCCCGTGGGTGCGGCCGAGACTGTGAGGATATCGTTCGCCACGAACTACCCGATGAAAATCGAGTTCACGTTCCCCAACGGCGAGAAGATGGACCTGTACATAGCACCCAGCGTTTAAGCCCCGCCGGCGCGAGTATAGCAGAGAGGCCGTACCGGTGAGCCGCGGTATCCGCGGCGGGCTACACTCCGCCCCGGGCCCGTTGGGGTAGCCCGCGGCGAGGGATGCAGGCCCGCCACCATGGGGGTGCGGCGTGTTGCCCAGGGCTGTGCTCTCGTGGCTGAGATGTGACCTCTGCGGTAACAACCCCGCCGTGAGAGATTGCAACGGCAGGGTGCTCTGCGAGAGATGCTTCCACGCGGCTGGCGGCAGGCTCGGCTGCGGCGGCGCTTCGCGGCGCAGGGCCTCTGTAGACGTCGACGAGAGGATTATAAGCAGGATTAGGAGGGCGGCGTATAAGAGGCCCGGCTAGCCGCTCCCCACGAGTAGAGACTTGAACCTGACGGCGTCGTCGAAAGCGTACACGTTGTTAAACATGACGTAGGACCTGGGCCAGCCGGATACTATCTCCTTCAGCCTTTCCAGGTCCTCATCAGTGTACTTGTACCTGTAGTTGACTTCCCCGCCTCCGAGGCCGTGCAGCCTAGCGTATAGCATGTCCTGGCCCAGCGGAGGCAGCCTCCCCCTCAGCACGTCGCCGGCAACCACTAGGTCGGCCTTTGAGGCGGCGCGCTCTAGCAGGTCCCTCTTGTCCCACCAGCTCCCCCGGGGCTCCCACGCCACTATGAACGAGTCCCTCGGGGCCTCGGAGAAGAACCTGGCAACCCTCTCAGCGTTCTCTTCCGAGGCCCCGAAGCTGGCAGGAGTTTGGACCACTATGATACGGGCGCTGAGGGCCCTCGCAGACTCCAAGGTCACCTCCCACGCCCACAGGACCTCGCGGGTCAGCTTGAAGCCTCCGAACCTCGACGGGTCTCCTTCAATCTTCCTCTTTAGCCTCGACCACAGCCTCCTGTTATACTCGTGCGTCACTAGCATCCAAGCCTTGACCGTGAACTCGAAGCTCTCGGGCGCCTCAGCCCTCCACGACTTAAGAGTCTCAGCCGGAGGGGGGTCGTAGAATGTCTGCTGAACCTCGACAGCGTCCAAGGCCTCGTAGTGCCTCCTCCTAGACCTTTGAAAGCCGCACGTGCCCACAACTATTGACCCCGGCAAGACCGCCCACCGCCCCCAGCCCTCCAGGCTCAGCAGTATTCCGCAGGAGACGGGTAATGGGGGCTGAAGCCCGCTGGAGGTCTTTTGCTGGCAGTCGCCGCAGGGAAACCTCAGGTTAAAAACCGGCGGCGCGGGCAGGGGTCCGTGTCCTTAGGGGGCCTACCTTCTCACGGCGGATGCCACGGTGTAGGCTACTACCCCCCATATCGCGCCGCTTATCGCGTAGCCTATTGCCACCGCCACTACTAGGATAAACGCAGCCCCCTCCTCAACCTCGAACACAAGCTCCCTATATATGGCAAGGTTCGCTAAGAGCGTCCCTATGCTGCTAGCCGCTCCGGCTAGAGCTGCGGCGACTCTGTCAGCCCTATAGCCGAGCAGGAGGTAGACAGCCTCAGCGAATATCCCCTGGAGGGCGCCGTAGACTAGGTTTGTGAAGCCGCCTGGGGTTGGTAGTACCGCCTCTATCAGAGCTCCGAGGGTCTCGCCCCCGAAGGCGGAGCCCGGCTTCCTTATTATGGTGGCCCCCAGTATGGCGCCTATGTACCAGAGCCCGTAGGATACTACTACCCCTAGGAATGGGCCTAGAAGGGCGAGGCCTATATCGTAGACGTACCAGGCTGCGTAAAATACTATGGAGGACACCGCGCCTACCACGGCCAGGTAGGCGAAGTCTACTAGGGTCCATCTGGGAGCCTGGATTTGCGGGAGCCCCTTAAGGGCCATTTACCAGCACCCAGTGGTAATTTAATAGGTTCAATGGTATTATAGCCTCGCCCGGGTGCCCCGGGCTGCTCGAGGCCAGGATAAGAGAGGCTCGGTACCCGGGCTCGGCTAGGCCAGCCTTGAGGGGGGTGGAGCTGCGGCTGGACGCGGGCGACGTGGCGGTAGCTGCGGGGCCGTCGGGCAGCGGCAAGACGACGCTGATACTGGCGGTGTCCGGCGCTTTGAGCAACCTCCTCGGGGGCAGGGTGGATGGCGGCGTGAGGCTCTCCGGCGTAGATCCTCTGAGCCCGGAGGGCTTCAAGGAGGTGCCGAGGGTGCTGGGAGTGGTCCTCCAGGACCCAGACAAGCAGATAGCAATGCCCACGCCGCTCGACGAGGTCGCGTTCACCCTGGAGAACCTGGGCTATCCCTCGGGGGAAGCCGAGGAGAGGGCGCTGGAGGCCCTTGAAAGGTTCGGACTGGCGGGGAAGGTGCTGGACCCCGTGGAGGCGCTCTCCGGCGGCGAGAAGAGGCGCCTGACCCTTGCGGCGGCAAGCGTGGTAGAGCCGAGCGTGGTTATGATGGACGAGCCCACGGCTAGCCTGGACCCCTGGTCCGTGGGCGACGTGAGGTCCTACGTAAGGGAGTCCTCGCGCAGGGGCTCCTCGGTGCTTATAGTAGAGCATAAGCTCAGGTACTTCCTGGACGTTGCAGGCGAGGTCATAGTCTTCTCGGAAGGCTCCCTCAGGGCTAGGATGAGCGCTGAGAGGGCCGCAAGGCTCTCAGACGAGCTGGAGGCCATGGGCGTCGACGCGGGGGAGCCAAGGCTGGAGGAGCCGCGCGGGGCTTGCCTCGAGGAGGTGGCCAGGGCCGAGGACCTAGTGGTGGGCAGGGGCGGAAGGCCCCTGATCAGGGCTGACTCGCTGAGGCTGTGCAGGGGCGAGGTTGTAGCCATAGTCGGCCCCAACGGCTCCGGCAAGACGACGCTCCTGAAGACCCTAGCGGGGGGCCTCAAGCCGCTGTCCGGCGAGCTGAGGGTAGCGGGCAGAGCGTTCTACGTCCCGCAGACCCCCGACTACACGTTCCTCTACCCCACCGTCGCTGAGGACCTAGAGGACGCCTCCAGGAGGGGCGGGGGTGACCCCTGGAGGCTTTTAAAGAGGCCTGAGTGGCTTGAGAGGGTTTCAGGGCTTCACGGGTCCCGTCTTAGCCTGGGCCAGAGGAGGTATACCAGCATAGCCATAGCGCTCTCCTACAGCCCCTCAGCACTCCTGTTAGACGAGCCGAGCGCAGGCCTAGACCTGAGGCTCTACTCAACCCTGGAGCAGGCGCTTAGGTCTGCCTCAAGGGCCGCGGCGGTGGTGGTGGCAACCCATGATGTGAGGCTGGTCGCTGGGGTGGCTGATAGGGTCTACGTGGTCAGGGGTGGGAGGCTCTATGAGGTCGATAAGGGCGAGGCCGTGGAGGTGATGGAGTCTGCGTGGAGGGTTTAGGCCGTCGCCCGCCGCACTGGTAGTCTACGGCCTGTCAGTAACCGTGCTAGCGTTCTACGCAGACGACCCGCGCTCTCTGGCCGTGCTGGTCGCGCTCACAGGGGTGCCTGGCATCCTGGCAGGACTCATCAAGTACAGGCTGCTAGTCATCCTGATACCGTTCACGATACTGGGCACCTTCACGAACGCGATGCTGCTCTACTATCTAGGCGTTGTCGAGGACCCGGGCCGCGTCGTAGCGTCGCTCGGCCCTCTGAGGGTGCCGGAGTTCGCCGTGGAGACCACGGCCCTGATAGGCGCCAGGATTGTATCGTTCGCCGGGGCCGGCCTGCTCCTGGCATCATTTGTGACGCCGAGGGACGCTATAAAGAGCCTCAGCGACGAGCTCGGCCTACCCAAGGGCGCGTCTTTTAGCCTCTCCTTTGCCCTCAGGCTGCTCCCCCTGCTAAAGTCCGACATGGAGGATATACTCCTGGTTAGGAGGCTGAGGGGGCATAGGAGGATCCCCTTGACCCCCGGCGACTACAAGAGCATAATCACGCCGCTCCTAGCCGTGTCGCTTGAGAGAGCCCTCTGGGTAGCAGTGGCAGCCGAGCTAAGGGGGTTCGCTCTGAGGAAGAGGGGGCTGAGGAGGCCGAGGCTGGGGCTTGCCGACGCAGTGCTGGCGGCGGCACTCGCGGCTCAGCTGCTGGCTGTGGCGTCCTGGGGCTGATTACCCGCTTCCGCGCTCCCCGAGTCCCCGCCGCTCGGCGTCTCCCCGGCCTCGCCCTCGGCCTCCTCCCCGGGCTTCCCGGCCTCCGTGCAAACGGCCTTACCGGAGCCCGACAGCGCAGACGCTATCTCAGCCAGCACCACGATCTGGACAACGTCTATGTTGACAGCGGCGTTGCCCTCGGACCTCTCCAGCAGGAGTAGGGGGAGCGGGATAGGATTCGTATAGTATAGCAGGACGGCTACTAGGTGGGCGGAGACTGCCGAGGCCAGGAATAGTATCCGCCACCTGCTCTCCAGTATGCTAAGCACCAGGTACCCTGCCAGGGACGCGACTATCACAGCCGCCGCCGACTCCTTGCTCATAGAGGCCGCCGCGGCGGCTGTGAGCGACGACAGGGTGGCTCCCAGCAGCGGCTGCCGACCGTAGAGCCTGTCTAGCAGCGAGCACTCGCTCATCTATCAAGCCCCCAGCGTTTTTGGAGGGCCTGGTATAAAGCCTAAAAAGCCGATGGGGACTAGAAGATTCAGGGTGCCCCCTTCCTTGGCCAAGGAGTTCAAGCCTAGAATCGAGGAGACACGCTGGGATCCTAAAAGGGAGGAGGAGATCGCAAGGTTATGGGAGGAGGAGGGCTTGTACAAGCCGAGCTTTGACCCCGACGACCCCAGGGAGGTTGTAGTGATAGACACGCCGCCGCCCTACCCCAGCGGGAAGTGGCACGTCGGGGGGGCGTCGCACTATGCCCAGATCGACATGGTTGCAAGGTACTTCCGCCTCAAGGGCTACAACGTGATAGTGCCGTTCTACGCCGACAGGAATGGCTTGCCCGTGGAGGTCCAGGTAGAGAAGCGGTACGGCGTGGTAGCCCATGAGATAGCTAAGACGAGGGAGGGCAGGAAGAGGTTCCTCGACATGTGCAGGGAGTTCCTGGACGAGATGGAGAAGGAGATAGTGGGGGTCTGGAGGAGGCTGGGCTGCAGCTTCGACTACTGGAAGGACGGCACGGATAGCCCAAGGTACAGGGCGATGACCCAGGCGACGTTCATCGAGCTGTGGAAGAGGGGCCTGATATACGAGGCCGAGAGGCCTGTGAGGTGGTGCCCCAGGTGTAAGACGACGCTAGCCGAGGCCGAGGTCGAGTACGAGGAGCACGAGGACTACTTATACTATGTTAAATATAGGCTCAAGGACGACGGGAGGGAGCTGGTGGTAGCAACTACCAGGCCCGAGCTTCTAGCGTCGTGCGCCGCCCTCGCCTACCACCCCGAAGACGAGAGATACAAGGGGCTCGCGGGGAAGAAGGCGATAGCGCCCCTCTACGGCCACGAGGTGGTCATAGTCGAGCACCCCTCCGTCAAGCCCGAGTTCGGGACCGGCCTCATGATGATATGCAGCTACGGCGACGAGGAGGACGTGAGGCTCTTCAGGGAGCTGGGCCTTAAGCCCAAGGTCATAGTGGACGAGAACGGCGTTATGACCGGGGAGGCAGGGCCGATAGCCGGCCTCAAGGTAGCCGAGGCTAGGAGAAAGATAGCGGAGATACTCGAGAAGGAGGGGCTCCTAGCCAGGAAGGAGAGGATACGCCACGAGGTCCCCGTATGCTGGAGGTGCAAGACCCCCCTACAGATCATACATAGGAGAGAGCTGTTCCTCAAGCAGCTCGAGTTCAGGGATGACGTGAAGAGGCTAGCCTCCCAGATGGAGTTCAAGCCCGAGATGCACAGGAAGAAGCTCTACGACTGGATAGACAGCCTCAGGATGGACTGGCCTATATCGAGGGACAGGTACTATGGAACGGAGATACCGTTATGGACCTGCAAGAGGTGCGGTGCCAAGCTTGTGCCAGAGCCGGGCAGGTACTACAGGCCCTGGGAGGAGGAGCCGCCCTGGGACTCATGCCCGAGGTGCGGTGCCCCTAAGTCCGAGCTAGAGGGAGAGAGGAGAGTGTTCGACACGTGGTTCGACAGCAGCATCACGCCCCTATACGTTACTAGGTGGATGGAGGATAAGAGGTTCTACGAGAAGGCGTCCAGGAACGTGCTCAGGCCTCAGGGCCAGGACATAATTAGGACGTGGCTGTACTACACTATACTCAGGGTGTACCAGCTCACGGGCAGGCCTGCGTTCAGGTGGGTCAGGATCACTGGTATGGGTCTCGACCCCAGGGGCAGGCCCATGCATAAGAGCCTGGGCAACGTGATAGACCCCGACCCGATAGTGGAGAGGTACGGGGCCGATGCCTTCAGGTTCTGGGCGGCCGTGGCAGCCAAGCTGGGCTATGACTACAAGTTCGACGAGAACAAGGTCAAGACTGGTAGGAACTTCGCGACCAAGCTCTGGAACCTGGCCAGGTTCATCTCAGCCTTCCCAGAGCCCGGCGACGCTAAGCCAACGTTCACGGACCGAGCTTTCATGGCTCTCGCAGACGAGTACATAGAGAGGGCTGACAGGGGGTACTCGGAGCTGGACGTGTTCGAGCCCGGACTCGCCATATACGAGCTAGCGTGGGACGTCTTCGCTAGCCACTACGTGGAGCTTGTCAAGGAGAGGGCGTATAACAGGGCCGGCGAGTTCTCGAGGGAGGAGCAGGAGGCAGCCTGGTACACGCTTCACAGGATATTCAAGTCGATCCTGGTGGCGCTCAGCCCCATAATGCCGTTCGTGACGGACGCCGCCTTCAGGGAGCTATACGGGGCCAGCGTCCACAGGCAGAGGTGGCCGGAGCCCATGGTAGGCGGCGAGGAGAGGGCGCAGCTGGCGGAGGCCGCCAGGGTCATCATGCAGGTGAACAGCGCTGTGTGGACCTACAAGAAGTCCAGGGGCATGAGGCTATCGGAGCCGCTGGAGGGCGTTAAGGTCTACGTGCCCTCAAGCATCCAGGGGGCCCTGAAGGACCTGAAAGCCCTCCATAGGGCCGAGTTCGAGGTCTACGAGGAGAAGCCGCCGGAGGGGGCCGAGGAGATAGGCCCCGGGGTCTACCTGGCCAAGCCTTGATGCCGCCTCTAGGGGTGCCTCGGTGTTTTGCGGGTCGAGGTCCTAGACTCGAAGAGGAGGGTAGTCAGGGTTAGGCCGGAGAGCGAGGAGGACCTCTGGCGCCTCAAGATAACCCTTAGGCGGGGCGACCTAGTCACGCTTAGGACGGTCAGGGACGTGAGGGTGGGGAGCGGCAGGAAGGAGAGGATTCCGATGACGCTCACGCTTAGGCTGGAGAGCGTCGAGTTCCAGCCCTTCACGGGGAAGCTCAGGGTAAGCGGGGTGGTCGTCGAGGGGCCTGACGAGTTCGGGGTTAAGGGTAAGAGGCACTCGGCTACCGTGGCTCCCGGCCAGCAGCTGATAGTCGAGAGGGAGGGCGGGTGGAGCGAGTCGGCGCTCTCCAGGCTTAGGTCCTCCTCAGCCGCCGGGGCCGCGGTGATAGCTGCGGTGGACTACGACGAGTACGCCCTAGCTGTTGTGGCCCCCCACGGGTTTACAGTGGTCGAGGAGGCCGAGGTGTCGCTTCCAGGCAAGGACGATCCCTCCAGGGAGGCCGAGGTTGAAAGGCTAGTATCAAGGCTGGCCTCTAGGATAGTAGAGGAGGCTTCTAGGAGGTCGGCTAGCGTAGCGGTCATAGTAGGCCCCGGGCCCCTCAAGCTGAGGGTGGCTGAGGCCGTGCGCTCCATTGCCCCCAAGCTCAGGGTTATCGTGGACGACGCGTCGATGGGAGGGGTCAGCGGGGTCAGGGAGGCGCTCAGGCGCACCACGGTGGCGGAGGCTCTCAGGGAGTACTCTGTGCTCGAGGCCGAGTCCATACTAGAGGAGGTCATGAGGAGGGCGGTCAGGGATAGGGACTCCGTGGCCTATACTGCTGGCGAGGTCCTCGCCGCCGCCAGGCTGGGGGCGGTGTCTGCGCTCGTAGTCGACGAATCGCTGTTGTATAGTATAGACGACGAGTTGAGGGGGGCGGTCGACGAGGCGCTCTCGATAGCGGAGAAGACCGGGGCAAAAATAGTCATAGTGCCGGAGGGCTCCCCTCCCTCCGAGAGGCTCAGGGCCCTCGGGGGCATAGCAGCCGTTCTCAGGTACAGGCTACCCCCCGAGGCTAGACGGCTATCAGAGTCTTAGTCTCCTCCACCCCCTCAATCTTCCTTATACTCGTGACTATGGTGTCCAGGAGCCTCATGTTGTCGGCCTCAACCCTTATAACTATGTCGTAGTCGCCGTAGGTGATCCTAGCCTCGGTCACGTTCCTGTGAAAGTCCTTTAGGACCTTGTCGACGACATCCCTCTCCTTGCCAGCTAGGACCTTGACGAGGATGTAGGCGACTACACCGCCCCGCTCCACAGAGCCCACCCCTCAAACCTAGCCCGAGATAGTCAACTTTAAAGGTTTGCACGGGGACCCTTCCCAGTGCTCAGTTGCGCCGGCCCTGCTCATAGCCCCCGGCTAGGGGGCTCGTTGGGGTCCGACGCAGTCGATCATCATCGCCCTCCAGGCCGACGCGCAGTCGGCGCAGCACGAGCCCCCCTCTATGGGGGCCCCGCAGACCCTGCACCTGGATTTTGACTCCAGCGTCGAGGCTATCAGGCTTATCGAGGCTAGGCTGCTATACTCTAGCTCGGGCCTCTCCGTGGACGCGACGCTCTGGAATACGGGTTTAAACCTGTACTCGGGTGATACACGCGACTCTGCATCCAGGGCCCCCGCGAGGGCTGCGTAGGCCCTCACAGCCTCGCTCTCCACGGCCCTGAACCCGTACGCCACCGTCACCCCCATGGCGTTGAAGCTGCCCTCGCTGTAGTCTGCCATGTAGTCTAGGCTCCCCGACATCAGAGCCTCGAGCCCCAGAGCCGATAGCATTGTCCTGGTCACAGGCAGCAAGGCCACTCTTAGGCCGAGCCTCGATGCTGCCAGCGCGGCAGCGCCCCTCTCCACCCTGAGCAGCCTTGGAGCCCATATGGAGCCTCTGAGGCCGGGGTCCGGGGCCTCCTCCACCCTGACGCCCGCCCTTCCGAGGAGGCTCAGAGAGGAGGGGCCCAGCTCCACGTAGCCGGGCCTGAGAGCCACCACCCTGCCGCCGTACTCGCTCTCGACAAGCCCGGCCACGTATGCTAGGGTCACGCCGGAGAGGGGGTCAAGGGCAGAGATGTACACCCCGACCGAGACACCCGGCCTGAAGGCATCCAGCCCTCTAATAGACCTCTTGAAAGACCTGGCTAGGACCTCCTCAAGGCACTTGGCGCAGAGCGGGTGGCCGCTGGCCCTCCTCAAGTATACCGCTGGCCTCCTCCTGCAGGACGAGCAGGTAGGCGGCATTGAGCTCTCAGCTCCTAGGAAGGCCCAGGACCCTGGCTATGGCGTCTCCGACCCTCGGGGTGGAGTAGGCTATAACAGTGCCGACCCTCGACACAGAGGTGAAGTCGAGCCTTAGAGGCCTCCCATCCTCGCCTATAACTGTGGCGCCGCACTCGCCCGCTATCCCAACGGCCGCGGCTACGTCAACGTTCCTCAGCTTCCCCCTCAAGTCCATGAAGGCCGCTATCCTCCTCAAGGCTACATAGCTTATCTCCAGCGCGGAGCTGCCCAGGCTCCTCACCTTGAACCCCCCGCCCAGCTCCCTGAGAAGCGATATCACTGCCCTCGCGGCGTCCTCCCTCTCCACGTAGACGGAGAGGACGCTCGGCGGCTCCCCCGAGGGCTCGAACCTGACACCCCCCACGTAGCATCCGCCGCCCCTCTCGAACGAGATGGGGTGGCCCCAGAATACGGGTGCGACGGCGCCCGCGGCGAGGCTCCACGAGCCGTCGCTCATCCTCTCGGCAAAGGCGACCGACACTGACGCCCAGGAGACGCAGGAGGAGTAGTTGGTGCTCCCGTCTAGCGGGTCCACGACCGCCACCAGCTCGTGGGGCTCACCCTCAAGCCCCCTCTCCTCGCTCACGACGGCTAGCCCGGCCCCCAGCTCCCCCCTGAGGAGGTCGACTATGTACTCCTCCGACTCCAGGTCAGCCCTTATAGTCTCGCCGCTCACCCTGGACGTGTACCTCTCCTCGCAGGCCAGGTCTCTGAGGAGCGCGGCAGCCTCCGAGGAGACCCTCACTGCGACCTCGCGCAGGCTCCTAGGGTCCAACTAGGCCTCCCTAGCCTCGACGCCGTGAACCAAGCCTGAAGAATACTTACCCAGCAGCTCCACAACCCACGCCAGTGCCCTCCTAACGTGGTCCCTGGGCACGCCGGGGGCGCCCGCAGCCACTACCAGAACCCTTCTCGTGGACTCCCTGACCATCGTATGCTCTGAATCCCTATGCGGGTACACGTGGAGTACCCTGCCCTCCGAGTCGACTAGCACAGGCGTCCCCTTCTTAAGGGCGTGCGGCTTCCCACCTATGGGCCTGAACTCCTCCCCGCCCGAGGCCCTCCTCAGCTCTAGGGGAGGCGACAGCCTATCCAGATCATAGATGCCTATAGGCACTAGGGTCCTAAGGCTGACAAGGTTGCCCGAGTCAACCACACTGTTGATCCTCGGAACCCTCTTCCCGTTGAGAACCCTCCTGGCGAGGGCCTCGCCGCTGGGCCTCACCTTTGTCGGGTCTAAGCCGAGCTTCCAGAGGAGGCTCCTATAAGCCCTGACGAGCGGGTGGACGGTTAGAGAGTCGGGCGAGCCGAACCTTTCAACGATCTCCCTCTCGGCCTCCTCGAGTTCCCTGTCCAGCCCTATGGGCGTGGGCATAACCCTTACCGAGGGGACCTCCGCGTAGTACACGTAGACGCCTAGCGACTTGAGCTCGCCCGATACTGCGAGCAAAGCCTCTAGCCCCGGGAACGGTCTAAAGAGGGCCTCTGAGGTTAAGCAGTTGACGCCACAGAGCCCTGTTTTAAAGCGTATAACAAGATTTTGTAATTTTTTGAATTATATAATCTAGCGAGCTACTGTTCCAGGTAAAGCGTCTTATTAATGTCTTGGTGGGCCCTGTATTGGCCAAGCGGAACCCATACCTGATCGCAGCTATCGTCATAGTCGTCATAGTTGTGGCCGCCGCCGCGTTCATGTTCCTGCGCGGGGGAGAGGCTCCCGGCGAGGCTGAGGAGGCGGCAGCCGAGACTCCGACTCCTGCAGAGGCCGCGGAGGGCGTGAGGACCATAGTGGTCACAGCCACCGAGTTCAGCTTCGACCCCGACACTATCACGGTCTCGCCCGGAGAGACCATAGTGATAATCGTCAGGAACGAGGGCAGGGTCTTCCACACGTTCACGATTGACGAGCTAGGGATAGACGTGGCCCTTAACCCCGGCGACGAGGAGAGGATCGAGATAACAGTGCCGGAGGGAGTCGAGAGGATCACGTTCTACTGCAGGCCCCATGTGGGCCTGGGTATGGTGGGGGAGCTGGTGGTGCAGGGCTAGTCGCTCTGGGCGCTCCCCCCTACTCTTTTTTCCAGCCTAGCCAGGAATACCACTGCGGGCACAACGATCTTCATAGCGTCCTCGACGGTGTTGACAACGTGGCCCATGTCGGGGGCTATGTGGGCCTCGAACGCCTTGCCCCTCTCAAGGGCCTTTTCCATGAACCTTAGGACGGGCTTCAGGGGGGTCCTGCTGTCGTTCTGGGGGTGCACTATGCAGAGGGGCTTCTCAAGCGAGTCGACGTGGCTTATCGGGCTCCTCTCCCTCCACAGCTCAGCGTCCCTCTTACCCCCGAAGAGGAACTCTATGAACTGCTTGAACGCAGCGTCGCTCAGCTCGTACATCTCCACCCAGTCGACGACACTAGCCCCCGCCACGCCCCCCTCGAACTCGCGCGGCTTCCTGGTGAGGGCGCACATAGTCATGTAGCCCCCGTAGCTGTACCCCGCTATGTAGACCCTGGAGGCGAGGCCGGAGGACCTCGCCCAGCGCGCCGAGGCGACTATATCCTCCAGTTCGCCCCCGCACGGGTCACCTATAATCTTAAGCTTCCACTCCTCGCCATAGCCCACGCTGCCCCTATAGTTGGGCATGACTACGTGGAAGCCCGCGGACGCCAGCGACGCGGCCAGCAGGTTCCAGTCGTCACCGTACTCCGCGAAGGGCCCCCCATGAACCAGGACGACCGTGGGCCCGGGCTCCCCGGCCTCGCCGCTCTTCAGCACGTAGGTCGGCACTCTGGAGCCGTCGAAGCTCTCGACCTCGACGAATGAGACTTCTCTGAGGGCTTCACCCAGCCAGCCAGGCAGTCTCCCCTCGGCTACCACTCTGACGCCGCCGTCCCCGCCTATCTCGAGTATCCTAGGGGGCTTCCTCAAGCTGCTGTGAGTGACGTAGATCCTCCCGCCGCGGAGCTGGGCGTAGTAGAGGCTCCCCTCGGGGGCTCTGACTAGCCGGCCGTCTATGAAGAGCCTGCTCCTTCCCGCCTTCCTGGCTATAACTATTATGGAGCCGTCAGGGGCCACGTCGATGAAAGTGATGTCTGTGGGCTCGAATGAGTCTAGGTCGCGCCCCTCGAGCCGGAGCTTCTCATCCTTCATGCCACTGGGGTCGAGCCTCCTCAGCTCGGCCCTCCTAGGCCCTATGAACGCGTATATGACTGTGCCGTCTCCCGCGACCACGGGGCAGCACGCGCTGCCTCCCTCAGGCAGGTGCTCCTTGACCTCACCCGACCCCGCGTCGGCCACGAAGAGGCCGAACCTACCGCCCCACTCGGGCTTCATGGTCACGCCGGCGGCCAGGCCCCTCCCATAGCTGGTTAGCAGTGGCACCCCCTTGAAGCGGGCGACAAGCCTGGCGGAATCGCCCTCCACGGCGTAAAGCCCGTTCTCCTCCCTAGTCGAGGCTGTGAAGAGGACCTCGCCGCCGGAGTAAACTATGCCAAGTACCCTCGCTGGCTTCATGGACGGCGCTAGCCTCTCCTCCTCGCCGGGAGAGTCAAGGCTCACCGAGTAGAGAGCGTGCATCTCAGCCCCGCGGGCTACGTCCCTCGCGAACACTACCCTATCAGAGCCGTATTCGTGCCTGGCGGTGAGCGTTACCGGGTCCCTGTTGAGCCTCTTCATGGAGCCCGTAGACGGGTCTAGGGCGTACAGGTTGAGAGCCCCCTCCCTGAAGGCGGCTGCCAGGAGGAGGCCCCCCTTTAGGACGCCTAGGGAGACGTAGTGCTCGATGGATACAAGCTCCTCTACGCGCTTGACTAGCTCCGAGTAGGAGCGGGTAGCCACAGTCCGGCGCCCCCGGCGGCCACGCTACGGAGCCCCCTACTTAACCGCGGGCTGCTGTGACGCATGTTAACGCCTCTCAGCCGACAGTTATCTTTTCCTCGATTCTCGCGCCCGCCCTAGCTATAGTATTGTATATCGGGCAGAGGCTCCTAACCATCTCCACGATCCTCCTAGCCTCCTCCTCGCCGACACCGGATAACCGGAAGCTTATCGATACGCTCCTCAACCCCTCGCCCACGCCGAAGGAGCCCTCCGCTTCGACCTCCACGCCCTTAAGGCTCAGCCCCAGCTTTGACGCAACCATTCTAGCCATGAATGCCTCGCAGGTAACGAGCGACGCTATGAGCAGATCTAGGGGGCTCGGGAGGTCCTCCCTCCCGCCCATCTCGGGGGGCTCCCCCACCCTCATGCTACCCCATCTGCCCTGGGC
>JALUAM010000011.1 GCA_027051095.1 Acidilobaceae archaeon | reverse complement strand
GAAATATCATATATTAATCTTAAATATATGATAACCGTTGTTATCACGGCAGTAGAGAATCTACAACAATTGCAAATTATACTAATTCCGGTTATCTATATTGTATCACTATTATTGGCATTAATAGTTTATAATATGGTTATTATATTAATAATTAAAATTAAAAAGTATATAAAAATACCAATAATAGCTAGAATATTTGAATTTAATGATAAAGATATTAAAGAGAATGTGAGTAGCTGTGAAGATAATAGATACTGCTCCGCCGGGATGCAACCCGAAAGCAATGTTGACTATGTTCAGTATGACATAATTGATAATCAACTTCAATTAGAGAATAGAATAGATATTATTAATGCGCTTAATAATTATTATAGTGAAAATAATGCCAATTGAAGGCCGTGTATAGCTTATAAAGAAATACGTGCTCTTATATATATGGTTACTGAAACATTAGCTAAATAGTAATAGTAGGGGGGTGAAGAGATTATGAACCAAATGCCTCGTAAGCTACTAAGTAGATGCGATTATCCATGTATAGAGATTGAATTAGAAATGTGTATAAGTAATGAAAGTATGGAATCAATAGGTAGACTAAAGTTAATACAATTAAGAGGCTATAAGAGAGATCGTTCAATAGTTATTATTAAAAATATAAATGAATATTTATATAATAAAAACTGGTATGTTAAAGTTAATGTTGGGGGGGGGAACTGGAGAAGGGCAATTAAGCTTTATCTAGAGGGGGCTGAGAAAAAGGGAGAAAAAATTAGTATTAATTTTATATTATTTACTAAGAAGCCCGTGCCTCTCCTACTAATCAATGCGGAAGTGATAAACTTTCTACTTAAATCGTTAAACTCTTTTAAAGTCATTGACTGTCAGGAGTTTATATAAGAGCAGACGCCAGGAAGGCGCCCAAGATCCTCGGGGAGGAGGTCGCGGACAAGGTTCTACTCGACGCCCCGTGCAGCAGCACTGGCACGATAGCGAAGAACCCGGAGCTGAGGTGGAGGGTCCACGAGCACAGGCTCGAGGAGATAGTGGATATGCAGAGCTAGTAGAGCTTAAGGGGCCCTACGACGAGTCTGAGCTGCTGCCGGGAACTATGAGGGCGTGGCCCCACAGGCACGGCACCTTAGGCTTCTTCTACGCGCTCTTCGAGAAGAAAGGCTAGGGCCCCCGCCTACCTTAAGGGGCCTATCCTGCCCTCCCTCCTCAGCCTCTCAACCCTCCACGTGGGCGTCACGGTCCTAGGGTGATTGGCATAGACCGCGTCAACCCTCCTCACAGCGGTATTCCTAGGCCACTCCCTATGCTCGCCGCTGCCCGAGGCCGCGGCCCTAGCTATCTCCTTGAGCCTCTCAGCGTAGGCCTCTATAGCCTCCCTCGTCTCGCTCTCAGTAAACTCTATCATCAGCGCCTCCTTGACTATGAGAGGGAAGTATATAGTGGGCGCGTAGAACCCTGCGTCCAGCAGACCCTTAGCCACGTCCTCCGCAGTCGCGCCCGTCTTATCCTTGAGAGGCTCCGCGCTAAGCACTGCCTCGTGCTTTCTAGGCCTGCCCTCGGCGTAGGGCAGCGAATAGTACTCCCCCATCACATCCTCCATTAGCTTGAGGAAGTAGTTGGTATTCGCAACGGCAACCTCGCCTGCCACCCTGAGCCCCCTGGCCCCCATGGAGAGTATGTACACGTAGGCCCATAGCACGGGTATAGTGTTAGCTATCCAGGCTCTCAGCATGCCGACACTCCACTTACCCGGCGCCTCAACCCTATAGGCCCCCTCCCTCTCGTCGTATACTATCCTCGGCCCTGGTAGCAGGTCTTGTAGCGTGACGCCGTCGACAACCTCTCTGTTCTTCACGCATACGGGCCCCGAGCCCGGGCCGCCGCCCCCGTGCGGCACGCTGAACGTCTTATGCAGGTTAACGTGGGCTATGTCAAACCCCATGTCGCCCGGCCTAGCCCTCCCGATGATCCCGTTGAGGTTCGCCCCGTCATAGTAGAGCAGCCCGTCTACTGAATGCACTATCTCCGCTATCTCTAGTATCCTCTCCTCGAAGAGCCCCAGGGTGCTCGGGTTTGTTATCATTAAGCCCGCAGTAGACTCTCCCACGGCGGCCTTCAACGCATCCATGTCAACATTGCCGTCGGGCGCTGTGGGCACCTCGACTACAACGAACCCCGCCATGGCGGCGCTTGCCGGGTTAGTGCCGTGGGCGCTATCAGGGACCACAATCTCCCTCTTCCTATCAGCCTGCCCCCTGAGCTCGTGGTATTTCTTGATCACTAGCACACCAGCCAGCTCTCCCTGAGCCCCCGCGGCCGGGTGAACACTACAGTAGTCCATGCCAAGGATCTCCGACAGCCACTTCTGGACCTTGTACATGGCCTCCAGGACTCCTTGAACTGTGTCGTCGTCCTGGAGGGGGTGTAGGTACTCCAGCCTGCTGTCGGATACGAGCTTAAGCGCTATCTTAGGGTTGTACTTCATAGTGCAGCTTCCCAGGGGCACGGGGCCGTTGTCCACGCCATAGCTCATCTGGCTAAGCCTGACATAGTGCCTTACAACCTCCACCTCGCTAAGCCTAGGCAGTTTTGGCGGCTCTCTCCTCTTAACCTTCTCCGGCAGCCTGAGGGGACCCACGTAGTCCATAACCTCCTTTGGAGGCCTCGGCGGTATGAAGCCCCTCCTGCTTTTCCCGCCTAGCTCGAATACAAGCGGCTCCTCCCACCTGGCCTGCCTCCAGGTCAACCAGACGCCACCCCCAGGACCTCACTCACTAGTTCGACTAGCCTGTCCACGTCTTCCTTAGAGTGGACCTCCGTGACTGTCAGCAGCACGTCGTTGCCTGTAAACCACGCGTGGCCCTCCAGGGGGATCCCAGCCATGACACCCCTCTCCTTCAGCGCTCTCCTAACCTCAGCGGCCCTAGCAGGAAGTCTAACGGTAAAGTCCGAGATGAACTCGGCCTTGAGTAGAGGCGACTCTACGCCGGGTAGCTCGGAGAGCCTCTTAGCCGCGTAGTGGCTCATGTACCAGGTTGTCTCGGCTACCTCCCTCAGCCCCTCAGGGCCCAGCAGGGACAGGTAGGCGGCCGCAGCTACCGCCATGAGGGCCTCGTTAGTAGTTATGTTGCTGGTCGCCCTAGCCCTCCTAATATGCTGCTCCCTAGTCTGCAGTATCATTGCGAACGCCCTCCTACCCTCCGCGTCCCTCGTGAGCCCGATGATCCTTCCAGGCATCTGCCTCACGAGCCTGCCCTCCCACCTGACAGCAAATATCCCCAGGTAGGGGCCGCCGTAGTTGAGGCCTAAGCCTAGAGGCTGGCCCTCGCCGACAGCTATGTCGGCGCCCAGCCTCCCCGGAGGCTCCAGTAGCGCAAGGCTTATGGGCTCAACGCCCATGACGAAGAGAGCTCCCCTCCTGTGAGCGGCCTCTCCGATCGCCGCCGCGTTCTCCTCTATGACTCCGACGTAGCTAGGGTATTCCACGTAGACTGCAGCCACGTCATCGCCTAGCTTGGAGTCCAAGTCGTCTAAATCCATAAGCCCGGTCTCCCTATCACACCTGACGCCCTCAACCCTGACTCCCAAGCCGTAGAGGTAGGTTTCTGCAACCTTCCTATGCAGCGGGTTCATGGTCTCAGGCACTAGCACCCTACCTCTCCTCCTAGTCACCCTGACAGCCATCAGGAACGCCTCCCCCAGGGCGCTGCTCCAGTCGTACATCGAGGCGTTAACTACCTCCATCTCGAGTAGCTCGGCTATCAGGCTCTGGTACTCGAAGAGTGCCTGCATTAAGCCCTGGCTTATCTCGGCCTGGTACGGCGTGTAAGCCGTGAGGAATTCCGCCCTCTCTATGATGTACCTGACCGCTGCTGGCACATAGCGAGGCCACACACCGCCGCCCATAAAGGGAGGGGGGTCCCTGAAGCTTCTGACCCTAGCCATCAGCCTCTCCCAGCGCCTAGCAACCTCAATCTCGCTTAGAGGCCTGCCCTCTCCTATCGGCAGCGAGTCCCACTGGTCGGGGCTCATTCTCACGCTCTCTGGTATGTCGCTGTATAGATCGTCCACGCTCTTAACGCCCATCTTCTCTAGGATCTCCTCCAACTCGCCAGAGTTAGGAATCCAAGGGTGAGGCTCGCCCAAATAAGGCGCACCCCGGGTTGAAGCGTTACGCGCAGGGGATAAGTGCTAGAAGACCGCAGACCTCCATGACCTGGGATGGCGGGTCGGCGATGAGGGGAGTTTCCTCATCCACGCCTAGAGGCGTGTCAGCGTACCGTGAGTACCTCACCCCTAGGTTATAAGTGTAGGCGTTCTAGCTTTAAAGCGGGTGTAAATGGGGTCTGTGTGGCTCGAGGGCCCGGTGCGCCGTCATGGCCTCAGCCGTTTTCGTAGACCGCGGCTATAAGACCTCCTTAGGCACAGCATTTTATGATAGGCTGGCAGACCTCGATAAGCTTGCCAAACTCCTTGGAGGAGTTCGCACTGTAATCGTCTACGGCCCTCGTAATGTAGGCAAAAGCGAGCTAGCTAGGTACGCAGCCATGAGGAGGCTAAAAGCGAGGAGTGTTCTAGTGGACTCGCGCAGGAGAAGCCTAAACGCTCTCCTAGGTTTCAGCTCCGACGATGAAATCCTTTTAAAGAAGGCGGGTGAGTTACTAGCAGCGTCAATGGGGCTTCCCAGAGGGCTCGTAGGCATCATAGACGAGGTTCTCTCCCGCATCTCTCAGCCCCAGCTCATTATAGTCGACGAGCTGCACCTGCTCTTCGAGGGCGACCTAGAAAGGGCGCTTTCAAGCCTAGAGGCTTCCGCGGGACTGCTAGCCAAGGAGGGGAGTGGCAGGCCGCGGCTTATAGTTACGGTGAGTGAAGGCTTCTTCGCGACTGCTAGAGCCGTTAGCAGGCTCCTCGGCTACTCTACCGCCTTCATGCTGGTGGAGCCCATGGATGTTCAAGCCTTCGAAGCCCTCTACGACGAGTATAAGAGGCTCTACGGGTGCAAGGTGGGCCTAGAGGCTATGCTGGCCCTCTCAGGCCCCCTGCCAGGCTACCTGCCAGACCTTTGCGGGAGAAGCGAGGACCTACTCGCCGAATGGATTGCAGGGGAAGCCAGGAAGGTCTACTCGGCTCTCCACGAAGCCGCCGTTAAAGCAGGGCTTAGCGTCGACAATGCGAGGAAGGCCGCCTCTAGGCTGCTCAGAGGGGAGCCAGCCGAAGACCCGGCATTGCTCGCCTTGGGGGAGGCTCTAGTAGAGCATAACATAGCCTACCCCTGCCCCGCCACTCCCCCTATATATCTTCCTCAGCTTCCTGTCTACGAGGTCCTCGTAGAGACGAAAAACTCTGCTCTAGACCCTCGCAGCGTTGTAAAAGCTCTTAAAGCGGAGGCTTTGAGGAGGTGTGCAGACCTCTGATACCATTCACGGACTAGCGTAGAGCAGGTCCTACCGGTACAGCATTCATTCAAGAACCGCAGCTATTTATATCGCCAGCGTTTTAGTAGGCATACAACCCTCTTTCCTTTTGACCTAGTAAAGTATTATCAACGATTTTACGACTATGCCGCTAAGGCCCATATGCTTGGGTGCTGCGAGGTAAACCCGGCTTGCCTACGATCTCTAGGAGGAAGTTTCTGGCTCTGATAGCCGGCGGAGCCCTGGCCTTAATAGCATATTTGGCCGTCCCCGAGCTAGCTAAGCTACCGAAGCGCGGAGAGCGTGAAGTGCGAGAAGAGGGCGAGGAGGGCGAAGCGGGTTTCGAGAGACTCGGGGAGGGCTATCTAGACGGGTTCGAGCATATAGTGATTGCTGAGGGCCTCATGGTCCCATGGGCCATTGTAGCGTTGGAGGACGGGTCGCTCATAGTTACTGAGAGGCCCGGCAGAATCTCTCTGATATCGGGGGGGCGCCGCGAGACCATAGCTAAGCTCCCCGTTGCAGCTGTAGGCGAGGCCGGTCTCCTAGGCGCCGACGTCCACCCCGACTTCCCCGGGGAGAGAAAGCTCTACGTCTACGCCACCTTCGAGGCGGGGGGCGGCCTTGTTAACAGGATACTCTTGCTGAGGCTATCCAGGAGTCTCACGTCGGTGGAATCGACTGAAGTCATACTAGACGGCATACCAGGCGCTAGGCTCCACGACGGCGGCAGGCTGAGGATCGGGCCCGACGAGGCTCTATACGCCACGACCGGCGACGCGTTGAAGCCCGAGCTCGCTCAGGACCTAGGCTCGCTAGCGGGCAAGATACTAAGGGTGGGCCTAGACGGCGAGATACCAGATGACAACCCCTTCGATGGCAGCCCTGTATACAGCTACGGCCATAGGAACCCCCAGGGCATCGACTGGCACCCGCCCACGGGCAGGATGTACTCCAGCGAGCACGGGCCCGTCGGGAGGGACGAGCTGAACGAGATAGTAGCTGGAGGCAACTACGGGTGGCCGATAACCTCCGGCCTCGAGGGGGAGTGGAGGCCGGGCCTAATGAAGCCCGTCATAGACTTTGGAGACGTGAGCATAGCCCCCGCGGGAGCGTCATTCGTTAGGAAGGGCCTTGGGAGGCTGAAGGGTGACATGTTGATAGCCTGTCTCAGGGGCAGCATGCTGGTCAGGGTGGCCTTCAACGAGAACGGCGACGTTCTAGGCTACGAGTACATGATGAGGGGTAGGTATGGCAGGCTGAGAGACGTAGTCCCCCATCCCGACGGCGGTGTGCTAGTGGCCACGAGCAACAGGGACGGCCGGGGGACTCCCAGGCCCGGAGACGACAAGATAATATGGATCAGGGGGTAGCGGGGCCTCCACAGAGCGGAGCAAAGGCTTAAAGCCCCACAGGGCCTACAGGACCCACCCAGCGATTTCCGGGAGTCACTCAACCATTAAGTGAAGACAGGGTTAACCCGGGGCCTCCACCGCCCGGTAACTTAACTCCCCCGGTTAACCTCCCCTGCTGAAGGCCGCCGGGGGAGTTAAGGGGCGGTTAACTCCCCTGCAGCCCCCGCGCCCTCAATCATGTCCGGGAGGCAGTCGACAATGTAGTTCAGATCCCCAGGTCTCGACCAGGCACTCATATATCACTGGAAGCGCTCTACGACGATATTCAAACCCCTCAACGCAAGACTTCGACTGAACCCCTTGCAACCTATATTCCTCGCACTCCCCATGCCGCCCCCTTGATTTAAGGTGATACCATTCTGCTCTAAGCCAGACCATCAAATATATCAGACCCTCCAAAAGTATCAGACCTTACATGGCTATGAAACCTTTATTTATGACTCTGGCATTCCCGTAAAGTCTGGTGCTAGAATATGGGTCTAACTATTGAAGTGAAGGTGGGTAAAAAGAGAACTATTGTAATCCCTAAGAGCGTAGCTGAGGCCCTTGGAATCAACGAAGGCTCGCGGCTTCTCATAGAAGTTAAAAGCGGTTACATGATAGTGAGACCGCTGCCAGACGCAATCTACCTATCCCTTCACGGGGAAAAACTAGCCAAGGTGACTTTGAACGAGTTAGAGGAGACTAGCGTTGAAGAGCAAGAGAAGGGTGGAAAAAGGACTTAAGGTTCTTATCGACACCTCTTTCCTACTACCAGCTTTAGGAGTTAACGTTGAGGAAGAAGTCCTAGCCTCTATAGCCCTTTTCAGACGAATCGAGGTGCTCTACCTTGAAATAGCCATTGTAGAGGCCATGTGGAAGATTCTCCGGTTAGTGCCGTCGAGCGGTATGGAAAGAGTCGCCCTAGGCCTAGAAGCCGTCAAAAGAACTTATAAGGCTGTAGACCCGCCGCCGAGAGCTTACATAGAAGCAGCCGAAATTTACCATAAAGGACATAGAGACTACATAGATGCTCTTCACTACTCGACGGCCAAGGTACTCTGAGTTCCCTTCTTGACCATAGACCTTGAATTCATCCGATTCTTAGAGGAAAATGGCTATGAAACCGAAGGGATTATTATAACGCCGAGAGAGTTCAAAGAGGCTGTAGAGAGAGTCTCGTGATCGCACTCCCAACGCTTCACCCTATAATTTCAAGCACCGTCCTAGATTATATGCTAATTCGTAACCTTATATGAATAATGAATAATCTATAATATACTCATAAAATAAATCACCATTATTAATAAAATCTCATTTTTAATTATTCTATAATATTTATATGCATGTCAATATTCATGGTGATGCCTTTGCCGACACGCGTATCGAAGCTTCTAGCCTTTAATCTAGCTTGTGCCGTTAACGCGCTTGCATGTGACTGTGCACTTGTAATACCATTGAGTATTGTTGAGTATTGTTGAGGGTTTGATGGTGTTACCTTTACTCTAGACAGCCTTAAAGGAGGGTACGTGCAGTCTAGCTTTTGGATAGTCGGGTTATGGAGGTCTAGAGCATCATGGTGTGTAGTTGGAGGATCGGGTCTGGGTCTTAGCTTCCCGGAAATGCTTAGTGTCGTGGGTGCCGCATATCTAGTTAACTAGTCAGTTGACTGTTTTCTCCACATAATACTGCGTCTCCCTGCGGATCCGGGGGTTTAACGGGCTACCCGCTTATTCATTTAACAGTTAATGGGTGAAGTCATGATAATATTCTTTTTTCTCGACACCATCTGGCTATCCTGCTTATAGTTGCCTCACTCTTGCCTGTGGCCTTTGCAACGGTCTTCTGGCATCCCCTGGTGCCCCAGCACTCGGCGAGCTTCTTGCAGATCTCCAGCTTCTCCTCCTCGCTGGTCCTCCTCCAAGCCCTCTTCTTGGGGAGCCCGCAGTACTCCTCCTTGACTCTCTCCACGGTGCCCGCTCCGACTCCTAGCTTTCTAGCGACCTCGGCCACCTTCATGCCTTTGGAGAGCATGTCGCATATCATCTTCTTGACGTCCTCAGTGAGCCTCTCCTTGTGCCTAGGCTTGTGGCCGCACCGGGAGACCGCTATCGAGTAGGCCTCGTAGTATCTAACCCCCAGTCTCTCAGCGGCGCTCTTAATACTGCCTGTCTCCTCTATCGCCCTGCACAGCGCCTCTTCCAGTGAGGAGGAGGCCTGCGACACAGCTACCTTTACCTCCTCGCTTGGAATTGAAAGGGTAGCCGATACGATAAACCTTCTCGCGAGGAGAGCAGGGGGATGCCCGCTGGGCGGTGAGCTGTCTGTATTACCGTGGCTTCCGGGCTAGAGGCTGGCTCCCAGGCCCGATAGCGCTGCGGCGGCTGCTAGCGCTAGCGTGGTTATTATTGAGAGGTGCATTATTGTGCACCACATGCATATAGCCCTAGCAACCCTTACCTCGAGATACACCAGATAGGGCACAGCTAGTGCTCCGCCCGCGGAGAGCAGCAGCAGGGGCCACGGGTTACCGGCCACCACGTATAGTAGCGCCGCTATGGTGAGCGCTGTGAAGTAGAGCGGTGCCAGCTCGGACAGGTGGACCCTGCCCGCGATCACAGCCTGAGGTATCACGTACACGCTAGCGCAGCCCCCCGGCTTGCCGTCAGCCCTGCATATCAGCGAGCCCCCCTGCAGCGCCCTCCTATACTCTATGTAGCCGGCGATGCTGGCGGCCAGTCCAACAACCGCCGCCGCCAGGGCAGCCTTATCCAGCATGCGGCCCCCCAACAGTGTGGCTATAGGAGTCTAAGGGCTATGAGGCTAGCCCGCTTAGAGGGCGCCGGCGGCTTAGGACCCGAGGGAGCACGAACAAAATATAATATATAGATTATGAAGCGTTCGGGTAGCAACTGCTAGAACGATTAACGTTGGAGGCCCCTCAGAGCACTATTATGACTATGATCGCCGCGAGTATGGGCAGTATGTGCGGCTTTATCTCGGTTACGAAGTCCCCGCGAGGCAGCTTATCGGCTACTAGGGCCCTGAAGACTAGGTGCGCCAGCCCTCCTGCGGCGAGTAATAGGAGCCCGGTGAATAGAGTCGCCTCTATTGCGAATGCGACCGGGTCTGTGACCGCTATGCCTAGCAACACTACCGCCGAGTAGACTACTATTGCAAGCTCCAGCACGCCCACAGCTAGCAGGTAGCCCGGTATAGACTCGTCGGGGTCGCTGTTCTGAACTACCCTGGGAGGCTCCTCGACCTTCATCTTTGTAGCGACCCACGCCAGCAGTATAACTGTGAAGGCGAAGCCTAGGAAGCCCGTAGCGGTCTCCTCGAAGAGGCCTGGAAGTCCCCTGGCCATAGCTATGAGGAGGGGTAGGAGCGACCCGCCAACTATGTAGCCGGCGGCAGCTGCGAGTATCGGGAGGTCTACCGGCTTGCCCTTCCACACCCTCAGGAGCAGGTACAGCCCGCCCGTGGCGGTGAAGAAAGGCGGGGCCAGGGCCACTAGCGTCTCGTTGAGGCCGAACGGCTTACCAGCCTCTATCAGGCCCCAGAACGTCAGCTGCACGAAGTAGACTAGCATGAGCATGCCGAGCAGGGTTATCAAGGGCCTGTCCAGCGGATGCCTGCTGGTAGCCCTGTCGAGGAATGGTATAGCCATGAGCACTACTGGCGGCAGTATCAGCGACACTATCAGCTGTAGCAGCTGAGGCACGCTCTCCACAGGCAGCGTCAGGAAGGTAAACTGGAATATCCTGTAGGCGAAGAGGAAGAACCACGGAGGCCTCGGGACGAAGTCCTCAGCCTCCACGGGATACGGCGAGAACAGCGGTGGGAGCAGCTCCGCAAACCTCTGGGCAAGCCCTGCTGCCAGGACTATGAGGCCCCAGACGCTAAGCGTCAACGCTATTATGAACACGAAGTTCACCGGGAACCAGGGGGCTAGGTCGGGCCTGTCCTGGGGGATCTTGGAGGGCTCAAGCTTCCACTTCGTCTCCTCCTCCCTCGGTGTTGGCCCGTGCATCTCGAAGAGCCCGAAGTGTAGCATGAATAGGAGGAACAGCAGCGTGGCCGAGAGTATGTGTATCGCCAGTATCCTGAAGTACTGGGTCTCGGGGTCGAGGGAGAACAGCGCGTTGACTATGTATAGCCCCAGGTTCTCCCCAAGACCCCTCAGGGTCAGCGCCTTGCCTATGTTGACGGCCTCGACGGCTATACGGTCGCCGGCCAGGCTATACCCGAAGAAGGCTGTCTGCAGCGCCATGAACCCTGTGAGGACTCCCAGGATCCAGACAAGCTCCCTAGGCCTCTTGTAGGCGCCCTTGAAGAGGTTCCTGAATGCGTGTATAAACACGCCTATGATCATGAAGTGGGCCGCGTAGAGGTGGCTGGTCAGTATCAGCGCTCCGAAGGGCCTCTCGAATATCGTTGCCTTGGTTGATTCCAGGGGCTCCGCAGGGTTGTAGTAGAATAGCAGGAGAAGCCCTGTTATCGCCAGCCAGAAGAAGCTAGCAGCTACTATACCCCCCAGCCACATGTCTAAGTTGAAGTATGTGTAAGGCACCCTGTAGAAGGGGATATGGTCTATCCCGGCCCTCTCATAGATCCAGGAGGCCACGCTCCTCAGTATCCCGCCTTGCCTCTCCGAGGCCACCATAATCCACCCCCGAGAGGAGATGACTAGCAGGTGGGCTTCTCAGGCTCCCTCTCCTCGGCTACCGGTATCCTCGGGCCGACGGTCTTGCCGCAGGTGTTGCACACCTTGCCTAGTATGGTGGGCCCTATAACGTCTACAGCGTAGAGCTCGTCGGTAGCAGGGTCCCACTCCAGCTTGATGTAGGGCTGCGGCTTCACGGTGGGTGGAGTCAGGACTATGGCTCCCCTGGCAGGGTCATACGCAGACCCGTGGCATAGGCAGTGCATCACGCCGCCCCTGGCCCCGACCTCTGGCGGATTGGTGGGTGGCGTTGGCGTCCCCGGAGGGTAGTATTTGAGCGCCGGGTAGGGGCAGCCCAGGTGCTGGCATATAGCGCTGTAAGCTATTATGTTGCCGTCCTTGCCCACACCGCCGGGGTACGTGTAGAATGTTGGGGACGTGGAGATCCTCTCTGCAACCTTCAGCTCCTCCTGGTCCACGCTGCCGTCCAGCCACGCGGGTGGCTCCAAGGCCGCATTCATGGTGGCCGGCACCTTGATCTCCGGTATCCTCACGGGTCTGCCGTCGGGAGTCTCGAGCTTGAGGAGTATGTTCGGGGTGTCAACGAGAGGGTAATAGAATATGTAGTTCGTGTTTGGCTTGAGCTCGCTGGCCTTTACGGGAGTCCTACAGTCCTCCCATACGAGCTGGCTCCTAGGCATCTCGCCTTTGAGGACAGGCGGCACTACGTACCTGACTAGCGGCGGCACCATGCCCCCAACCGCTGCTACTACACCTACACCCCCAAGCAGCTTCAGGAAGTCCCTTCTCCTCACCCTCACAGCCATTCCAGGGGGCACCTCACCCGGCGTCTAAATTGTACGCCTAAAACACATAGCAATTAAAAAGGGCCTAAAACGTTTATGCAGTATTTATAGCGGAACTATATATTTACACTTTTTAAAGCTCTGCTCCGCCCGGGGCCCCGGAAAGCATCGGACACGCTATCAATCCATATATATGACCGATTTTCTTTGAATGTATCTCTCTGGGTGCCTTTAAGGGTGGAAGCGGGGCTTGCAAGGCCTGACACTTGGCGCAAGCTCCTGAGAGTACTAGAGGATATCAAGGCCGAGAGCGACCTGCTTGGAATCCCCACAGTGGACTTCGGGGACGGCCTGGTGCTAGAGTCGATGGCGTTCTCCTATGCAGTCTCGGGAGGCACAGTCTTCGCTGATATAGGGGCCGGTGTGGGATACTCCACGGCCTGGATAGCCCTGGGAGTTGAAGCAGGCTGTGCTGGTAAGTGTAGAGTCTACGCTGTCGAGAAGCTGCCCGGTAGGGCTGAGCGGCTCCGCAAGCTTAAAGGCAAGCTGGGCCTAACCAGGGTCGAGGTAGACGTAGTCGAGGCTGATGCGCTAGAGTTCCTCGAGTCGCTCGAGGACTCCTCCCTCTCCCTGGCCTTCGTCGACGTGGAAAAGCACCTTTACCTGCCCATACTGAGGCTCCTCGAAAGGAAACTAGCTAGCGGGGGGGCAGCGCTCTTCCACAACGCCTTCTACCCGAAACCCCCCGGCGAGTTCTACGAGGCCGTAGCGAATAGCCCCTGGAAGGCTACCATAGCTCCGAGTCCCGTAGGAATGATAGTGGCCATACTGAGGCCCCGGGATTCGGAGCTCTAGCCTCTGACTGGAGCCCTCACCTCCACTGACTCGCCATTGCTGAGCACGACCACGATCTCTACGTACCCGTCGCTTACTACCTCCTCTAAGGCTCTAGAGCCCTCCTCACCCTTCTCCACGGGCATCACCATTATGTGGTAGCCCCCAGGCCTCAGCTCAAGCTCCTCCCCCGGCTCAAGACACACTCTGCCCGCCGGCATCATCCTATAGATGCTGCCCTCCCTGACAGTTCTATGTAGCTCCGCCTTCAACATTCCTCCCCCCTCAGCTAGCTTTATAGACTCGATGCACACCCTCTCACCGCTATTATTTTGAAGTTTCCCGTACACCCCGATAACAGCCCCCGTGTAGGTGGCGTAGGCGTCGCTGAAGCTGACTCCACCGCTAGTAGAAAACGTGTAATAACCTACGATAGCCAGGACTATTGCAAGCCCGGCGGCCAGAGCTAGGAGGAGCCTTCGATCCAAGCCTGCACACCGGTTTGCATAAGTAAAACTCGGCGGTTTAAAAGGGGGAAGGATGAGATCCGCCTTGTCCTCTAGATTCTACCTTTGAAGCCCGCCGCTATTACGGCAGCGGATAAGGCAACGCCGGCTATCGTGGACCCGTCGTCGCCCAGGAACGCGACCAGCCATAGGGGTAGCAGCCCCGAGATGCCCCCGCTTATCGCCACCACTTTTATTACCGTGGCGACGGCGAAAGCCGCCACCAAGGCCGAGTAGTAGACCTTACCGGATTTCAGCACGTCCACAGTCTGCTTTACATTGGAGACTACGGCGTCCGCGACGTCAGCCACCACGTCTATGCTGCCTATCGCTACCCCCAAGTCGGCCGCTGCGAGCGCCTCAACGTCGTTTACACCGTCGCCCACCATGGCAACGCCCCCGCTCTCCCTTCTTAGCCTCTCCACGAGCCTCACCTTATCGTCCGGCTTCATAGAGTAATAGTACTCGCTTATGCCGAGGGCCTTTGCAACCCTCTCAACGTTCTCCCTCTTATCCCCGCTAGCCATGACTACTCTGAGGCCCATCCTCTTGAAGGCTTCTATGGCCTCCTTGGCCTCCTCGGTTATCTTATCCTCGAAGCACAGGTAGCCTGTGACGCCGTCGGCGGATACGTACACTATTGGGCCCTGGCACTCGGCCTCCCCGCGGAACCCCGTAAAGCTCTTAGAGCCAAGCTTCACCCTCCTACCATCGACCACGGCCTCTACACCCTTACCCGGGTGCTCCTCGGCCTTGGAGGGAGGCCTCGGCGATATACCGCGGGCCCTAGCCTCAGATATTATAGCCCTGCTGAGGGGGTGCAGGCTAGCGAGGGCGGCGGAAGCCGCGAGGGCTAGAACCTCCTCAGCCATCCCCTCGGGCTCGACCCTGGCAAGCCTCGGCGTGCCCAGCGTCAGAGTGCCTGTCTTGTCGAGCACGACTGCTCTAACCTTCCTGGAGGCTTCCAGGGGCGGCCCGCCCTTTACGACCACGCCCCTCCTAGCTAGTGTCGCCACCATTAGCATCGTTGACGTCGACGAAGATATTATGTAGGCGCTGGGGCAGCCAGCCACTAGCACGGATACAAGCCCCTTGAGACCGTAGAGGGCGAACGCTGCCAGGCTAGCTGAGAGGACGAAGATTGTTAGCGGCGGCGAGAGGCTCTCTACTAGGGTCTGCACCCTGCTCTTTCTCTCCAGGAACTCCAGGCTAGCCTCGACCAGCCTTTGGAGTGTGGACTCGCCGGGGAGCCTGAGAGCCCTGACCTTGACGGGGCCCCCCACGTTTATGAAGCCACTTGCGACCATGTCACCGGGCTGCAGCTCGACCGGCTCCGGCTCGCCGGTTATGAACCTAGTGTCGAAGACACCCCTGTCAAGCAGGACACCGTCTACAGGAACGGTCTCCCCCTTCCTCACAAGCACTATGTCGCCCGGCCTGACGGATGATAGCTCCACCTTCTCGGCTCTAGACCCCCTAAGCACCTCGACATGGGTTGGTATGAGGCGTATGAGGCTTGTGAGCCTCCTCATAGCGAGCCTCTCTGCCGCCTCCTCCATAGTCTCCGCTATGGAGTAGAGTATCATTACTATGGCGCCTTCAACCCAGCTACCCGTGAGACTGGTAGCTATGGCCACAGCGGACATCAGGATGTCGGGGGTGAACTTCTTCTTCCCCCTAACAATAAATATGAACCTGCCCAGCAGCATCCCGCCTATAATCGCTAGTATATAACCCGCCGCGCCCACTAGGCCTAGCCATGCGTCTACCAGCGCTGCCAGCGACGAAACGCCTAGGCCTGCCCAGAATAGCTGCTCTCCACCGCGCATTTAAGCATACCCCAAGCCAGCAAGTTAAGGCCAGCCCAGCTAATAAACAGAGTTGCTAAGTCTATGGGGTATTATTATTAAAACTTATTAACAGTGGGAGGCCTATTAGTAAAGGCGGGGGCGCGCACTTGACCATTATAAGCATATCGATACCCGATGAGCTGTTGAAGAAGTTAGACGCTTATATGGAGCTTAAGGGCTATGCTAGCCGTTCAGAGCTGATAAGAGAGCTGATAAGGGAGCACATAGAATCTGAGCCCGCCGTGGACCCGGACTCTGACATCACCTCCATACTGATAATAGTGACTGACCACGACGAGAGTCTTAGCGTTGATGAGAGAGTTGTAAGGCTTATACACGGATACCAGCCCCTCATCAGAGCCTTCTACCACCAGCACCTCACGGACAAGCTATGCCTCAACATAGCCGTGGTCTCGGGAAGCGCCAGCATGATATCTACCCTAGTGAAAAACTTGAGGAGCTTGAGGGGCGTCAGAAACGTGTGGGCTCTTAACGTGGCCGAAAGGGGGGCCGGCAGCCGGTAGCCCTACTCTCCTAGGAAAAAGTTTTTTACTTGACGAGGCTGTCTGCCACAGTCCAGTACAGGTAGGCCGCGGCCGCCACCAGTACTAGGCCCTGAAGGATCTGCATTGGCCTGTGGCCCGCCATGGAGGTTATCCTGGCTATGAATCCTCCCCCGAAGGACGCTGCGAGGGCGTATGGTAGCCCGTAGCCGGCGGCGAATAGCAGGGAGGCCCCCAGTGCTAGGTGAGGCGCCCTGCCCGCTAGCGCCACGACAGCTATCAGGAAGGGTAGGCTGCACTGGAGGCCCAGCACTGGCAGCATCATCCTGGCTCTGCTGGAAAACGCTAGGACTGGTTCTCTGCCTGCGAGGCTCATGAGGCCCCAGGCCATTATGAACGCCGACGCCAGGTATATCAGCACGACTCCCGGGTTTATCACGGGGACCAGGTAGTTGCCGACGACGTATATGAGGGCTAGTATCGAGCCGGCTGCGAAGGATATAGCGGCTACCGAGGCTAGGGTCCCCACGAAGCCCTTGAACCTCCTGGACTCGTCGCTCATAGATGCGAACGCCGTCACCATAGGCAGGCTGCAAGGGGACACAGCCGCTACTAGGCCGAATAGCAGGCTAGCGCCTAGCAGGAGCGCGGTCTCCAGGGGCGACGTGGCTCTTGCCAGCGCGTCGAGGCCGGTCGTGACGCCTGAGGGGGTTAGAGACTCGAACTCCCTGCCCTCGAGGGCCGCCTCCACGAACTCCCTCAGAGGCCTATACTGGTCTCCCCAGCCGAACGTGCCCTCGTGCCTCGCAACCTCCTGGCCATTAATGTAGATTATAAGCGTTGGGGTCCCCCTAACGCCCAGGCTACCCACGAAGTCTAGAAGCCCCCTGTAGCCGTACCTCTCAGCTATAGCGTCAAGGTCGACCTTATACACAGCGATCTCCGAGGACATCTCGCTGGCGAGCCTCTTGATAGAGGGTTCTATCTTTTTGCAGCCGGGGCAGAGAGCCTGGGCAAAGTACATCATGACCCTGTCCTCTCTGGCCACCACATCCCAGTACTCGTCGGGGCTGGTTATCCTGGGCAGCTCAGAGTAGCCGCCCTTCGAGCCGAGTAAGGGTATTGAGAGGGCTCCCTCAGGGCTAGTTGAGAGTAGGAGGCCTGCCATGAACATGAGGGTGAATATAGAGAGCGTTAGCTTGACTAGCATGGACCTGTCGGACTCGTGCCTGCCATGCTCCAGCCGTAGCTTGCCGCGCCCGCCACGGGTCATACACCGTCACCCCATCTCCTCTATAAGCTGGACTACTTTGTTATAGATAGCCTCCGCCACGTATCTCTGTCCGTCGACCCATCCCTTATCAGTGGGCGTAATGAAGTACCTGTATACGCCATTCGCGTCTATAATCGCGAATCCACCCGTATGGTTTACCCCGAGGAACTCGCACTCGTTTAGATACCTCTCCACATCACTGGGGGTCAGATCCACAGGTAGGTCTAGGACCTCGCCCCCCTCCTTCACGCAATAGGGCTTGACTAGGAAGCGGTACTCTGCCCACAGCTTCTTCATAGTCCCTAGGTCATCCTGTATCCACAGCCACGTTATACCCTGCTCCATGAACTTCCCCGCCCTAGCCTGGAGGTAGTTCCTTGCGTCCTCGAGGGTCTCGTAGTACGGGTTCACTCCCAACGTTATGATCACTACCTTGTCCTGCAGGCCCTCCTCCACTAGCCTCTCAAGGACGTATGATAGTATGCTGGTCTCCCAGTGGCATATGTCTGGGCAGTGAACGTACTGTGGCAACACTATGTTGACCTTACCCTTGACCGGGACTGTGACCTCGCCGCCAGTCGACATGGCAGTGATTTCCTGCACCTCGAAGCCGAGCTCGATTATGCCTACATACTCGTTTGCCTCAGGTAAGTCGGCCCTCCCAAATATGTAGTCCGAGACTAGGAGGCCAGCTACAGCGCTAGCTGCGAACCCCGCTATAAGAGCTAGCACCACGAAGAGCAGGTACCTAATCCTCACCGTTAAACACCGTAAAACATATACTTTAGTGGGGAGACTATAGATTTATGGTAAATGCGTTCAGGATTTCTGTAAGGGCTCGTATGCAACCGTAATAGTGAGAACGTTTACTAGCTTGCTTAGCAGCCCCTCGGAGCCGCCGCTCTCTAGGGCCTCGCCGCCGCTCCTCTCAATAATTAGGACGCCCTTCATGAACTGGTGGCCCACTCCACAGTACTCGTTGCATACCATCAGGAACTCGCCGCTCATGTCGCTCGGCGGGTACCAGGTGAACTTTGCCACGTAGCCCGGGAATATCATGAAGTTCACGTTAGTCCCCGCTATCTCGAACCCGTGTATGACGTCCTCTGCTACCACGTAGAACGTTACCTCCCTCGGGTCTTTCAGTACGATCTCTGAGGGTATCCACACGAACTGCCTACCTATAATGTAGACCTCGTAGATCCCGGGGGCTACCTCCACAACACCCCCCTGCTCAGCCTTCTCCCTTATATCCGCTAGCAGGTCCTCGGTGGCCACGTAGGCCTCGCAGGCAGGGTTTATATCCATGACGAAGCTGTAATAGCCGAGGCTGGCCGCGAAGCCCGCGAGTATAGCTATGACCATGCCGATCCATATGAACTCGTATATCATGCCCTCCTCTTCAGGAGCCACTGTACAACCCCCTCGACACCATTAGGAGGAGGACTCCAACCCATACGCTGACGAGTATGAACGCCCAGACTGCCACAAGGAAGAGGGCTCCCCTCCCCGCTTCAGCAACCTTCCCCTTGCCCTCCATGACCCTAGCCCTCAGGCTATATTTAACGGTGTACAACACTTAAAAAGTGGGGGATTTACGCCCCCTTACACGCGCCTACGCGCCACATACCACGGGTATAAATATCGTTCGCCGTGGAACGGGCTACCTCCTAGTAACCATGTAAATCACTGCTACGATCACCGCAACTATGGCTATGGTTATAACGAGGGCTAGCCCAAACGGTATACCCCTAGCCTCCTCGGCCTCCTCAGGGGCCTCCGGCGTCTCCTCCGGGGTCTCCTCAGGCGGCGTCTCCTGTGGCGGCTGCTCTGCGGGAGGCGTCACCCCAGCGTAGGCCGCAAAGAACTCGAATATCTGCTGTATCTCTGGGTCATCGGGGCTCCTTCCAACGTTCCTAGCCATCTGCTCTATCAACTCTTGCCAGCTGCTAAAGGTCCTGCCGCCATAGTATGGCGTGTCCTGGGCGAAAGCATCTAGGTCGCCGCCGTACTTAGTCGGCACCTCCTTGAGCCTCTCAAGTATTAGCTCCCAGCTTAGAGCTGGGGCTAGGGGCTGGTTACCCACGTGGCAGGCAGTGCACCCTAGCTTCTGGAAGAGGTTGAATGCCTCCTCCT
The DNA here is from genome assembly GCA_027051095.1 of Acidilobaceae archaeon. Taxonomy (GTDB): domain Archaea; phylum Thermoproteota; class Thermoprotei_A; order Sulfolobales; family Acidilobaceae; genus Aeropyrum. The sequence continues at coordinate 5,033 of JALUAM010000011.1, read as the reverse complement.
CCGAGAGCTGCGCCTCGCTCACAGATATTGATAGTAGGCCGGCGCCTCCTGCTAGGAGGAGAAGAGCGGCTGCCAGCAGCCCATAGGCCTCATGCTTTTTCATCGCCGGTGGCCACCCCATACGTCGATTTTTCCCTCCTCAAATCCCTTGGCCCCTTTAGGTTTTTTAAGCGTTTTAGTGCTAGATCAGCCTCAGGTACACCGTCTTACCCGATTTAACCCTGCCCGCCACCTCGAAATCTAGCTCCCTCAAGTGGAGAGGCGAGTGCTTCACTATAGTGTGGTACTCTCCCCTCTCGCCGAGAGGGTCCCACCCCCCTCTCCTCGCCCTATCCACCAGCTCGTCTACGTTATCAGCCGTTATCTCGGCTCCCAGCAGGTCCTCGGGAGCGCCTCTAACACCTATGACTACAGGCTTTATGCCAGCCTCCACGATCCTGTGGAGCAGCTCTGCGGGGTCCTCACCCCAGAGGGGCTCATGAAGCGTCGCACCCGCCTCAGACGCCACCTCCTCCATGTACCTCAAGTGGTCCTCTATGTAGACGTCGCCCGCCACAACCTCGCTAGCCCCCAGAAGCCTGAGCACCTTCACCGTCGCCTCCTTCTCCCTACCCCTCGGCAACCTTGCCACTAACACTGGTATCCCGGCTAGCGTCAGCGTCTCCACGCTCTTGCCTAGGTTAGCCAGGTGTGGGCTCGGCTCAGGGAACTCGTAGACCAGTACCAGCCCCACGTCGGGGGGCCACCTGAGCATTGCTGCATAGAAAGAGTCCTTGCCCCCGGAGAGCAGCGCCACCCTCAAGCCGGGACAGCCTCATACCTGGGCTACCGCGGGCAGCTGCTCCCCCCTCTGAGCAGCGTCTAACAGGCCGTAGACTGCGCCCATGTAGAAGAACTCCCTGACTAGGGGGCTCTTAGCCCTTAGACCCCTCTTAGCCTGCTCGAGCGCGCGGGCTAGGGCCTCGGCTAGCCTGAAAGCGTCGGTGGCTCCGCCCCTGTAGGCCTCGTAGGCGGCCCTGAACCAATCTATTATCTCCCTCGCGTGCCTCTCAAGGTAGGACCTGCCCTCGGGCGCGAAGCCATAGTGGCCCAGCGCGACCCTATCGAAGCCGCCGACCCTCATCATCTTGAGTAGGCTCTCATAGTAGAGTAAAGGCTTGAAGGGGGGAGGGTTGGTAGGCACTTCAACCCTGGTCACGCCGTCCTCGTCCACCACTGATACCCCCGCGGAGTCGCCCGTGAATAAGACGCCCTCGCCCTCAAGCAGTATGCTCATGTGGTGGCTAGCATGCCCCGGCGTGTGTATTACCCTGAACCTGCCGCCGCAGAACTCTATCTCCTCCCCGTCGCCGGCGGGCTTCACAGCCTCCGGCGGGAGGGGCTCGGGCTTTCCGAAGTAGTCCGCGTAGGGGCCTAGGAACGATTTAGACGCCTTCCACAGCTTTGATGGGTCCACTAGGTGCTTCTCTCCCCGCGGGTGGACGTATACCCTCTCCACGGAGCCCAGCATCCTGTAGAGGCTCCCGGCGCCGCCACCGTGGTCCAAGTGTATATGCGTCAATATAATCGCCTTCAGCGTGACACCCTCGCTCCTCACCTGGTCGGCTAGGAGGCCCGCGGAGGTCTTAGAGCCAGAGTCTATCATGACGGCCTCGCCGGTGTCGCCGCATACCACTAGGTAGGGGGATATCATTCTCGAGGCTGGGGGCGGCGTGCCGTCGAGGACCTTGACCTCTAGCCTGCCCATGGCGGCCGCCTCACCCCCTGAGTCGCCGGGGAGGGTTGAAACACTATACGTGACCCCTAGTCCATACCCCTATCCGGGCGGGAGGGGGAGTTATGGGTGGAATCTCGAGGGCTAGGCTAGCTGTGGCCAAGGACACTCTGAAGTCTGCGTGGAGCGATGTCTACTTCGGGAGCTTCCGCTGGGCCATCATAAAGTCGTGGAAGGCTGCGAGGGAGGCCCTAGAGGCTCTTCTAGAGGCCGGCGGGCTCGCTGCACCCCCCACTTGGCCTCTCAGTCTCATGGCTATAAGCTCCCCGGGGTGCATGACCGGGCTCGAGCACAACACCTTCACTCTGGACTACCTCCACTCTATCTCCTCCGACGTCAACCTCTACCTTATATTCTACTATGGCAGTGGGGGGCCGAGGAAGGCTGAGGCCATGAAGGCGCTTGAAGCCTCCCTTGCAGTCATAGAGGCCGCGGGCAGGTGCGTCGAGAGAGGCGCCCCTAGGGCTTCAAATATGGCGGCTGCCGCTGCCTCCAGGCTGCAAGGCTACATAGACTTGAGGGGCTCCGAGGCCACCATAGTCAGGAACGGCTCTACGCTTATAGTCGTGGACCCCGGCTTCGAGGGGGTAGAGCCCCTCGAGAGGATTGAGAGGGAGGCCCGCAGCCTGCCCCCGGGCCTCTCGCCGCTGCTCCTCTCGCCGAGCGAGGCGTACGCTCTGACAAACCTGCCTTCGTGGAGGCCCGAGAGCGACTCCGAGGTCCTAGCCGACCCCCTAGGGCTGACCAGGCTGATAAAGCTCTCCGAGAGGCCGTAAAAGCTGGGCGTTAAACCGGTGTTGAGGAGCGGGCCGGGTTAGGCGCTGCTACACCCTTGCTCTATATCTTCAGCCCGAAGGCCTGCCTCACCAGCTGCCTAACTATCGTCAGCCTCTGGATCTCGTTGGTGCCCTCGTAGATAGTCGTTATTATGGCGTCCCTCAGGTATCTCTCAACACCCGTCTCCACGTCCACCCCGTAGCCACCGTGAATTTGGATCGCCTGTCTCGCTATCCACTCGGCGGCCTCGGTTGCAAACGCCTTAGCGAGGCTGGCAGCAACTATGAACTCCCTCTTGCCCTGGTCTGCGAGGCTGGCGGCCCAGTAGGTTAGAAGCCTGGCTGCCTCGAGCTTCATATACATGTCAGCCAGCTTCTGTATGATCATCTGGTGCTGTATCAGCCTCTGCCCGAATGTCTCCCTCTGGAGCGCGTAGTTCAGGGCCTTCTCGAACGTAGCCTGGGCAATGCCGACGGCCTGAGCGGCTATCCCTATCCTAGTGTGGTCGTAGGTCGTCACTATCACCTTAAAGCCTTCGTTCTCGGGCCCCACCAGGTTCTCGGCGGGGACCTTGACCTCATCTAGTATGACCTCGTAGGGCTGCTCTCCCCTCATACCCATTACCTTGAACTGCTGGCCTATCTTAAGGCCGGGGTAGTCCTTCTCTACTATAAATACGCTGATACCCCACCACCTTTTATCCTCCCTCGGCGGCGAGGTCCTAGCGGAGACGACGAGGTAGTCGGCGTCCGCGGCCCCGCTTATGAACACTTTCCTGCCGGTTATCACGTAGTGGTCGTTGACCTTCTTGGCCCTCGTCTGTATGCCAGCTACGTCGCTGCCTCCTCCAGGCTCCGTGTTAGCGTGGGCGCCCCTCGCCTTGCCCTGGGCTATCGGCGTCACATAGCGCTTCTTCTGCTCCTCCGTGCCAAAGAGGAGTATCGGCACAGCGAACAGGTGGTTAACGCCAATGGTCACGCCGAGGGCAGGCACAGCGCGGGAAAGCTCCTCTATCATGATAGCCGTCATCAGCTGCCCGCCGCCCTGGCCGCCATACTCCTCGGGTATCCCCACGCCGAAGAAGCCCTGCTCCCTCATCTCGTCTAGCAGGTCCTGGGGGATCCTGTTAGTCCTCTCTATCTCCTGCCACCTAGGCATCACCTTATTCTCCACGAACTCCCTCACAGACTTCCTGAAGAGCTCGTGCTCCTCGGTCAAGTTTATGTTGAAGTCTGTCACCGACGCGAATGGGAAGACCATCGGCTCCACCCTTGGGGCTTAAAAGGCGTGGCTACTATCCTTCCGATTTACGCTTAACACCTTATATGCCGGCTATGAGGCTAAGCTTATTACACCTCCCCGAGGCTTCCCAGGAGCTCCTCAGCCTTCCTCCTAACCTTCTCGGCCTCCGGCTTGCCGGGGAGCCTAGCGGAGGCGTAGCTACCCCTGCCCCCTCCCTTGCCGCCCAGGGCCTCTGCCAGACTTCTCACCAGGCGCGCCACATCCACCCTCTCCGATGCCGAGCTGCCGGCTGCCGCTTCAAGCATCGTGCCGCCATCTGACTCCGCGATCAGTATCACCAGCGCCTCGGGGACCCTGGACGTGACTGTCTTCAGCACCTCCTGGAGCGCCTTCCTATCCCTCTCCGGGGCCTCCTCGACAACTAGCTTGACACCGGCTATAGCTGGAGACGACCTGGCCTTCTCGGCGAGCGCCTTGGCCCACGCACTTCTATACCTCCTAAGAGACTCCTGGGCCTCCTGCATCACTGCCTTCACACTCTCGGCCCTCTCCACCTCCATGCCCTTAGGGGCGCCTAGGACCTCTGCCACCCTCTCAAGCTTCTCCTCGAGCTGAGATGCATACTCAGCTACCTTGTCGCCCGCCACGTATTCTATCCTCACTACGCCGTCCTGTATCCTCTGAGTATTGATTATCTTGAACCCGCCTATCTCCCCCGTGTTCCTTACGTGTGTGCCGAAGCACGCCTCCACGTCCCAGCCCTCCACGAAAACCAGCCGGAGCTTCCTCTCCATAGGCACGCCTCCTTGGTAAATGGTAAAGCCGTACTTCTCCTCTGCCACGTTCTTGTCAACCATCTCCTCCCACACCCTCCTCCTCTCCCTTATCACCCTGTTCACCTCCTCCTCGAGCCTCCTCACCTGCTCGCGGGTCAAGGGCCTATGGTGGGTTATGTCGAGCCTGCCCTTCTCCTCAGTCTTCTCGGCGCCCGCCTGCCATGCATGGCTACCTAGGACCCTCCTAGCGGCGGCTATGAGAACGTGGGTCACAGTGTGGTGCCTCATTATCGCGTACCTCCTCTCCCAATCGAGCTCCATGTACACCTCGACACCTGGCTCAGCCGCCACGTCTCGGTCAGCCACGTGCACTATGACGTCGCCGACCTTCTGCACGTCCACGATCCTGTACCTCTGCCCGCCTATGACAACGTAGCCCGTGTCATGGATCTGGCCTCCCCCCG
>JALUAM010000010.1 GCA_027051095.1 Acidilobaceae archaeon | reverse complement strand
TCGTTGCAGTGGGCGAGGCCCACACCGCCCCCCAGAATGTAGGGGGCAACCGTGTACCTGACCTCGTCGACGAGACCGAGCTTCAGCATGGAGCATATAAGCCTCCCGCCTCCCTCGACCATGAGTTTTCTGACCCCCAGCTCCTCCCTTAGAATCCTGACGGCCTCCACAAGGTCGACGGACTCGTCTCCGGCAGCGTACACCCTTACCCCAGCCCTCCTGAGGGCCTCAACCCTCTCCCGGGGAGCCCTCCGCGTAGTGAAGACGACGGCCCCTGGCCCAGCCATCCTCGAGCGCGGCGTGACAGCGTCTAGCCTGCTATCCACGGCTACCCTCAAGGGGCTGGGCCCCCTCTCAACCCTTCTCGCGTTGAGCCTCGGGTCGTCCGCCCTCACGGTGCCAGCTCCCACCATGACGGCGTCGGCCTCAAGCCTGTAGCGGTGCTGCAGGTCGAAGTCCTCCTCACAGCTGAAGAGGGAGTAGCCGGCGGCGCTCGCGATCCTCCCGTCCACGGTTCCCGTCGTGAACGTGAATGTGTAGGGCCTAGCCAAAGTTGACACCCGGGATTTCAGCCTCCTCGACCAGCTCCCCGTCCCTGAGGACCTCCACAACCCCCCTCTCAAAGTCTATTATAGCGTAGCACTTGTGGAGCTGGCTGGAGTCGACCCTGAGGTAGAGGGTCGAGGAGCCTCCGCCCCAGTCGAGCCTTGCCACGGTATGGCACGACCAGTCCAGGTGACCGTTAACAACCACCCTGGGCTTCACGATCCTGATCGCCTCCAAGGCGGCTACCTGGCCCCTACCAACCCTCAGGCGGGGGTATAAGCCTCTGAGAGCTGGGACCTCGTGCATGAGGAGAACGTCTACTCTGCGGCCTGCCAGCATCCTCGCGGCGAGCAGGTACTCCTCCGGCCTCTTCCTCGGCACGCCCCTCTTAGGCCTCCCGCTCATAGACGTTATCCCGTTGATCCCGGCCACGACGACGCCCCTGTAGTTCACCGGTATGCCGTCCCTCAGCAGCACTGGCAGGCTTGAGGCCTTGTTACGGTAGTCTCTCAAGAGGTCCACCGGGTCGTGATTACCATAGATAGTTAGCACTACAACCCTGTCTAGAAGCTCTTCTAGCTCGCGAGGGCCTAGAGCCTCCCCCCAGTCCCCCGCCGAGACCAGGAGGTCTGGCGCATGCCTGTCTACCACCTCTAACAGCCACCTCCATGCAACGCTCTCGTCAACCCCCCGGTAGACCTTGAACTCATAGTGGACATCGCTGACAGCGAGCACCCTCACAAGCCCCCACCCCCGGGGTTGTACTATGCACTTGGCCCGGGTCTCATCGAGTCGCGTAGAGGATTATAGCCTGGGCTAGGCTAAAGCGTTGAAGCCGGATCCTGCTTCCAGCGGCCGCGGTTATAGACCCTCTACTCCGATACTCCGAGAGAGTAGCGGGTGGAATCGTGGGGGAGCTGGACACCGTTAACCTACTGGTGACCCACCTGCCCGTGTGGGGCGGTAGGAGGCTCGCCCTGGAGGACCTGCGCACAGCCCTGAAAGGGAGGGTCAGGCTCGTAGCGGCCCACTTCAACGTTATGCTTCTGAGCGTCGACTACGATGACCCGGTGCAGGCAGTCGAGGACCTCAGGTCCTCCCTGCCGAAGGGCACGGTGATACTCAGGGCCATACCTGTACACCGCGTCGTGTCGCCCCCCGAGCTGGGCGAGGTTGCGAGAGTTGTGAGGGAGCTGCTGTCCAGGGCGCCGCCGGGGAGCTACGCGATCAGGCTTGAGGGGAGGCTTGAGGACTCGGGGAGGGAGGTCTCGAGAGACGAGGCGGTGAAGGTCATAGCTGAGGGGATCGAGAGGCCGGTCAACCTCGGGAGCCCCGACGTCCTGGTACTGGTCAAGAGGTTCAGGCTTAGGAGGCTCAGGGGGGCCGTGATCTACGTGGGCCCCCCGAGGGGGGTCTACTCTGCCGTGAAGGGCTAGCCCTTCTCGCCCAGCCCGTGCCTCCTTATGAGGCTGTAGAGCCTCTTCGGGTTCCTAGCATAGAGCCTCAACACCGTCACAGTCTTAGCCTTCTCGTCCCTCCTAACCAGCTCCACGAACTTCCTCTTCTCGTTGAGCCTTACCTCGACGCCCTCGGGCAGGGGGAATGGTATCGCTGTCGTGGATATGAGCCCCTTGTAGACTATCCCCTTCTCAGTCACCCTGTAGGAGGAGGGCATGTTCAGCATCGTTATGAAGCCTATCCTCCTCGAGGCTATGAATAAGGCGGCCGTCGATATCACGAAGTAGCCCTCCAGGTAGGTGAGGAAGGCTAGGAAGTGCGCCGCGATGTCGTTGTCGATAACGTTGTCCTTGAAGAAGTAGTAGAGGGGGTCGAGCGCCCTCCAGAACACGACGAAGTACACTAGCCCCACTAGGAGGGCCGCGTTAAGGGCTAGTATAGCCCTCGACTGGGACTCGAAGTCCCTTGCTAGCCCCTCATCGCCCAGCTGAAGGTCCCTGACCGATTCCTCGGCGTAGAGCAGCCTGCCCGACTCCACCTCCTCCGGCTTAGCTTTAGCGCCGAGGGGGCCTCTAGACCTCCTAGCCTGGAAGAGTGCGAGGCCGATGATTAGGACTAGTATCAGGGCGAAGGTCAGCCAGCCACGCCCCAGAACTGCGGCGAGGGCCGAGTAGAGGACTATGAAGAACTGGCTGAGCGCGAGCCTCCTGGGAGAGAGCAGGTAACTCATCCACCCGGGCACCCCGCCAGAACACAAGAAGGCCCTACCACAACCAATAAAGGAACCCGGCCGCGTAGACCCCCCAGGGCGCTATAGATTAGCCTTTACCCTGTAATCCACACAGGCTATAGCTGAAGGTGGGCTAGGAGGTTCGCGCTGATGGCGGGTAAAGTGGTTCTTGTGGGCGCCGGGCCCGGCGACCCTGGCCTCATAACGGTGAGGGGGCTCGAAGAGGTTAGGAGGGCCGACGCCGTGGTCTACGATAGGCTGGTCCCCGCAGAGGTCCTGCAGGAGGCTCGAGGGGCCGAGCTGTACTACGTGGGAAAGGAGCCCGGCGGCTCCGGGCCAAGCCAGGAGGAGATCAACAGGCTTCTCTTCGAGCTGGCCTCCCGGGGCTTGAGGGTTGTCAGGCTCAAGGGCGGCGACCCACTCGTCTTCGGCAGGGGCGAGGAGGAGTGCCTCTACCTAGCTTCTCGTGGTGTGGAGTGCGAGGTGGTCCCGGGCGTTCCGAGCTACGTCTACGCGGCCTCACGTAGCATGGCGGCTCTGGGCTCGAGGCTAGGCTCCCACTCGTACACAGTCGCCACCGCAACCCTCGCCGGCGGCTCATTCAACGAAGGCCTCGCCCGGCACCTAGAGCACTCTGACACGCTGGTAGTCCTGATGGGTGCGAGGTTCGCCGAGAGGGTCCTCTCCTCCGCGGCCTCGGCGAGAGGCTGGGAGCTCCCCGGGGTCGTGGTCTACCGCGGGGGAATGGAGGGGGAGAGGGTCATAGTGGGCAGCTTGAGGGACCTTCTAGAAGCCTACAGGAGGGGCGAGTACGGCAACCCCAGCGTCTTCATACTGGGGGGTGCCGCTGGTGTCGCTGCGAGGCTGCAGGGTACTCTACACAGGCCCTGAACCGCCTCCCCAGGCCTTCCAGGTGCACTGGCTCCCCCTGATAACCCTGGAGCCCGTGAAGGGGGCTAGCCTAGAGTTCCTCAAAGCCTACAGGCCGGGGGCCCTGGTAGTGGTTACGAGCCCCAGGGCCCCGAGGCTCCTAATCCTAGACGCGGCGGAGCACAGAGTGGCCTGCGAGGTGATCGACGCCTTCAGGAGCGCCGTGGTGGCAGCCGTGGGGAGGAGGACCGAGAGCGAGGCGAGGAGGCTCCTAGGCGCTGGGAGGTCTTTCCACGCGCCGGGCCAGACAGTGGAGTCCCTCGCCGAGGCCCTCAGGGGGTGGAGCGGCCCCGCAGTGGTCCTCAGGGCTTCGAACCCGTCGCCCAGCTATGAGAGGCTGCTGGAAGCCCTGGGCTCGGCGAGCGAGGTAGTAGTCTATAAGAACATAGTTTTGAGGGGCAACTCGCTGCTAGCGGCAGAGCTCGCCGCCGAGGGCATCGTTGACGTCGTCGCGCTCTCTAGCCCCCTCCAGGCCCACGCTATGGCGGAGGGCCTCTCAGGCCGCAGGCCGGCCTCGAGGATCGCGGTCATAGGCCCTTCCACCGCGGAGGCCGCAAGGAGGGCCCTGGGGGTGGAGCCGGTCGAGGCTAGGGAGCCCAGCGTGAGGGCGCTCTTGGAAGCGGCTGTGGAGGCCTGCAGGGGCTAGACGAGCCCCTTGGCCTCCAGCATCCTGAGCAGCCTGGAGCCCGCATCTTCGCCCACAGACCTGGCCCTCTCCAGGTCGCCCCTAGCCTGTACCCACTCGATCCCCCTCTCAGGGTCTATGTAGGCCCCCTTCACGACTATAGTGGAGCCCTTGATGTAGGAGTAGCCGCCCACCGGCAGCCGGCATCCCACGCCGAGGCCCGCCAGGAGGCCCCTCTCCGCCTCGGCCATGGCGTGGGAGGGCTTGTGAGTCGCCTTTCTTAGGGCCTCGGCCACGGGCGAGTCCCTGGGAGCCACGACAGCTATGAGCCCCTGGCCGGGCGCGGGGGGCCACCTGTCGGGGTCCATGGCCAGCCTGTCGACCCGCTCCCCCAGCCTTCTGAGACCGACCTCCGCGACTATGATGTAGTCGTAGAGGCCGTCCCTGAGCTTCCTAAGCCTCGTGTCCAGGTTGCCCCTAAGGACCTCGACCCTTGCCTCGGGGTAGTAGAGCCTGGTGAGCGCGGTCCTCCTGACGCTGCTAGTCCCAATCCTTGCCCCCCTTCCAGGCCCTCCGGGCGGCGGGGGCGGCACGATCGAGTCCCTCACGTCGCCCCTGGGAGGCACGAATACTATCTCCAGGTCCCCGGGGAGCCTGGAGGGAAGGTCCTTCATGCTGTGGACAGCGGCGTCAGCCCTGCCCTCAAGGACGGCCTTGTCGACTTCCTTCTCGAAAACGCCTATCCTGCCTATCGCGTGTATAGGCTTATCCCTCACCTTGTCCCCGAGGGTCGAGACCTTTACAACCTCGACTTCCAGGTCCTTCACGCTAGCCTTAAGGTACTCTACGGCCTCCCACAGCTGGGCCAGGCTCAGCTTGCTGGGCCTCGTGGCTAGCCTCAGCTTCACCTCCCCGCCGCCCTCCTCAGGGCCCTCCTATAAGCTTCCGCGAAGAGTTCGGCCTCCCCGTCCCCGTGGGCGTTCGAAGAGAAGAGGGCCTCCATCTGGCTGGGCGCTATGAAGACCCCCTCCTTGAGCATCTCCCTGTGAAGGGCCTTGTAGAGCCTCTGGTCGCTGCTCCTCGCGTCCTCAGCGTTCTCCACGGAGCCCCTCTCAGTGAAGAATATCTGAGCCATGCTCTCAACCCTGTTGACCACGTGGGGGATCCCCAGCCTCCCAGCCTCCTCGGCTAGGACCTCGGCCACGGCGCCCATGAACTTCGAAGCCTTGGAGAGGCCCTCCCTCTCCAGCACCTCTATAGTGGCCAGGCCCGCCGCCATGGCCAGGGGGTGGGCGTTGAAGGTGCCGGCATTGAATACCTTGCCCGATGGCGCGAGCCTCTCCATAATCCTCTTCTCGGCTACGACGACGCCTATCGGGAGGCCTCCGCCGACCACCTTGCCGAGGGTGACTATGTCGGCATCGACCCCGTAGTACTCCTGGGCGCCGCCCATAGCTATCCTGAAGCCGGTCACGACCTCGTCGAATATGAGGAGGGCTCCCCTCTCCCTGGTCACCCTCCTAAGCCCCTCCAGGAACCCCTTAACCGGTGGCACGACACCCATGTTGGCCGCCACGGGCTCAACTATAACAGCTGCTATGTCGTCGCCGTGCCTCTCGAATAGCCTGTCCACGGACTCCAGGTCATTGTACCGGGCTACGAGCGTTAGGCCTGCGACCTCCCTCGGCACGCCCTCACTGGCGGGCACGCCCAGCTCGCCGGCAGCACTCCCAGCCGCCACGAGAACACTATCATGGCTCCCGTGGTAGCAGCCGTCGAACTTCACTATGAGCCTCCTCCCCGTGTACCCCCTGGCCAGCCTTATAGCCGTCATTGTGGCCTCTGTCCCGCTGTTCACAAACCTGACCATTCCCCCGGGCTTCACGTAGCCGAGTATCTTCTCTGCAAGCCTCACCTCTGCCTCGCTCGGCGCCCCATAGAGCCATCCTCTCTCCAGGGCGTCGACTATAGCCTCCATGACCTTTGGGTGCCTGTGGCCTAGGATTAGCGGGCCGTAGCCGAGAACCATGTCGAGCAGCTTAGCGCCGTCAACGGTGTAGAGGTAGGCGCCCTCCCCCCTCTCCACGTAGAAGGGGTGAGGCTCTACCAGCGCCCTGACAGGGCTGTTAACGCCTCCCGGGAAGAGCTTCAGGGCTCTCTCGTAGAGGCTTCTGCTTCTCTCCCACCCCTCCAAGGCGCCCGGCGCACCCCCTAGAACGGGTTGAAGCCCTCCCTGATCAGCTTAGCAGCCTCTAAGGCGTGATAGGTTATTATTATGTCGGCGCCGGCCCTCCTTATCGCGGTTAGGACCTCCATCATGAGCGTGTTGTAGTCGGCGACGCCGTTGCTGCCGGCGAGCTTAACCATTACATACTCTCCGCTGACGTTGTAAGCTGCCAGGGGGACCCAGGGGAAGGCGTCCTTCACGAGCCTTATAACGTCTAGATACGCCAGGGCGGGCTTGACCATGACTATATCCGCGCCCTCCTGTATGTCGAGCTCCACCTCCCTCAGCGCCTCCCTAGCCCTCCTCGGGTCCATCTGGTAGCTCCTCCTGTCGCCGAAGCGCGGCGCCGAGTCCAGGGCGCCCCTGAAGGGGCCGTAGAACGCTGAGGCGTACTTGGCCGAGTACGCCATTATCCCGACGTCTGTGAAGCCGGCCTCGTCGAGGGCCTCCCTTATCGCGGCCACCTGACCGTCCATCATGCCGCTGGGGGCTATGAAGTCCGCCCCGGCCTCGGCCTGGCTGACCGCTATCTTAGCGTATACCTCAAGGGTCTCGTCGTTGTCTATTACAACTCTCCCATCGGGGAGCTCCCTGGGGACGCCGCAGTGCCCATGGCTAGTGTAACTGCATATACACAGGTCTGTGAAGACCACGGGCTCCCAGCCCAGCTCGCGGCGTATAGTCCTCACAGCCCTCTGCACGGGCCCGCCGCTGCTGAACGCCGCGCTCCCTATCCTATCCCTCACCTTCGAGTAGGCGAAGAGGAGGAACGACTTGACGCCGAGGTCCATGGCCGAGGCTATATAGTCTACCAGCTCCTTGGACTCGGGCGGGTAGCGGTGGTGCCCGGGTAGGGTGTCTATGGGCTCGGGCTTCTTGATGCCATCGCCGAGGAACACGGGGAGTATCATGTGGCTGGGGTCTAGGAGGGCCTCTGCGGCTAGGGCCCTGACATGGGGGGACCGCCTGAGCCTCCTAGGCCTATACACGGGCCTCCTCAAGCCTGACCAGCCTCCGAGCGTATTCTGAGGAGACGAGCTCTACTAGCTCCCCCCTACCATCGGTGCTAGCCTTCCTCAGCGCCGAGAGGAGCGGGTGCAGGACCTTCCTAGCGTAGCTCTGGAGGGCGACTCTCAGCGCCTCCTCGGGGTCGACCCCCCTCTCAAGGTTCCTTATGGTGGCCCTCACCTCATCGTCTACGAGGCTATAGGCGTACCTCATGATTATCGACGCGGCGGCGTCGCCCCGGCTCCTCTCGAGCAGCATCGCGAGGACCCCAAGCTCCTCCTCTATTATCCTCCTAGCGGCGGGAACCCACTTCCTCCTCTCCTCTATCCTAGCCCTCGCGACCCTTGTAACCTCCTCGAAGCCGATCACGTTTGCTGAAGGGTCCACTGCGGGAGGGTTAGATATATCAACCACTAGCCTGGCCCTCGACGCTACGCTCCCCGGAACCTTGAAGCCCGTGACGGCTACGAAGAGCACGTCGACGCTGGGCATCGACTCGAGGTCGGAGAGGGGCCTGGCCTCGCCGCCGCAGGCATCTGCGGCCTGCCTCGCCTTCTCAACGCTCCTATTATACACTATGAGCTTGGAGGGCTTGAAGCGGTCGCATAGGGACAGCACAATCCCCCTCCCAGCCTCGCCCGCGCCGACAACCGCAACGACGGCCCCGTCGAGGCCTCCAAGCCTCTCAGCGGCAACGTCGACGGCGACCTCAGGGTAGCCCACCCTCCCCCGTGATATGCCAGTCTCGCTCCTCACCCGCCTGCCAGCGACCATGGCCCTGTGGAATACCTGGTCGAGGAGCCAGGTGGTGAGTCCACGCGACTTGTATTGCAGCCATGCCCTCCTAACCTGGCCTAGTATCTCGTGCTCGCCGAGGATGGCCGAGTCCAGGCCGGCCGCGACCTCCATTAGGTGCCTGGCTGCGTTGAAGCCCCTCATCACCTCGACCATGCGCCAGACGCTTCCCGGTAGGACCTCGGCGAGGGCGGCCCTCGCAGAGTCGACCTCGCCGTCAACGTACACCTCAAACCTGTTGCAGGTAGAGAGGATCACTAGCCCCCTCACGGCGGGCCTGAGAGCCGCTTCCACCTCGCCCTCCAGCCTGGCCAGCTCTCCGACCAGCCTTTCCCCCGCCCTGCTATGCCTTACAGCGAAGACTGTCAAGGAGTCAATGCTAGCCAAAGCCTCCAAGCCCCGTGAAGCTTCAGCTCTACTTTAGGGTGGAAATCGCCTGGTAATGCCTGGTATAGCCGGGGAGGCCGGCGGCAAATACCAGTATATATTAGGAAATATTGGAGTATCTCTAATAATGAGGGGCCCCCGGCCCCGCATATACCGATAGGTGCGAGGAGGTAGACCCCTCTGTGGACACTCAGCCGCAGGGGGCCGAGGCTTGGATCCTAGGAGGCTTAAGGGCGAGATAGCACTCGGGGTCTACTCCGTGACCGGAATGTACGGGGAGGTCGACCCTGGGGAGGCTAGGAGGTTCCTGGAGCAGGCGGCCTCCATGGGTGTTAAGGTCTTCGACACGGCGGACATCTATGGTAGGGGCCTGGGGGAGGAGCTTCTCAGGGGCCTGGACGATATCCTGGTAGCTACCAAGGTGGGCTATAGGCTCGACACGCCGAGGCCTGTGGGCGACTTCAGCGAGGAGTACCTATACAAGGCCGTGAAGGCTAGCCTGAGGAGGCTCGGTGCCAGGAGCGTGTGGCTGCTCCAGGTGCACAACCCGCCGCTAGACGTGTTGAGGCGTAGCGGGGTCTACAGGTTCCTGAGGAGGGTTAAGGAGGAGGGACTCGCGGAGTACACTGGCGTTGCCCTCGGGCCCGAGGTCGACGTGCTAGAGCACGCGGAGGAGGCGCTTAGCCACGAGGAGGTCGAGGCCCTGCAGTTCGTTTACAACATGCTGGAGCAGGAGCCGGGCGCCACGATAGCTAGGATGGCCTCTGAAAGGGGAGTCGCCACGATAGCCAGGGTGCCCCACGCTGGGGGCGTTCTAGACGAGAGCCTGAAGCCCGGCATGGAGTCGAAGATCACTGATCACAGGAGCCTGAGAAGGCCAGGCTGGTACAAGTGGGCCTTCAGGGTCTACTACGAGAGGCTTAAGCCCCTCCTAGACCCGCTCCCCGGCACGCCGGGCCAGAAGGCGCTCAAGTTCGTAGAGGAGAGCATAGGGGCTAATATCATAGTGGTGATAGCGAGGACCACGGAGAGGCTCAGGGAGTACATGGGTTACAGGCAGATACCGAGCCTCGGGGGCAAAGTGGTGGAAGAGGTTAGAAGGATCTACCTGGAGGAGATAGCGAGGAGCCCCGAGGCCCCATCGAGGAGCCTGAGAGCCCTGGGCATACTATAGGGCTAGGCTTCAAAGTTGCTATCAACGGTCACAGGCCCCTCGAGGAGACTCCCCGGGAGGACCTCAACCTTGCCAGCAGGGTCTGCGACGGCAGCGGCCAGGGCATTCGCAGGGGCAAGAGCCAAGATTCCCGGGTCTCCGAGTAGTGCCCTGTTCTCGAGAGCGCCAAGCCTCATCCTGATAACCGTTTTGCCCCCGAGGAGCAGGGCGGCCGCAGGGCCTGGCTCGAGGCGGCGGCATACGAGCGGTGGGGCTCGGGCCGCCGCTACTCTGCTTAGAGCCCCTAGTAGGGGCTCCCCCTCAACGCTCTCGTGGCAGGCCGCTGCGAAGGCCTCAGATTCGACGTATATCTCCACGCCCCCTGCCCTCAAACGCGTTTTACCGCCAAGCTTGGCGGCGCCGAGGCCCTCGTCCTTAGCAACTAGTAGTAGGCCCGCCGCGGCTGGGGCTTCGGCTACTAGCTCGACGGCCCGGCCGCACGCTTCCATGTAGGCCCTCTCCTTGACTAGAACGCCGCCGAGTCCAGGAATATCGCCGGAGTAGTTGTCTAGCAGTATGGCTGCTACGAAGCCATGCCCTTCTACCACCGAAACCTTTGCCCTGGCGAAGAGGCTTCCCGCAGCCTCAATGGTCCACCCCAGCGATTCAAGGGCACGGATCACATCGCACGAGCCGGGCTCCCGCGGGAGCGAGGCTAGGAGGCCTATGGTGTCCCCGAGGGCCCTATCAACCTCTAGTGCAAAGCGGGCGAACGCCCTCCTGTATAAAGTCCTAAGCAACCTAGGCGAGTCTACAGTGAGAGAATAAGCGGGCCCCCCGGGAGCCCTCAACCCACCCTTAAATGCTGCCAGGAGGGGCGAGGCTCCTAGGACACCCTTTTCCACGCCGCGAATCTTCAACGCGCTGGAGAGCAGCCCGGAGCTTCTCAGCTGCTTCTTAGTCATAACGAAGGCGGCCGCCCAGCCGTTGTAATCAGCAGATACCACGACGAAAACCCTAGCACCCTTGGCGTTTACGGCCTCAACGATTAGATACCTAGAGGCGATCCCGGCCCTGGTAGACTTTCCCACGATCCTGGAAGCCCCTGTTAGCTCAGCATTAACGGCTACAGCCTCCAGAGCAGCCTTCACGGCTTCAACGGTAGAATCCGCCGGGGGCCTCCCTAGCTTCCTAGCCAGGGCCCTCACAAGGAGGCTTGCAGCGCTCTCCGCTATCCCCCTCATAGGGGCTCACCCCAGTGTGTCACCAGAAAAGCGCTTCTAGCAAGTCCTCTATATCCATAGCCGAGTCTACTCGTGGGCGGGGCACCGAGTTCAGCGCAGTCACCCTCACTACTGCAGGCCCCCCAAGCTCTATCGCAGTCTCTCCGTGCTCGGGGTGGCTGAACTCGAGCCTGCCGTCGGGGACGTAGGCGTAGAGGTCACCGCTCCTAGCGTAGAATAGCGCAGCGGATACTAGGGCGGCGAGGCCCCTAAACATGTTTTCTCTCGATAGGGTCTCCATAATTCGTAGTGCCTCAAAGACTCTTCTATGCATGGTTGGCAGTCGCAGCTCCTCTGTGCCTATCTCCGTGTCCGCGGCGGCGACGCCGTAGCCGTAAACCCTGTGCGAGTCGTTGATTACGGCTTCAAAGCGTGCTAGTGCCGAGGCAGCGTCTACTGCGGCTCTAGCTAGAAGCCTCCGGACTATATGATTGAGCGTTCTCTCTCCTAGAGGCATCGCGACCATGACTGTTCTGACATAGTCCAGCCCCTCGTATATTACAAGCGGCGCCGAGGGGGAGCTCGTTGATAGCTTGAGCTTAGCGCGGCACCCCTCCAACTCAAGGTATAGCGCGGATCCGTTTAAGATGGGGACTAAGTCGCCCACTAGCCTATCATCGAGTAGAGGTTCCAAGACCTCCATGTAACTGCGGGGAACTGTGACGCGCCCCGCGATCGCCTCTATCAGTGCAGCAGGATCCTCAAACACCCTGCGGCACTCAAAGCCCAAGTCTAAGGCTAGCCTTTGGAGGAGGCCGCCTACCCTGGCTGCAGCGCCAGGGTCCCGGAGTACCTTTAGCGCCGCGGGGAGCACTGAGTATACACACTCGTTTTCGGCGCACTTCTCGACGACCTCTACGACTAGGTCGCCCTGAACCCTGACCCTAACTCCCTCATCGACCTCGCCCGAAGCCTCCCACGGCTGCAGGTCAAAGCCCATCAAGGTTCTCAGTAGCCTTGAGTCCAGGTAGCCATTCTTCATGGCAACTGCGGTTAGGGAGGCTAGGGAGCTGGGAAGGGGATGAGCGTAGAGCTTCCCCGAGTCCTCGTCAACGCCGAACACAATCCCCACAGCATAGTACTCTTCCCCGTCAAACGCGAAGGCGAGTATGTCCCTGAGCAGGCTCACAGCGCTCATAGGAGCCCTCACTAGCCTTAAGACCCCTAAGGCCGTGTCCCTAACGTCGTTGTTAAGAGTGAGTTGACTATCGCACGGGTGATTTGTGACCACGAGAACAACGTTGTCGTCTACTACCGCGGCGTCAACATTGATTACGTCGTCCCTTAGAACCCAAGGCGCATAGGGGTCCTCTAACAGGTAGGACCTCGCGTCGTCTAAGTGGCCTTGAAGGAATGCGTCGCGTGGTAATGCGTCCAAGAACCGGGCTAGCTCGTACTCCTCCACGCACCCCCTATCCTTTAAGAGCATGGCCTCGTCCCTGACGACCTCAAGGGCGCGGTAAGGGTCGCCCGTCATCCCCGACCCACCTCTCACGGGCCTAAGTCATCCGCCCGCCAAGGAGCCGCGCAGCCTCTCGGAGCACCGCTGGGGGTGGCCTCGGAGCGCTGTTGAGTGTTGTAACCCTGACAACACCCGGGCCACCTAGGTCTAGCTGCGTGTCGCCGTGCTCTGGGTGGCTGAAGCTGAGGCTGCCGTCAACTGTGTATATGTAGAGGTCGCCGTACCTGGCGTAGAATAGGGCTGTTGCCGCCAGCCACGCCAGCGCCTTGAGGGCGCCCAGCCGCGACCTGGAGCCTTTGAAGGCGCATGCGGCCCTCGAAGCCCTGCTAGCCGCTGTAGGCAGGTCTAGCCTCGCAGAGTCTACCATGGCGGACGCACCGGCCACCCCCCTCCCCTTGACTACGTGGCTCTCGTTGACCACGGCTCTGAACCGCGTGGGTGCCTCCTCCAGCGCAGCCGCGGCCAGCGCCTTGAGCGATATGCTCTTGGTCATGGCATCGCTTACACGCCTCCTGAACGTCTTCCCCTTGACGTGTACGATGATCTCGAGGGGGCTGTATAGGAATAGTATGTATGTGTCTGGCGGTACTCCTTCCACGTCCCTGCTCCCGGCCTTCAGCTCTATCCTGCAGTCGCTAAGGTCTAGGCTCAGAGGCTGGCGGGCTAGGAGGCTCATCAGCGCCTGGCTAGAGCTCAACCCTAGGGGGCGAAGGACCTCCACTGCCCATTCGGGGGCGGCTTCGGAGAGCGCCTCGGAGAGCCTCTCAGCGGCCACGCCGGGCCTCCTAGCCAGCTCCCTGCAGCTCAGCGCCTCGACGCGGGAGAGCAGCCTCCTAGCAGCCGAGGCGAAGAGACGCCTCCCAGCGCCTAGGACTCTTAGAGCGGCCGGGAGAACCCTAAGCCTACACTCTCCTCCCCCGCAAAGCTCTAGGACCTCGGCTACCAGGTCGCCCTGAACCCTGACCCTAAGGCCTCCCTCGGGCCTGTAAAGAGGCTCCCAGGGCTGTAGGTCGAAGCCCATCAACTCCCTAAGCGTGGCTTCGTCCAGCCCACCCTCGGCCAGGATAGACGCTACTACAGCCGCCAGCGGCCGGGGGAACACGTGGATGTATAGCTTGCCGGAGCCCCTGTCGACGCCGACGGCTAGAGCCGCTACGGGATACCTCATCCAAGGTGTCCCCAGCCTAGCAGCAATCTCCTCTAAATCCGCGAGCGGGCAGTCTACCTCGAACCCATCGCTCGACTCATCATTGCCGCTAAGGCCTTGGATACCGCCAAGCATAGCTGCTTGCTCTAATGCTATCAGGGTGCTCGAGTGGAGAGGCAGGAGCTCGAAGCCGCTGATAGCGTCGGCACCCGCAACCGCTACGAGCAGCGCGTCACCCGCCTCCCCCGCGAAAACCCTAACCCTCTCGCGGCCTAGGCGGCCATCCAGCACCTGCCTTAACCATTCAACAGCGTCGCCTAGGTAAACGCCGGGGCCCCCGCCGAACTCGATGGCAAGCTGCACTAGAGCGTTCTCCCTGTGACCCCTGAGAAACGCCTCCGACGGGGCTCTGGCAAGAAGCCTAGCAATAGAGCTTAGCCTCGCCTCCCCCGCCTCCGAGACCCTCCAAACGCGATCCCTAATGTCGTCTAAGACAGCGTCGACACCCATGATGCCATCCCCCTGCAAGTAAAACCTAATAAAAACAATAGATAACCAATTATGTTTTTCCCCAGCGTTAAATCTGCGCGAGAATGGCGTCGATCAACCCTCCCGAGCGCTCGGGGCAGGCTTTTTATCTAATCGCCTGCGGGGCCCCAGAGCTGTATTGAATACCTTATCGTTGTCTTGACTACTTCCACCTCGGCTTCATCGCGGGTCTGTGAGGTTGTGGCCGCCGCTGCGGCGTTACTGCCTCTCACACCCAGCACCAATATCCTATAATGATATCCTGTATATTTAAACTTTATGCGATTACTTTCTGTTTATTCCTGTGTTACGGGCCCGGCTATCTCGTCGCCGTTGACTACTTCTACGCCTCCGGGCCCCGCTATAGCCGCGACCTCTGCGGGCAGGGGGGCTACAGCTATTACTGCTAGGTCGCCCCAGGCATGGACAGGCGTGACTGTCTCCAGGGAGCCCACTCTCACCTTGAAGGCTAGGGCTCCGGCTCCGCGAGCGATGATCAGGGCTGCGCTGCCCTCCACGTGCCGGCATGCCAGGGGTATCCCAACGTTGCCCGCAAGGTAGCTTAGCTCGTGAAGAATGGGTGAATAGCCTCTAGGGACTATGGGGCATGCAGCCGCAAAGGTTGGGGCTTCCACCGTGACGTGGACAGCCCCAACCCTTAGGCGGGCTTGGCGGCCCAGCTCGCGGCACTCCATTCCCGCGTCTTCCAGGGCCCTCAGAACGCCGTAGGCTAGGGGGGCGCTGGCATCTAGCTCCACTACTGAGCCGCATGCTTCGATGCAGGCCTTCTCCCCGACACTCTTAAGGCCGTTTGGAACCCTAGCCGGGCCGTCAAGCTCCAGCACGGCCACAAACCTATCCCCCACGCCTAGGCGCGCCTTTAGAACGTCGTTTATCGTCTCGACCTTCCAGCCCATGCCTCTCAGGACGTCGGCAGCGTCGCAACCATGGTCCGGGAGGGGCTTCAGAGCCTCGAGGGCCCTTTCTATAGCCTTGTCGACCTCGCCCGCGGCGTGCGCGTAGGCCCTC
Source organism: Acidilobaceae archaeon (assembly GCA_027051095.1). Classification (GTDB taxonomy): domain Archaea; phylum Thermoproteota; class Thermoprotei_A; order Sulfolobales; family Acidilobaceae; genus Aeropyrum. The sequence goes on along the minus strand of JALUAM010000010.1, from coordinate 10,711 downwards.
CTGGAGATAGACTTCATAGCGTAACCCTCAGCCCTGCACGCGTAGGCTGTACCATCCGGGAGGCCCCGATACGTGTCACTCTGCGTTAACGCTACGGCTATGAGAGGCGCCACGCCCAGGATGCCATACTCGTCGGCTGGAACCCGCGGCGAGCCTAGGCCCGAAGCGTGGAGCTGCTTGGCCGTCATTAAGGCGGCTCCCGCCCACCCCCTGTAATCCATGTAAGCTACCAAGGCCATAGGGTCGCCGCCCCCTTCAGCGTTGACCACCACGTACCTGGAGAATATCCCCGGCTTCGTGGACAGCTTCTCGGGTAGGGCCTCTATTGAGGCGCCGGCCTCCTGTAGGACGGACTCTATCGCGATAGAGCCATAACTTTCAGCCATAAACGCTGGGAAGGGCTTGCCAGCCCTCCTGGCTACGGCCCTGGCCAGGAGGCCGGCGACCCTCCTAACCTTCTCGTCCTCCACCGCCACCACCTAGTAGCCTCGCTGCGAGCCTTAGAGCGTCGTCCGAGGGTCTCTCGGCAATGTTAAGCTCTGTGACCCTCACGACTGCAGGCTCTCCGAGATCCATTATCGTCTCTCCGTGCTCGGGGTGGCTGAACTCGAGCCTGCCGTCGGGGACGTAGGCGTAGAGGTCACCGCTCCTAGCGTAGAACGTGGCGGTGGCTGCAAGGCGCGTCAAGCCCTCTACCGTCGTTCCGGGCAGCGTAGACGTTGCAAGGCTCATAGCCTCTGCAACTCTCCGGGCCGTCGTGGGGAGCCCTAGCTCCTCTGTGGGCACGTCGGAAGCGGCTGCCACGCCGACCCCCCTCACAGCGTGGTTACCATTAATAGCGACCTCGAACTTGAAGGGCTCTGATAGCTCGTTCGCGACCTTGGCGGCGAGGAGCTTGAGAGCCAGGGCGTCTACCGACTCGGGGCTAGCCCCGCGAATGCGTATCAGCTTGACGCCGTAAACGCCGTCGTAGACCACGAGCATGGGGTGCCTGAAGCTCTCTAGCTTGAGCTTGGCGCTACAGCCATTCAGCTTCACATAGAACGAATACATGCCCAAACCCCTTATCGAGCCGCTTGCAGCGGCGCCGATCACCCTTAGGAGGCCGTCGAGCGCCCAGGCGGGAACCCTTAGGCGCTCCTCCACGATTTCAAGGATCCTCTCCGGCCTCTCAACGGCCTCAGAGCAATCAATGTCAATGTCGAGGAGCAGCCTTTGAAGGTAGCCCGCCGCCTTGGCGGTTGCGTCGCCCCCCAAGACCCTCAGGGCGACAGGTAGGAGAGCGAGGCTACACCTCTCTGCGCACACCTCCAAGACCTCGACCGCCAGGTCGCCCTGCACCCTAACCCTCACGCCCTCCCGTATAGCACCGGAGGCGGCCGCCTCCCACGGCTGAAGGTCGAACCCCATCACACTCCTCAGCAGGCCCTCCGTGAGGCCATCTAAGCTGGCGGCAGCGGCTACGCCGCTGGCTAGAGGCTCTGGCAGCGTATGTGCGTACAGCATACCCGAATCCTCGTCTAGCCCGAACACGACCGCCCTCACCGCGGCGTCGCACGTGCCCCCGAATAGGTACTCCACATGACGCCTCAGAGCGTTTCTAACGTTGGGTAAAGCCAGGGAGAAGGCCATGTCAACGTCGCGAGCAAGGTTTAAGGCGCTTACGGCCGCGTTAACGAGCAAATTCGTCAAGCAGGGTTCTCTATAGCCTTCTCCCGAGGCTACTATTAGAGCCGTGAAGCCTCCTACTTCGGCGGCGGCCACCCTAACCTCTCTATCTAGATTTAATAGGTCCTCGCTGGCCGCATCCCATAGGAGATAGGCTAGGGCTCTCTCCCTGTGCCCCCTAAGGAACGCTTTAGGGGGCAGCTTAACGAAGAAATCTATGATGTCACTAAGCCTGACGGCCTGCCTTTCGCCGAGGGTTAAGACTTCCTCCCTGACCTCGTCTAGGACTAGCTGAGCGTCCATGGCTCCGCTTAATCGCCTAATAGATACTCGTCCGCTAGGTCCTCCACAGCGTCCTCCCAGAACCTCCTCTGCACTATCCTCGTCTCTATCCTCTCTATCCTGGCAGGGGCGTCACGAGCCTTAAGCGCCTCTGCCAGGGCCTGGGCGGGCCTCCTCCTGCGGGCCTCGCCCTCCACGGCTCCCGACCCCCAAGCCTAGACTGATAGGTATGAACTACTATTTAAACTCTACGGTTAATTGATTACATAATCATATACGTTACTGTAGTCGCTTGGGGAGTATGCTGGAGAGGAGGCGGCCCGAGGACCTAGCCAGCCCCTCGGGGCCCCCCGCGGCGCTTATCCTCGCCTCGACGGTAGCGTGGCCCCTGTAGCCGGCCCTGAGCAGCCTGTAGAAGAGCCTCTCCCAGTCTATTATGCCCGAGCCCGGAGGCCCCCTATTGCTATCGGCTATGTGTACGTGCACTATGAGGCCGCCATACCTATCTATGACCTTGTAGGGGTCGCCCTCGACTAGGAGCGCGTGGAAGCTGTCGTATAGGAGGCCGCCGCACTCTACGGCCTCGGCGAGGCGGGCGGCCTCCTCGAACGTGTTGACCAGGTCAGTCTCGTACCAGTTTATGGGCTCTACCGCGAGCCTCACGCTCCTGTCGACGCAGCGCCTCTCGATGCTTCTAAGCGATTGGAGGAGCCTTTCCAGGGAGCCCTTGCAGTCGCCCATGCACTTTCCGCGGGCTAGGCCCACGACCACGACCCTGGCCTCTAGCCTGTGTGCGAGGTCTATGTAGTCTGTGAAGGCCTTGACCGCTCTCTCCCTAACTGCGGGGTCCGGGTGTGAGAGGCTAAGCCCCCTGAGAGTATAGGCGACCCCCGTAGATATTGCAGCCACCTCGAGCCCGTAGGACCTAGCGGCGGCCGCGGCCTCGACGGCTCTATCAAGCGCTGCAGGGTCGACCATGAGCTCTAGGGCTTCGAAGCCGGAGTCTACGGCGAGGCGCGCCACCTCGCGGGGGTCTCCCTGGAGGGCCAGGTCGAGGCTTACCCTCTCCCCTAAAACGGCGTACATGAGCGACGGCTTTATCGGCCTAGGCATCACGGCTACCTCGGCGGCTCCTCCACCCTCTCCGCGGGCTCGACGTACTCCTCGGGCTTGTGGTAGTAGAGGTCCTTGTCGTCTATCCAGGTCCTGGGAAGCTTGCCCGGCGGGTAGGTCTTCTTAAGCCACTCGACGAACTCCACCACCCTCTCAATAGCCTTCTCGACTATGACCCTGCCCTTCTCGGGGCTCGCGAGCCTCGCCCAGCCCACGAAGCCCTTAGAGTAGTAGTAGAACTCGGGTGCGTGGCTAACATCGTACCAGTTGAACGGCTTGTCCGGGAATACGTTGCCCGCCGAGTTTACGTACCTGCCGGGTAGCACCCTGTAGACGCCCCAGTCGCCCTCCTTCTTCAGAGTCTCCTCGTCTATCAGGTCGGGCGCCACGTACCATGTAACGCTTGTCTCCACCTCGTCGCCGTGTATGAAGACGGTCTCGAGCCTCACGCCGGGGGCTATCTCCTCCCCTGTCCCGGCCTTCCTCAGGAGGTCCTGAACCCAGCTCCACCAGCTGGTTACCATTATCAGGGCGTGGACGCCCCTGTCTATTATCGCCAGGTCCTTGGCTATGGGCAGAACGTACTCCTGGCCGTGGCTATTCCACACTATGATCTTCTTGAATCCCGCGTTGGAGAGCCACTTTATGACGTCGGCGACGTACTCTATGAGCACCGTGGCCCTCACGGGTATGGTCCCTCTCACGCCGTAGTGGTGGCTCGGGTGGCTTCCGTAGAGTATTGGCGGCGCCACTGTGACCCCGGTCTCGTAGGCTACCCTCTCAGCTATGCTGAGACCTATGATGGCGTCTTCGCCGAGGGGTGCGAAGGGGCCGTGGGCCTCGGTCGAGGCTACGGGCAGGAAGACTATGTCGTTCTTCTTGACCCTCTCCTCCAGCTCCTTGAGCGTCATCTGGTCCAGGTAGATCTTCTCGCCGTACTTGTTCAGGACGGGCTTGCCCCACCTCTCGCTGAGGGGCTTCAAGCCCTCCATTACAGCCACGCCTCCAGCCCCTCAAGGCGATAAGTGCATATTATTAGGCTGCGCGTGGAGCTGTGTCAGTGCACAGGTTTAACCCCTAGCTTATCTGCAGGTTTAAACTATTCAGATGTGGAGGCTGCAAGTGATGCTATACATAGTCGCGTACCCCGGGGGCAGGGAGTCCCTGGTCAGGCTCCCCTACGAGGTAGGCATAGTAGTGTCGATGGCATACCCCAACCTCTTGAAGAGCGACTCGGGGGCGGCCGAAGCGATCTACTCCCTCGCCTCAGACCCGCTCTTCGACATCCTGGAGGTGGGCGTTGTAGGCGACGAGGAGTGGTCCAGGGCGGAGGACTTCCTCTCCAGGCTGCCCCGCCGCCCGAAGTTCTTCCTAGCACTCCAGGCCGAGGTCCTACTCAGGGGGCTGAACCCTAGCTCGACTGTCGAGGAGGAGAGGAGGAGGGCCGAGGAGGCCTTCGTCAGGGAGACTAGGAGGGCGTGCTCGAGGGGCTTTAAGGCCGTGGCGCTGTGTACAGGGCCCAACGTGCCCGAGGGCGAGAGGAAGAGGGCGCTGGAGGCTTTCGCTAGGACCGTATCCGCGGTGGCGGAAGAGGCGTCCAAGTGCGGTATGAGCGTCTACGTTGAGACGTTTGACACTGACGTTGACAAGAAGAGGCTGCTGGGGAAGATAGGGGACGCCGCCAGGCTGGTGGAGCGCCTCAGGGAGAGCTACGGCAACGTCTACATACTCTGGGACCTGAGCCACGCGCCCCTACTTGGCGAGAAGCCGGAGGACCTAAAGCCGTACTCGGACCTGGTAGGGCATGTTCACATAGGCGCGGCTAAGAGAGTTGAGGGGAGGCTCTACGACTGGCACCCGGGCTTCTATAGGCCCGCTAGCGTGAACGACGAGAGGGATGTGGCCCGCCTGCTGGCGGTCCTCGAGGATATGGGCTACAGGGGCGCTATAAGCTTCGAGGTCAAGCCCGAGGAGGGCCAGGACGTGAGGGAGGTCCTAGGGGCGTCTAAGGAGGCGCTAGAGAGGGCCTATAGGATGCTCGTCGAGGGCAGGGTGTAGAGTCGTGCCCCACGCCTACGCGGGCAGGCCGTTCCCCCACCTAGCGGTGGGGGTGAGGCTCCCCGACATAGTCATACCTCCGGTGCTGAGGGCTTTCAAGGCTATGCAGTCCACGGGAGCATTCATGCTATCCTACCATAGGGAGACGGGCACCGAGGAGGTTGTGAAGGGCTCGGATAGCCCGCTAAGGGGGCACACCGGGACCAGTATAAGGGAGTACGTGTCTAAGGCCATCCACTACTCGGACGCCTACAGCCACCCCATCCACGTGGAGGCGGACCACGTATCCGTTAACGTGTCGCCCGAGGAGGCTATCAAGAGGATAGCGGCTGGAGGCCACTCCCTCGAGCCCATGAGCCCCGCCGAGGCCGAGAAGGCCCTGAGCTACGTCAGGGCGGAGCTTAGGGAGGCTAGGGAGGCTGGCGGCGTCGACGTGGTAACCATAGACACCTGCGACCTTATAGACCACAGGGTCGACTCCATGGGCCAGAGCGAGGTAGACGCTGTCTACGAGGAGGTCGTGGGCGAGGATAGGAGGCTGCTGGAGTCGGCCTACGCCGGGGGGAGGATCAGGCTCCTCACGTCTAGCGGCGAGCTGCTGGAGTACAAGGTGGACCCGCCCGCGTTGAGGAGGCTCGCCGCCAAGTACTGGTGGAGCCTGGAGTACGCCAGGCGGGTGCACCAGGTGGCGTTGGAGGAGCTTGGAGGGGGCTTCGGGGTCGAGATAGCGTTCGACGAGACCCCCAGGCCTACTAAGCCCTTAGAGCTGGCCTTCTACCTCTCCGAGCTGGAGAGGCGGGGCGTCTACCCGGACTACGTGGCCCCGAACATCGGCTTCGAGAAGAGGGAGGACTATAGGGGGAGCCTGGGCGAGCTAGAGGCGAGGCTGAGGGAGCTCTCGGCTATAGCGTGGAGCAGGGGCTCCATGCTCTCGATACACTCAGGGAGCGGCCACAACCCCTACAGCGACAAGGGGCCGGGCGTTTGGGCCGCCGTAAAGAGGGCGACCAGCGGCATGGTGAAGTACAAGGTCTCGGGCGTCTTCATACAGCTACTCCTAGAGGTCATGTACCGGTTCCCGGAGGGCTCCCGGCCTAGGAGGCTCTACGAGGAGATCTATGACTACGTGCTGGAGGCTGTGGAGCGCTATGTCGAGTCGAGGAGCGGCCTCTACTCTCCAGCCCTAGAGTCCATGTTAAGGGCCTATAGGGAGGGCAGGTGGCGGAGATACGACCCCAGGGCCGACTTCTTCAGGCACTACTTCTTCCTCTTCCAGGCGGCTAGGGACGACAAAGGCAGGAGGTACCTCAGGGAGGCTGTGCTAGAGCTGTACAGCGAGGATGCGGAGCTGAGGAGGGAGTACGAGAGGGAGGCGCAGGCCCTAGCCGAGAGGATGATCCGCTCGCTAGGGTTCGAGGGCAACGTGGCCGTGTTCGCGGGGTGGGTCTAGGATGGCCGGCGGGCTTGGAGTAGCGGTTGTAGGCCTGGGTAGGATAGGCAGGCTCCACGCGAGGCTGCTGAGGTGCTGCGTGAGGGGGGCCAGGCTAGTAGCTGTCGTCGACGCTGTGGAGGAGCTTGCTAGGAGCGTTGCGGGCGAGCTGGGGGTCGACTGGCACAGGGATCTGGGCGAGGCCCTGAGGAGGGGCGATGTCGACGCGGTCGTGATAGCGACCCCGACGTTCCTCCACAGGGACATGATAATCCGGTCCCTCGAGGCGGGGAAGCATGTGTTCGTGGAGAAGCCCATGACCCTGACTGTTGAGGAGGCGCTGGACGTTGTCAGAGCCTCGGAGAAGAGCGGCCTTGTGGTGCAGGTAGGCTACATGAGGAGATTCGACCCGGCATTCTCGAGGGCCAAGAAGGAGATAGACTCTGGCAGGATAGGAGAGCCCATCTCCTACGTCACCATAGTCAGGGACCCCGAGCCTCCCCCGGGCTGGGCTGCGGACCCCTCCAAGAGCGGTGGCATGTTCCTAGACATGCTGTCCCACGACTTCGACATGGCCAGATGGCTGCTGTCCGACGAGGTCACAGAGGTCTACGTAGCCGCTGCCAGCAGGGTCTCCGAGGAGGCCGCGAGACTCGGCGACGTCGACGTAGCGAACATAGTATTCAAGACCGGAGAGGGGGCTATGGGGATTATACATGCTGCGAGGAGGTGCCCCTACGGCTACGACCTCAGGGTAGAGGTCTACGGGTCTAAGGGTGTGGTTGCGGTGGGCGACAAGATAGACAACTCGTTCCACCTCGGCGTGGAGAGCGGAGTGGTCTACGGCGGGATAGCGTGGTTCGAGAAGAGGTTCTATGACGCGTATGTGGCGGAGCTCGAGCACTTCGCCTCTGCTGTGAAGGAGGGGGGCAAGCCGCTCGTAGGCCCCGTCGACGGATACAGAGTCGTGGAGATCGCTAGAGCCCTCTGGGAGTCTCATAGGAGTGGTAGACCTGTGAGAATCGAGTATAGGGTTTAGAAGCGTCAAAGCAACGGCTACACTAATAGTTTAGACAGGCGCTATGTATTTCCACATTTTAACAGCTTAAATCCACGGCGGACGCTTCCGAGGAGTGAGGCCCACGGGTAGGTGGCTCGAGTTATGTCGTCGAGGGTTAGGAGGGCGCAGGGATTCACGACTACCCAGGCCATAGCCGTAGTGGTCATAGCCGTTATAGCTCTGGCTGCGGGCTTCGCGGTGGGCAGGGCGACCGCGCCGGCTCCAGCGCCAGCGGAGGGTGTGGAAACAGTCACGGTTACTAAGACTGTGACCGAGACTGTGACTGTGGGCGAGGCCAGGGAGCCGGAGTTCACGTTCTACTACATATCCCACGGCGGCCCAGCCGACCCGTGGTGGGGCCCGGTCATCAAGGGGGCGGAGCTGGCGGGCCAGCTGCTTGGCGTCAAGGTCGTGTATCAGGGCCCCGAGAAGTTCTCGATAAAGTGGCTGGTCGACGCCCTCCAATCGGCAGCCGCCGCTAAGCCCGACGGCATAATAATCACTGTGACCGACTACCAGGCCCTCGACGAGCCGCTCAGGAAGGTGATAGAGCAGGGTATACCCGTCATAGCGGTCAACGTGCCGGACCCGAGGCCCCCCGACGAGAGGATACCCTACCTGGGCTATGTCGGCCAGGACGAGTACCAGGCGGGCTACAAGCTGGGCGAGTACGTGATCAAGTGGTTCCAGAGGGAGTTCGGAAGGCTGCCTAAGAACGCGGTGATAGGGATACACGAGGTGGGACATGTAGGCCTCGAGCTGAGGGCTAAGGGCATCCAGGACGCCTTCAGGGACGCTGGAGCAGGCTACGTGCCCGAGAAGTTAGACATAACCACCGATATAACCAAGGCGTACGAGATCCTGAAGTCCTATCTGAGGGCTAACCCTGACGTCGAGGTGATCTTCACTCTCGGGCCGCTGGGCGCTCACCCCGCAATGCAGCTGATAGTCGATGAGGGCCTTCAGGGCAAGGTCTTCGTGGCCACGGTCGACCTAGACGACAAGATACTCCAGGGCATAAGGGATGGGATAGTTATAGCCGCTGTGAGCCAGCAGCCCTTCGCCCAGGGCTTCCTACCAGTCGTATTCATGTACCTCTACGTGAAGTACGGCATAGTGCCGCCCGAGCACGTGCCAACAGGACCTACAATTATAGACAAGAACCTGCTGGGCATAGTTGAGAAGCAGATACAGACTACTGGAGGAGCTTGAGGGGTGTGCGGGCCTCCTTGCTCCCTAGCCCCCTCCTTTTTAATATTATGCCGGCATACACGCCGGCCCTCTAGGTCCTAACCCGCTAGTCTGGGAGGATGGTGGGTATTGGCCCTAAAGCGGATCGAAAGAATAGCGCTTGCGCCCCTCAAGTACAGGGAGTTAGGTGTAATTATATCCATAATAGTATTTGCTGCAATCTTCTACTACCTTAACCCTCAGTTCGCTACTGCTGAGACGCTTGCCACCATAGTGAGCCTGGCGGCCGAGCTGGGGATCATAGCCGTGGGCGTATCATTCCTGATGATAGCGGGTGAGTTCGACCTCTCCGTGGGCGCGGTATTCGCTGCCTCATCAATGCTTGCAGTGTGGCTCCTCAACGAGGGATACCCCTTCCCTGTGGCGGTCGCCGCGGCCCTTGGTCTGGGGGCTCTTGTGGGCCTGGTTAACGCTGCCGTGACGATTATAGGGAGAATACCATCGTTCATAGCAACCCTAGGCATGATGTGGCTGATAAGGGGGATACTACTCGCCGTGACCAAGGGCTTCCCGGTCAGGCTGGAAGTGGAGGAGCCAATGCTGGCTATATTCTCGGCTACTATAATAGGCGACCTCAGGGTCTCCGCCCTCTGGTTCCTAGCCCTGGCAGCCGCGCTCCACTTCATTCTAGTGGCGACAGCCTTCGGTAACTGGGTCCAGGCAGTGGGCGGCAGCCCCGCCACAGCTAGAGCCCTCGGGGTCAACGTTAACCTGGTGAAGACTGTAGCCTTCGTGATAAGCGGCATGTCCGCTGCTTTAGCGGGCCTCATAGCTATGGCTAGGTTCAAGGTAGTAGAGCCCGTGGCTGGTGTGGGCCTGGAGCTGGAGGCAATAGCCTCCGCCGTGATAGGCGGGTGCTCACTGGCCGGGGGAGTCGGCACGGTGGCGGGGGCAGCGCTTGCAGCCTTCCTAGTGAGCGAGATAAGGACGGGCCTGATACTCGCTGGCGCCCCGGCCTACTGGTACATCGGCTTCATGGGCCTCCTTTTAATAGTAGTCGGCATTATCAATCTGAGGGTGGGAAGGGCGGGGGTAAGATATGGCTAGGTCCGAGCCTCTCTTAGAGATGAGGAGGATAACCAAGAGGTTCGGGCCCATAGTAGCCCTCGACAGGGTCGACTTCACAGTCCACAGGGGCGAGGTCGTAGGCCTAGTGGGCGATAACGGCGCGGGCAAGTCTACCCTGGCCAAGATAATAGTAGGGTACTACCAGCCCGATGAAGGGGAGATCTTCTTCGAGGGGAGGAGGGTCAGGTTCAGGAGCCCCGCGGACGCTAGGAGGCTGGGCATAGAGATCGTGTACCAGGACATGGCGCTGGTCCCATACATGAGCGTCTACAGGAACCTATTCCTCAACAGGGAGTTGACCCGCGGCATAGGCCCCTTCAAGGTACTCGATAAGGAGAGGATGAAGAGGATAACAGTGAAGCTGCTCGAGGAGATCGGCATAAAGAGGAAGGACCCCGAGGTGGAGGTGGGCGTCCTCTCGGGGGGCGAGAGGCAGTCGATAGCTATAGCCAGGGCCGTCTACTTCGGCGCTAAGCTGGTAATACTAGACGAGCCCACCTCGGCGCTCTCCGTCAAGGAGACCGAGAGGGTGCTCAGCTACGTGTCGCAGCTGCGGGACAAGGGGATAAGCATCATACTAATCTCGCACAACATATACCACGTCTACTCCGTCGCTGATAGGATCGTGGTCCTCGACAGGGGCAGGAAGGTCCTAGACGTCGAGAAGAGCCTAGTAGAGCCCGAGGACATCATAGAGGTGATAGCTCACAGGAAGAGCCCTGCCGAGGTGGAGAGGAGGGCTAGGGCCGGCTAGACCCTGTAGACTCTAGTCCCTTCCAAGA
>JALUAM010000009.1 GCA_027051095.1 Acidilobaceae archaeon | reverse complement strand
CTGGGATTGTAAGGCCTCGGGCGCTCCCCTGGCCGTCACAGCCCTTACGGCTCGAAGGATGAAGCCAGGGGTCCTCATAGGCCCATTTAGACTTCTACGCCCTCTGGAGCCATAATCGTTTGTGAGCACGGGGGCCTTGTAGTTCCTCGCGTGGAGGCGGCTATCCGCCTCGCCGTGTTAGTAAGCCTTTATCTCTATCCTAGTCTTGTACCTTGACTCGCCGCCCTCCTCTACTATGTGTAGCTCAACGGGAGCGTCAAGGGGGAGCCCGTAGGCGTCCATGGCCCTCATCATTATCTCAGCGTAGAGCCCCTTCCTAAGCTTCCCCCGCGGCACCACAACTAGCACGTCTATGTCGCTCAGCACGGTCACCCTACCCTCGGCAACTCCACCTACAACGTAGACTTTAGCCCCTGGCACCACGTCCCTTGCAGCCTTGGCGATCATGGCTGCGTATTTCCTCCAAAGCTTCAGATGCTGAAACCTAATCTTAACCCAGCTTGACACGGCGTGACACCTCCTCTAGGAGTCCTATGAGCCTCTCAGCAAGGTCTAAGAGCTTCTCGGCCTCCCCGGCCGTGTAGCCCGCTCCATACCTAGCCGTAATGTATGCCTCGTCGGCCTCTAGCAGGGCTAGTCTCTCCGCGGCTACAAACTCCATAACCTTTTCAGCCTCACTGGTATAACCTGCGTCTCTAAGCCTCCTTACCAGTAGCCCCAACAACTCCCTTACCGAGTGTATCCTGACCTCCTCACCGAAAAGCTCTAGCAGAAGAGCCTTGAGGTACAACTGCATAGCCTGCTCAGCAAAGAAGGCCTTTAAGTCTGGGTCATCCACAAGTCTCGCGGCTCTGAGAAAAGACTTAGCCCTCCTCTTAAGCCGGCCCACAACCTCGCCGCTCAAGGGAAATCGCCACACACGCCTAGACTCTAAACCCACGCTATAACCAAGAGCACGCTACAGTTAGTAATTCATGGTAAGCTCCTGACCTAGAAGGCGGCTTTTCCATATAAGAGTAGAGTTAGAAACACAGAACACAGTATATAATACTCTCGCAATTTATAATGAAGGATGGGCTGGAAGCCTTCACGGATGCCGAGGATTAAGAATGATGTTTAGCTCAGTGAAGGGATCTAACCCTCCTCCATCTACTCTCGCCCAGCAAGCTGCCGCCAGAGTCTATGAGCTTGAAGACGTGGCTGTAGACGATTCTGAAGCCCTCTTTTCTCACGGCTGTCACGCCGGCGACGACGAAGCCGCCTTTAGCATTAGCTAGCGACCTGACAGTTTCTAGGTCCTGGGGCGATAGCTCTCCCTCCCCCTCCGGATGGCTATGCCATATCCCCACCCACGACGGGTTTAACAGAGATGCCGGGTCTAGCCGGAAGTTTATGGAGAGGGGTGTTGCAGTAGACCCTACGATGTAAGTTTTCGCTGCGAGCGATACGACTACTCTAACCTTTGAATCCCTGATTGTTATCGCGTAGCCGTGTAACGATGCTATGGCCTCGCTGGGGTAGCTTTCGAGAGCTAGGTCCTCTAGGGCCTCTAAAACCCTACTCCTCACTATTACCTCCGCCCGTCTCAATTAGGGGCCACCCGTAGACCATAGAGATGCTTCTATCATCAGCAATCTCCACTAAGCCGGTTCTAGAGCCGTCGCTGAGGATAGCCTTAACAACGTCTTCTATGCTCTCTTTTCCGACTAAGTTGTTCAAGGCCAGGCAGCCCATTAACAGTAGAATGTGGTAAGCTTTCATGTCGGCAAGCACGTCCAGCCTCCTTTCCACGAGATTTAGCATCCTGTTTAGAAGCTCGGTCGCCTCATTATGAATGTAGCCTGTCATAAAGTCTAGTGTGTCGTAGTTTGCCGCCGAGCCTGGATTAAACGAGACTGAAGGCGTTTCAAGCTTAGCCCCGTCGCTCCAAGCAAGCATAACAATACCATTGTATATTGAAGAGTAGGCTGCAAGAGCCGAGGGCCCAATATATATGGATGGCACTAGGCCTACACTAACCTTGGCATTAAATAGCAGCTCCTTCCTATGAAGCCTGGGGCTACTCAAGTATAGGTTAGACTTGGCGAACTCCGGGATTCTTGGGGCCGTGATAGACGTGTACTTAACGCGGGATATCAGGTCTAACACGTTAGACTTGCTCTTAAGTATTTCCTCGCTTATGGGTGGGCACAGCGTCATTGTTATTGTGGAGTCGCCTACAGAGGTAGCGATAACCCCCCTCGCAGTTGCGATCCCCGCAGCTATCGTAGAGGAGGAGACTACTTTGACGCCCCTGCTTAGAAGCTCTCGGAGCTTGTCGGCGAACCTCTGAAGTATGTTAAAGTGCTCTGTGCTGGGGCTTACAGTAGAGTTTAAATAGTAATTTAGGAGGTCTTCCGGCGGGATTTCCCCTCCGCACCTTTCATCCCTGAAGCACCAGTAGAATTCTACTAGCTGGCGTGCTACCGTGTGGGACGCGAATATGCCTGCGTTGAGGGCACGCTCATAGTCTCCGGACAGCTCTGTGATGCTAGCCCCGTCGGCGACCAGGGCCATTAACCCTTTCTCCTCGGCTATGCAATACGCCACGTCATCGCCTTTAACGCTGAAGACTTGGCTGACACAGTCATTCACGCGCACACGCCCTCACCCCGCATCCTATCTAAGAGGCTGGCTACGGGCTGGCTGGGGTCTAGGGGCCCCCTACCCTTTAGGGCAGCCTCAAGATCCTCCACGAAGCTCTTACCCATTACGTGCTCGAACGCTTCCCTCACATTGGGGTCCTCTATGGAGGGCTCCGAGGCTCTCTCTCTTGCCTCGGCTACGGGCTTGCTTGCATGGGCTAGCAGGGCCCCTGTGTATATGATGCCCAGCCAGTCAACCTTGAAGGAGTCGGAGCAGTCGGCGTTAACCCCGCTGAACTCGGCCAGGTCCGCGTTGGCAGGGTTAAAGCAGAATGCCGGAGGTCCTCTGATAGCCGGGACGGCGCCGTCGAAGTCTATTATGACTGGCTTATCGCCGCGTAATATGACGTTAGCTGGCTTCAAGTCGCCGTGAGCTACTCCTAGGTCGTGAATCCTGGCTACAATGCTTAGAAGGGCGCAGAAGATCTTCCTCGCCGCCTCTCCCTCAAGGTTCTCATGGCTGCCTTCAATGCGGGATAGCGCGAAGGGTAGCAGGTTCTCGCCTTCAACGTAGGGCGCTGCTAACCCCAGCACGCTTCTCACATCCCTCCCGTTATCGACGGCCCCCCTGCAAACCATCATCACGGGGGCCACGCCCTTCTCGACTAGCCCAACAGCCATCCTCCCCAGGCCGAAGCCATGCATGGAGAAGCTTCTAGCGACGGAGGCGTTAGCTTCCACTATGGAGTTTAGCTTCTCCTCTATAACCCTCTTAGAGCCCCCCTCATAGATTTTAAGGTATAGTCTGGCACCGTCATGGTCTATGACTCCGCTCCAGCGGCTAGTCAAGGCGCTAGACTCCTTGAGCTCGATACCGCGGAAAACTATGGTATCGGAGGAATAGTGGATAATGGGCGTGCAGTAGAGATACAGTGCCCGAGCGCTCATCCAGCTGGCACCCCCGCCCCGGCTAGGCGGGGCTTTTCAGCCGCCGGTCGGGCTAGTGGTGGTCTTGAAGATTACTTCGGCGAGGGCTGCTAGGTTGTTGATGCGCCATACGGCGTAGTCCCTTACCTTGCCGCCCCTGAAGGGCACTTCCAAGTCGAATATGTGACTGCTCCGCTCCAGCACGCCCTCGTTCTCAAGCGAGTTAAGCGAGCTTCTGATGGCGCTTTCGAGTTCGTCGAGCTTGGAGCTGGTTAACGCCGCCCTTACCGGGCATATATGGGCGTCGTCCTCCGGATAGCGGGTATCTCCATATATAATTGTTATTACTCCCCTGTTTATGCCGGTGAGCATAGTGCTCAGCTCTACGCCAGCCTCGTGCAGCGCCTCGTAGACGTTTCTGTCGGATAGCCGCCTGCCCCTGATTATGTTGTAGCAGCCGTCTGTGATTAGAATAACCCAGGTCCTGAGGCTGCGCCTGCTCTTAGAGTCCGTGAAGCTGGTGAGATGCGCGATAGCGCTATTCACAGCGTTCAGGGCCTGGCCGAAGTCGGTTCCGTCCCTCTCAACGCCGTAGTAGACGTCCCTGCCCAGGATGTCGGTGCTCTCCCCGCCGGCATCGTATATGTTTGATATCTTATCGACCTTCCTGCCTGTGGGTAGCGGGAACAAGTAGTCCTTGCCCTCATCGAAGCCCTCCTCCCCGAAGTAGCCTATGGCGAGGTACGTGGTCTGGGCCCTCGCCTTAAGCTCGCCGCCCTGAGACTGAGCTAGCTCGGCCCCTAGCTTCTGGAAGAACGTCCTCAGGCCCTCGTTGAGAGAGTTAAATATAATATCCTCCTTGGGCTTTCCACTCTCATCGTTCTCCTTAGTACTATTCGACCTGTCCACAAGGTATATTAAGAGCCTAGTGGTCAGGGGAGACCTGCTCCCAGCCATTTCACAGCCCTACTCTCGATATATACACTGATATTTTATACTTATATCGTATGGTCTGGCTCGTGATGGCATTGATATGCTCTGCTAAGATAGGAAGCGATTACTTGAAGGCTCTGCGATGACTAATTTAAATAATTTAATAGGGTAAGGTAGGGGTAAGGCTAAAAGCAAATCGACTTTACAGTTAAACATTATATAATTAAATAATATGACATGCGGTAGCACATCCAAAAATTTAAAAATAATATCTTTATAGTTAAAGGCTGTTGAAGCCTCTTTTCCCGGTTGAAGGGCCGAACTAATTCATTAATTATAAATAATATTGATTTAGACGTTGTAATCGGTTAATATACTATAATATTCTTCTGGCTCGTGAAAGCAGCTCTTTCATGGAGTGTAAGGCCACTCTCTGAAAGCATAAAGGCGTGATAGTATATAAAATAATATAAAATAAGTTAAAAGAATGTGCTACGAGTAGGAATGCTTTGAAGGAGTGCAACTCGTAATAGGTGTAAGAAACTTTGCTCAAGGGCCTGCCGCTAGATTAGGCCACTGCGAAGGAGAGGAGACCCGGGGAGCGGGGCGTGGCCCCTCTGTGGAGCCGCCGGCGGGATTCGAACCCGCGACCACCGGCTTACAAGGCCGGCGCTTTCGGCCCCGCGCAGGGGTCTGCCAGCTGAGCTACGGCGGCCCGCCGCTCGAGTGTCATTGGGGCTTGGGGGTTTAACGGTTTAGCTTGCTCGGGCTGCTTGCGATCTAGCCCGGCCTATATAAACTTGCGGGGCCGCCGGCCCTGTTGGGGGTTGGGCGCGTCTTGGCCCGGCTCTACACGAGGGGCGGTGACAGCGGGTTCACAGTGGCCTTCTTCAAGGGCTCCCCTCTAGGGAGGGTTCCTAAGAGCCACCCGCTTGTCGAGGCTCTTGGCTCGCTTGACGAGGCCAACAGCTTCATCGGCCTTGCCCGTGCCCTGCTACCGGAGGGCGAGGGTGAGGTCGGCGAGGTCCTGCGCTGGCTTCAGAAGCTGTTGTTCGACGTGGGCTTCTCGATAACTTCTAGCGAGGTGAGAGTGGGAGAGGGCGACGTGGCTAGGATGGAGGAGCTGATAGACAGGTTCTACGGGGAGCCCCTAAGGAGGTTCATACTGCCCTCTGGGCCGCCCGCAGCCGCGGCTCTCCACGTAGCCAGGTCTGTGCTTAGGAGGGCCGAGAGGAGGCTTGTAGGGCTTAGAGACCACGGCCTGGAGGTTGATAGTATAGTGCTAAAGGCTGTTAACAGGGCTGGCGACCTACTCTTCGCACTCGCGATATACCTGGCCAGGAGGCACGGCGGCCTCGAGGAGGTCTAGGGGGCCTCTAGGGGGACGGGCTTGGCCCCACCACGAGGCTTTAATCGTCGGTCGATGGCGTATTCTTCATCGGCCCCCAGCCTAGCCTTAAGGGCCTCGGGGGCCTTAACCTCCTAGGCTTGGCCCCCTTTAGAGCCCCCTATGCAACGTTCCTATAGTGGTGGGGCCGGGCTTGGGGCTTGTAGAGGAGTTTGGAGAGTATAAGGCATTGTTCAGGTACGAAGCTAAAGTGTTCAAGGAGATGGTTGAGGGGGTTGCGAAGATCCTGGATGAGGCGCTGATCGTGGTCTCCAGGGAGGGCTTGACCCTTAGGGGCATGGACCCGGCTAAAACGGCCTACATAGAGATACAGATACCGGCGTCGTCTTTCCTCGAGTTCGACATGCCGGGCGACGTGGAGACGGTGGAGCTGGGGGTCAACATGGAGACTATGGTTAGCGTGGTGAAGAAGAGCAAGAAGGGGGACCAGCTGGAGGCGAGGATAAGGGATGACAGGGTGTTGTTCACTGTCGAGGGCACTATAGTCAAGAGGTACCTGCTCCCCAACCTGGAGATAGCGGCTGAGCTCCCAGGCGAGGTGAAGCTGGAGCACAGCGTGGAGGCGACGGTGATCGTAGACGTGGTTAAGAAGGCTTTGAAGGACGCGGAGCTAGTGGGGAACATAGTGGAGTTCGAGGGCAGCCAGGACTACCTGGCGATTAGGAGCGTGGGCGAGGCTAAGAGCCGGATGGAGGCCAGGCTGACGCCCGAGACCCCCGCACTGCTTAGCCTCGAGGTCAGGGAGCCCGCGGCGAGCAAGTACGACATAGATTATATAAAGAAGGTGCTGAACCTGACCAAGATAGCCGAGTCCGTGTATATAGGCTTCTCGAGCGACAGGCCCCTAGAGATAGTATTCAACAGCCCTGACGGGAGCAGGGTTAGATACGTACTCGCGCCTGCCGCCCTCTAGGCCGAGGACCTAGCCAGTTTAGCGGCCTCTCTTAGCCTCTCCACGGCGTCCTCCCTCCTCATAAGCGCTAGCAGCGGCGCAGCCCTGGGCCCCTCGGGCTTCCCCACCATGGCCAGGTAGAAGTCCCTGTAGAACCTCCTCCTCTCCGAGCCACTCATGCCCTCCCCGAACCTGATCAGGGCCGCCTTAATCGACTCCTCCGTCCAATCGCTGATCGACTCTAGAACGTCTGCCAGCCTCTCTAGCAGCTCCGGCCTCTCTATCTTAGAGGCTGCCTCCCTGTCGACGCCGCCCTCAAGAGTGAACCTCATGCTGGGCGGCGCGTACTTCCTGGCCCAGGCGAGGGCTTTCCTTAGGAGGCTCCTTGCCCATGAGACGCTGTACTCGTCGTCGGATAGCATTCCAGCCCTCTTGAGCCTGGCGAGACCTTCGCTGTCGAGTCTCTCCTCCCCCACTATCTGGGCTACTATAGCGGCGTGGGTGTAAGGCACCTGGCTCGGGGGCCTGGGCGGGGGCCCTTCTACGTGGCTCAGCTCGTAGGTCCTAGCCAGGTACTCCCTCTCCTCGCCCGCGTCCTCAAGGCCGTAGTAGACTCTCTCGGCCCTGTAGTACTGGCTGTAGTAGCTGGGCATCTCCCTTAAGTCCACGGTTATCTTCCTGTGGGGCGGGTGAAGGAAGTAGAGGAAGCGTAGGACCTGGGAGTGGGCTACCTCTAGCCACTGCCTGGGTGTTATCCCCACGAAGCCGCTACTAGTCATGTCTGCCTCGGAGCCGCCGCTCCTATAGGCGACCCACTCGTACCATACACCCGCGGGCGGCTCTATCCCGAGGCTTCTGGCGAGGTCGACACAGCTATCCCTGCTACCACCGGGGGCTGCATGGTCCTTGCCGTACGGCTCGAAGTCAACCTCCAGGCTCCACCATACTCCTACCCATTCTATCCTCCAGTTCAGCTTGGATTCGTCGACAGAGCCTACCCCCTCGTAGCCGCAGTTCCTGCACTTATACCACACCTTCTCGCCTTCAACTTTCACGGCCTCTGTGGAGTCTATCCTACCGCATCGTGAGCACACGGGCTCTATGGGTATCCAGCTCTCTGGGTACGGCTTCCTACCCCTATACTTGTTTATTACCCTCCTAACCTCTTCCCTGCGGGGCAGTATGACCCTTAGCGCGAACTCCTTGAGCCTCCCCCTGTAGAGGTCGCTTGTAGTTACAACCTCTACCTTGCCGTCAGTAAAGTCCTTTATGTAGGGACCGAAATCGCTCCAGTAGTGTTCGACCCAGTTAGAGTGGCAGCCCTTAGGGTCGGGCACGTTCTTTAGGGGCCACCCCGTGTACTTTGAAGCCTCGGAGGGATCCTTGAACTCCCTTAGCTGCTCCTCCTTGCCCTTCCAGGGGTCCTGCGTGTAGAGCGTGAGGTACTGTCTAACCCTGAACCCCTTCTTCTCCAGCTCCCTCCTCAGGGTCTCCACGAGTATGACCTCTCCCCTAAGCCTGCCTATGTGCTGCAACCCGCTGACGCTCAAGCCCCCGTTGAACACTACCTCCCTCTTGCCCCTCCTCCTCAGCTCAGCCTCTACCTGCTCGACAAGCTTGTCGAACCAGTGCTTCTCGCCTGCCAACCAGCGCCCCCGGGAGGGTTTTACTAATGCCTTCGGAGGTTAACGTTATCGCCTGGCCTGTAGAAGCACCCGGGGGTAGGGGGCGCTGGTGGGACTCGGGGTCAGTGTGTTGCTTCAGCTTGCAAGGGCTCCGAACTCGCTGATGATGGGGGCTGCAGTAGCCGTTGCCTTAGCCGTTGCGGGCAGGTGGGACTCGGGCTCGATAGGAGACCTTATCCTATGGGCGCCCCTTGCGGGCGTTGCGGCTTCTGCCGTGGTGATGGTAGTGAATGATATAGTTGACGTCTATGTTGATAGGGTTAACGCTCCGTGGAGGCCCCTACCTTCGGGTAAGGTCTCGCTCGAAGCGGCTAGGACCTACGCTCTGGTTATAGGCATCGCGGGGCTGGCGCTCTCCTCGATGGCAGGCCCCCTAACCGTGGCGTCGTTCATAATAGTCACGGGCCTGGGCATCGCATATAATTTATATTTTAAAAAGACGGGCTTGCCGGGCAACGTTGTAGTCGCCGGGCTCGTAGCGTCGCCTTTTGCATACGCCTCGCTGGCGCTCGGAAGGCTAGACACGTTAACCCTTATATTCGCGGTAATGGTGTTTCTCTCCGTGCTGGCGAGGGAGATAGTTAAGGGTATAGCCGACGTTGAGGGCGACTCGAGAGCGGGGATCAAGACTCTTGCAGTAGTGGCCGGGCCAAGAGCGGCTTCGAGGGTTGCAGCGGCTCTTTACCTCGCAGCCGTGGCTCTCAGCCTCCTACCAGCCGCGATGGGCCTGGTCAACCATGTTTATACTATTATAGTGGCCGTCATAGACCTGCTCGTGCTGAGAGAGGTCTACATGCTGGCATCTAAAACCCTCGGCCCCCGCGAGGCTCTCGGCCACAAGGAGAGGGTGCTATTATACATGATGGCTTCGTTGCTAGCCCTCGCTGCGGGCAGTATGCCGGGGGTTGAGCTGAGCTATGGCTAGGCCAGCCTTGTGGGCAGAGCTTGAGCCGTCGAGGAGTTACACCTGGGAGAGGATAGTGTCGTCTGCTAGAAGCCTCCTCTCGTGTTTCGACGGCCTAGACGTGCCAGACCAGCCCCTGGGCTCCAGATACTCGGCACCCGTGGTGGGTGCCGGGCTGGCAGCGGTGCTAGACGGGGGAAGAGTGATGGTTCACGTGAGAACAGTTGATATGGCCCTGAACGCTGTCAAGGCCGTGTCTAGGAGTCTTCTAGCGCTGGGGGTCAAGAGGATAGTGTACCTCAGAGGGGATCCTGTTGGCCCTCGCAGCGGGGTGAGCCCTGAGGAGGCTCTCGAGGCTGTCAGAGACTACAGGTTGAGGAGGGGGCTGAAGGCGGGGTTGATAGTGAGCCTTAGGAAGAGCTTAGAGGAGATAGAGCTGAGGACCTCGCTGCAGCCCGACATGATCCTGGTTTTAAACCTTAGCGGTGAGACCCTCTGGAAGCTGAGGGAGATCAGGAGGAGATTCGGCGGCGAGGTATACCCTTACCTCATAATTGGGAGCGGTCTAAGAGAGAGGGGCGTTACTAGCTACGCTGTAGAGGGTCTCAAGGACGCTCTCGAACTCGCCTACCAAGTCCTCTCCGAGGGGTTAGCCGACGGGTTCATAGTATCTTCACCAGGCAGGGATGACGTCAAGCTGGAGCTATGTAAGGGCCTGAGGGAGGTGGTGCAGAGTTGAGCCTTGAATGTCAGGGCAGCGACAAAAGCGACAAAAAGGCTATAAGAGAGTGCGTCTGGAAGGCGCTCGAGGAGAGAGGGGTAGCCCTCCCGCCGGGCCCCTGGGGCAGGATACCGAACTTTAGGGGGGCTGAGAGAGCCGCTCAACGCATCATAGGATTAGAGGGCTGGAGAAGAGCGAGAGTCGTCAAAGTTAACCCTGACTCCCCTCAGAGGCCTGTGAGGCTGGCAGCGCTCTTAGAGGGGAAAAAGCTACTCATGCCGACGCCCAGACTGAGAAGAGGCTTCCTGCTGCTGGATCCCGACTCGATCCCCAGGCAGCTATTCCCCCAGGCGTCCACCATAAAGGGTGCCTTCAAGTACGGCGTGTTACTCGACACCATTGACAAGCTGCTTAGACGGGTGGATAGAGTCGATTTCATAGTTGAGGGGAGCGTTGCAGTCAACAGGTGGGGGGAGAGGCTGGGTAAGGGCGAGGGGTATGGGGAGCTTGAATACGCCATACTGGTGGAGCTAGGTTTAATAGAAAGAGATGTGGGCATCGCGACGAGCGTGCACGATCTGCAGCTCCTCGAGAGAAGGCTACCCCAGGACCCTTACGACGTTCCGGTCGACTGGGTGGCTACGCCGTCGAGAGTGGTTGAGTGCCGGCGGGGCGAAAGGCCCCCCGGCATACTATGGGACCTGCTCGGGGAGGAGAAGCTGAGAGAGATACCCCTCCTGAGGGAGCTTAGAGTAGCTGGTGGCAGGCGGTGAGGTGCTGGAACCTGCCCGGCGGCAGAGTCCTGGCGGTCGTTAAGGGTGATATAACAGCCGTCAAGGTGGATGCGATAGTGAACCCGGCTAACAGCCTCATGATCATGGGGGGAGGTGTAGCCGGGGCGATCAAGAGGGCGGGAGGCGAGGAGATAGAGAGGGAAGCTATGAAGTATGCCCCGGTGCCGGTGGGCGAGGCTGTAGTCACGGGGGCCGGCAGGCTAAGTGTTAAGGCTGTGATCCACGCGCCCACCATGGAGAGACCGGCTATGAGGATACCGCTCGAGAATGCCGTCAAGGCTGCAAGGGCGGCGCTGAACGCGGCGTCTAGGGAGGGCTTCGAGTCTATAGCCTTGCCCGCGCTTGGAGCCGGCGTGGGCGGCTTAAGCGTTAGAGACGTTGCCAGGGAGATGGCTAGAGTAGCGCGCGATTTCGAAGCCTCAAAGCCGTCCGTGATAGTCTTCGTGGCTCGCGGCAACGAAGCGTATAACGATATGGTTTTAGGCGTTAAGGAGGCGCTTGGCGGTGAGGGGGGTGAATGCCCTGCGAGGTTGAGAGAGTTAGTGTAGCCGTTACGGGTAGTAGCGGCGTCAGGGTAGCACTCAGGCTGCTAGAAGTCGCTTCTAAGCACCTTTCTATCGACGGCATAATAGTCACCCGTGGAGCCCTGGAGGTCGCCAGGCTGGAGGAGGGCCTAGAGCCTGAGAGGCTTTTGGACTCGCTGAGCCGCTACTCGACTGTCTATATGGAGGATGATATGGCGTCGCCGCTTGCAAGCTCCAGCAGCCAGCCCGACGCAATGGTCATAGTTCCCGCGAGCATGAAGACAGTCAGCCTGATAGCTAGAGGTATGCCACTCAACCTGGTAGCAAGGGCCGCGCTAGCGATCCTCAGGCTAAGGAGGAGGCTCGTGGTTGCTCCCCGCGAAACTCCTCTAGGCCTAGCCGAGCTAGAGAACCTGTCAGCTATAGCTAGGATGGGCGGCATAATAGTGCCCCTCACCCTATCATTTTATATAAAGCCGAGGAGCGTCGACGACCTGGTAGACTTCGCTGTGGGCAAGATACTTGATTCTCTGGGTATAGAGGTGGATGTGTACAAGAGGTGGAGGGGGCCGGAGGATTAGGGCCTGAACCAGTCGATTTGCAGGTACACGGGCTCGCCGCTGGGCTCGACAGTCGCTATAACGAACTTCTTCCTCACGCTGTGGCCCAGCCTGCCCGCCCTTATGATCTCGACGGGGTCAAACTCCTCGCGTGCATCGTAGACGTGGACTATGAAGGGTGCATGCTCCAGCCCCGGGCCTACCCTGTAGACTGCGAAGTCCGCGCCGAACTTGAGGCCTGACTTAACTATGAAGCCTTGATCCCTCAAGTCACTATAAATTTTATATATCTTGGAGAATCTCCTGCTGGAGCCGACTAACTCCTCTAGAACAGAAATATCCACCCTTCCGCCCCTGACATCTAGGACCTCTAGCAGGCCCTTCCTAGCCAGGTAAAGGGCCTCTAGTAGGCTAAGCCTTAGGGGCCCCTCGAAGTCAGCCCCGCGGGGCTTTTCCACCTCTAGGGGCTGCCCGTAGAAGCCGCATGAGTATAGCCTCCTCGCTAGGTCCTCGTCAACAACTATGACAGAGTCCTCCACAAGGACGCCTTCGACCTTGAGGCTAGAGCAGTCGCCGCTCATCTAGAAGCACCCTCCAGATAGCGGGCCAGGCGTAGGACCTCGTCCCTAGCCTTAGCAGCTGCGTCCAGCAGCTCCTCAACATCAGTGAAGCTGGAGGCCCTCTTGAGAGTCTTAATCTCCTTCTCGATGCCTGCCTCCGCGAAGTAGAATAGCAGTGCGTAGAAGTCGCTGAGAGCCTCGGACGTCCCGCCGCTCCTCCTCACGAATTCAACTGCCTCAGCGATGGCTTCCACTATGGAGGAGCGGAGGGTCGATAAGTCCCTTAGCTGGCTTTTCAGTGCGTCTAAATGCGGCTTCTTGACCTCGTCGAGCCCAGTCATGAAGGAAACGTATCTGTCAATACTGTCGAGAAGGTCTATGTGATCGTGTAGTAGCGCTGCAAGCCTCTCAACGTAGACTTCGAGGAGGCCTTGATCACTCATAGCGGGCCTCACCGCTACGGCGCTAGACTGAAAGCCGGACCCCTAGCCTCTCCTCGCCCCTATAGGCCCTTACAGTTGCAATACTGTTATCGGCAACGCCATGCTCCTCCATGAGGTCGGGATTAACATAGACTCTGTTGGCCTCAGCCTCCTCGTCTATTATAGCCTTAAATACGAATCTGTGCCTGCCGGCAACTACTATCTCCAGCTTATCCTCTATACCTAGCTCCTTGGCCAGGTCGGGGTGTATACGGGCCTCCTCCGGCTTCAGCCTGCTATCATACCTAAGCCTTATCCTCTTCTCAGAGAGCCTCCTCCCTCTCTCCCTTAGCTGTGAGGCTGGGGGCACGATGGTCTCGATTAACTTGGAGATCGGCATCTGCGGCTTGTCGGGCTTAATAACCTCCTCCCTCTCCTCAGTCTTCTCCTCAACGCCCTCCTGGCCCTGACGCTCCTCTTCTTTAACCGGCTTACCCTCTTCTTCAGCCATTAAGCTGGCACCTCCGCTACCAGGTTTATAGTCCGCCATCTAATCCTTTATTCCTCATCTTGGCATAGGCTATGCCTCGCCTTCGCCGGTTCTCGTGAATGGCACGCCTAGGTCCTCTAGCCTAGCACCCTTATATATGAACTTCCTCAGGGCCTCGGGCGCCTCTCTCATTGGCAGCCTCACCTGCTTCCAAGTATCTCTATCCCTCATGGTCACGGTGCCGTCTTCAAGGGTCTGGTAGTCTATGGTGAAGGCCGCAGGCACGCCTATTTCGTCTGCCCTGGCGTATCGTCTGCCTATGCTGCCGGAGGCGTCGAAGTACACTGTGAACCCTTCTTCGACGAGCATATCGTAGAGCTTCCTCGCCTCGGCTACAAGCTTCTCGTCATTCTCTAGCAGGGGGAGGACGACGGCCTGTATCGGAGCGATGTCGCGGGGGAAGGACAGCACGACCCTGCCGTCCTTCTCGCGGTATGCATACTCCAGGGCTACGTACACGTTGCGGTCAGTGCCAAAAGAAGGCTCCACGACGTGTGGTATGAACCGTCTCCCTGTTACCTTCCTCTCAACCTCTTCGACCCTAAGCGCGCCTTTAGGCAGCTTGATGCCTTCGACTACTGGCTCCTCGGACTCGGCTAGCCTCAGAAGCTCCTCCTGGCTCATGGAAGACAGTGCCTCCAGGACCTTCTTGGCCTTGGCCTTAAGCTCTCTCCCTATCACCGCTTTGTTAACGAAAACTCTCTTCTCCTTGACGGTTATAGGCTTGGGGTAAGGCTTGAAGACCGTGAGGTCCTGCCCGCTATACCTCATGTGTCTGCTTAAGTCGTAGTCGCCTCTGTAGCTGTGGCCTGCAACCTCTATCCAGCCCCACCTGGAGACTTTCACAAGCTGGTCGAAGGTCTGAGTGGAGTAGTGCGCCCTCTCCTCTGGGCCCTTCTCCTCGAAGTACATGTTCTCCTCTGGGACGCCCAGGCTCTCCACGAACTTCTTGCCCACAGCCATCCAGTAGCCCAGGCAGGGATGGATTATTATGCCCTCCTCGACAGCCTCTGAGAGCTTGTAGTACTCTGGCTTCCCGTCGGCCTTTTTACTATCGTAGGTAAGTATCCTGAGCTTCTCTTCGCTAAGCCTGTGGAAGAACGGGCAGCTTCCCTCCTTATCCTCGGGGTCTATGAAGTACTCCATCTCCATTATCGTGAACTCGCGCAGCCTGACTAGAGCCTGGCGCGGGCTAATCTCGTTCCTGCCCACTCTGCCAACCTGCGCTATGCCGATCGGTATTCTATTCCTCATAGCCTCGTAGACTCTCTTAAATGCTACGAACATGCCCTGAGCTAGCTCGGGCCTTAGGTAGCCTATGTCGCCCTCATAGGGGCCTATCTGGGTCTTGAAGAGGAGGTTAAACGTTCTGACCTCGCCCAGCTCGCCGCCACAGACAGGACACTTTATCCCCTTCTCTCTTATTATTCTTGTCAGCTCGGAGACGGGGAGACCCTCAACCGAGACGCCTATAGAGTCTTCTATGAGGTGATCAGCCCTGAACATTCTACCGCAGCTGTTGCACTTCACTATAGGGTCTGTGAAATGCTCTACGTGGCCGCTGGCTTCGTAGACCTTAGCCGGGCCTATGATAGGCGTTTCTATCTCTACCACGTACTCCTGATGCATCAAGACGAAGAATCTCCTCCACTTCTCTATAATCCTCTGCTTGAGGAGGACGCCCAGGGGGCCCCAGTCATAGAAGCCGGCAACACCGCCATAGATCTCGTATGATGGCCAGAAGAAGCCCCTACGCTTACCTATTTCAACGAGTTTCTCGAACAGGTCGGCCAAGCCACCCGGCACCTCCCAGCCAGAGTGTGAGGGGGAGCCTAGTCTATTAGTTTAGCCCTTAGGAAAATATCCACCTTTCCGGGGGTTAGGGGCATTGAGCATAGCCGAGCTTTACTTGGTTAAGCAGCCATTAACGTTCTTCGGTTCGCCTCAGGGCGGAGATGCACGCTTCATAGTAGTCGGGGTACCATTCGACTCGACCTCTTCCTATAGGTCGGGTCAGAGGTTCGCGCCCAGGGCTATAAGGGAGGCGAGCCTTAACATAGAAGCCAACGGGTTCTCGCTAAGCGGCAGCGTTGACAACGTTAGCATGAGTGACTGGGGCGACGTGGCCGTAGTTCATGGATCCACCCAGCAGACCCTCGATAGGGTCGCTATCGTTACGCACTACATAGCTTCGAGGAACTTCATACCAGTCCTTGTGGGAGGCGAGCACACTATAACCCTAGGCGCGGTGAGGGGCCTTGTTCGTGCAGGCCTGAAACCCTGCCTCATAGTGCTTGACGCTCATTTCGACCTCAGGAGCGACTATCTAGGCGTCAAGTACAGCCATGCAACGGTCATGAAGCGAGTGCTCGAGGAGACCCAGACGAAAATATTTTACATAGGTGTTAGAGCCTATGAAGCCGAAGAGGTTAAAATAGCGGATGAGGTAGAAAGCGTAGACTACGTTACATCGTGGAACCTGGAGGTCCTAGGCGTGTCGGGAACTGTAGTCAAAGCCAGAAGCGCTCTCAGCGACTGCGAGAACATATACCTCTCCATAGACATGGACTTCTACGACCCTGCGTTCGCGCCTGGAGTAGCTAACCCCGAGCCAGGGGGCGCATCGCCCATCAAAGCGTTGCCTCTGATAGCTCAGCTGGCGTCGGATGAGAGGCTAGTGGGGATTGACCTCGTGGAGGTAGCGCCACCCCACGACTGCAGCGATATAACTTCAGTCTTAGCCGCTAAGACACTCCAACAGGCGCTAATAGCAGCGTGGCCCGTGAAGGGAGAGCGGAGAGCGTAGCCTTAGTGACTACACGCCGTGAGTTATGGCGGAGCCGCTTTCAGGGTCGAAGAGGTGTATCGCGTCCCTAGGCACTGTAAGCCTTATCCGGGAGCCTTGTTCCACGTCCGCCTCGCCCGATATCGAGACCACGATTTTGCTGCCACTGTCCAGCGCCACGTGTATAATAGTGAGAGAGCCTAGGCTTTCAACGAAGTCGACGACGCCCTCAAGGACAAGGCCGTCGAAGACCCCTATTAGCACCCTCTCAGGCCTAAACCCCACGAGAACCCGGCCCCTAGCTTCAGCCTCCACCCCCAAGAGCTCGGAGCCCGCAACAACAAGCTTGCCGTCATCTACGAATCCTTCCAGTATATTCATCTGGGGGCTTCCTATGAATGTCGCTACGAAAGTGTTAGCCGGCTCCTTGTAGATCTGCGACGGCGTGCCCACCTGCATTATCCTGCCGTTGTTCATGACAGCTATCCTATCCCCTATAACCATGGCCTCGACTTGATCGTGGGTTACATACACCATTGTGACGCCCAGCTTCCTCTGCAGCTTCTTGATCTCACTCCTCATCTTAACCCTCAGTATGGCGTCTAGGTTGCTTAGGGGCTCATCCATGAGTAGGACCTCCGGCTCGACTACTATAGCCCTTGCAACTGCAACCCTCTGCCTCTGCCCGCCGCTAAGCTGATGGGGATACCTGTCAAGCAGGCCCTCTATCTCCATAAGCTCGGCGGCCCATCTAACCCTCTTCCTTATCTCGCTCTCCGGGAGGCGCCTTACCTTGAGGGGGAAGGCTATATTATCGTAAACTTTCATATGGGGCCATAGCGCGTAGGACTGGAACACCATTGAAACATTCCTGCTCCTGGGGGGTAGGTCCGTGACATCTCGGTCGTCGAAATAAACCCTACCCTCGTCGGGTCTCTCGAGGCCGGCTATAACCCTCAGGGTGGTGGTCTTGCCGCACCCGCTAGGGCCAAGGAGAACCATGGACTCTCCGTCGCGTATCTCTAAGTCTATGCCCCTTAGCGCTATGGTCCTTCCAAACCTCTTAACGACGCCTTCCAGCCTCACAGACGCCAAGAAGCGTTCACCTTCCCACAGCCCACATCGTTATGAGGTACCTCCTAGCAATAAGAATGAATAGCAGAGCCGGTATGATCATAAGGACAGCCGCTGCGAATTTTATCGGGTCTGTGGGCGTGGCCAAGGCAGAAGTTAATATGAACGCCGGCAGCGTCCTATTCGTCAGAGTAAGCGCCGACGCGATAAACACCTCGTTCCATGACAGTAGGAATGTGAACATAGCGGCGGCTGCCAGGCTGGGAGCGGCGAGAGGGAGCGTTATCCTGAAGAACACTCCTATGGAGGAGAGCCCGAAGACGTAGCCTGCCTCCTCGAGTTCCCTGGGTATGCCGGCGAACACAGATGACGATATCAGGACTACGAAGGGCAGGGCCATGGCCGTATGGGCTAGTATGAGGCCGGGGAGAGTGTCATTGAGGCCCAGCCTGAGGAACGTCTTTAGCAGGGACACTGCTATAACTATCACGGGGAACATCCTGGTAGCCACTATGCCTAGCTTGACCAGGTCCCTGCCCGGGAATACATACCGTGCTAGGGCGTAGCCCGCGGGTATGCCTAGGGCGAAGCTTAACGCGACGGTGCCGATGCCAACTATTATGCTGTTTACTATGGCGTCTCTGGCCCCAAGGTTCCATAGCACTCTCATGTGGTCTAGAGTGAAAGACGTGGGGATCGGCTTGTCGGAATAGTACTCTGACTCGGGGGCAACGGAGTATAGCACTGCAATCACTATGGGCAGTAGTGTCCAAGTTACCAGGGCGGCGACGAATGCAACCCTAACTATGTCACTCGGCCTCACAGCCTCTACACCTCGAGATGGCGCGCTCTTAGCATTCTAAGGTAGAGGAAGCCTGTCGTCATGGAGAGGATCGCTATTATCAGGGCGTATAGGGCGGCGACGTCGAACCTGTGTATCTCCACCAAGTTATAGTAGGCTTCCCCCGCAAGGACCGGTATGTCCCTGCCCGCTAGTATCCACACTACTGCGAAGACCTGGAACGCGAAGAGCGTCCGTATGATTAGGGCGGCCTGTATGCTAGGTTTTATCATCGGCAGCAGGATATGCCTCAGCTTGACCCAGAACGAGGCGCCGAAAACGTCGGCTGCCTCGAAGAGTTCTCTGTGTATTAGTTGCGCCCCAGCGAATATTATTATAAAGACTATAGCCATAGACCTCCAGACCTCTGCGAGCACTATGGCAAGTAGCGCTCTATCCCTGAACTCGTAGCCGAAGAAGTAGATTGGCGAGTCTATCACGCCAAGCTCTATCAACACCTTATTAACGAACCCCTTGCTAGTCAACATAGAGTACCATATCAGGCCGGCAGCGACGTCGCTTATCGCTATGGGAATTGAAAGTATGTATACAGCGGTGTCCCTCCCCTTGAAAGGTTGTAGCAGGACGAGCGTTGCTATGAGGGCCAGAACGGTCTCTATAGGGACTACGAGCGCCGCGAGTATCAGCGTGAACTTGATTGCATCCCAGAATTTAGAGAGGGGGCTGTAAAGCAGGTACTCGAGGCTCTCGGTGGAGAAACGGCCCTCGGGGAAGAACGCTATTATAATTGTATCGATTATAGGATATACTATGAAAATCGTGAGGTAAAGTATCGCGGGGGCCATGAGGAGCGCAGGCTTGACCCACTCCCTGCCAGCCGGCGCCAACCCGCTCAGCCCCGGAGGGCAGTTTAAAAAGAGGCGTGGCGGGCGGATTTGTACAAGCCCCGAAGCTAGGTCTGGTCGGGCGGTGGCAGCTTGGCCCCGGTTTCCTCGAAGAGGGCTAGAAGCTGCTCCTTGAACTGGGTTAATATGGCCTCGGGTTCTACGCCCTCCAGCACTATCCTCTGGAACGCCTCCCTGTAGAGCTGGCTGAACTCGCCTCCCCTGCCGCCGAGGCTGGGTATCAGGGCTACTATGGAGTCGGGGGCTGAGAGCTGGGCTGACACGCCCGAGGCTAGTATCCTCAATGGGCCCTCCGGCAGCTGCTCGGCCACGTCCTCAACGGCGGGGAAGAAGCCCACCCTCTCTAGTATCAGCCTCTGAACCTCGGGCCTCGTCAGATACTCTATGAGCTTCCAAGCAGCGTCCTGATTGGGAGCCCCCTTCGGTATAGCGAGGCCCACTATAACTACTATGTAGCCCCTGCCCTCAGGGCCTCTAGGCGCCGGGACGACTACGAACTTGTCGGGCTGCTCGATTATAGCATCCTTGATCCTAGCCGTGTGGTCCCAGGCGATCAGCACCTCGCCCTTGAGCAGCGGGCTGGCCATGGCATCGTATGTAGTGCTCTGTGGGTTCACGTAATTCCATAGCTCCTTCAGGTAGTTCCACATCTCAACGGCCTCGGGCGAGTCGAAGTTCTTAACCTGGGCCCCCGTGAACGATGGGTAGAGATAGCCGTGGAGGAACCGGTGGAAGAGGCCCTTGGGGCCAGCGGGGAAGCCGAGTGCCTTCATGCCAGTCTGGGCATATATGTTCTCCGCCCACCTGAGCAGCGCTTCATACGTCCACTTCTCGCTGCCGCTCATGACGTCCTCGGGCGTCAAGTCTGGGGGTAGATAGTTGAACGCCTCCTTGTTGACTACGAAGACATAAGTGGCGGTCAGCCACGGTATATACGCCTTAATCCCGTATAGGTTGCTATAATCCTCTAAGGTCTTGGGGAAGGACCTGCCCTCCAAGGCTCCGAACTTCGACAGGTCCTCTAGCCAGCCCTTACTCGCGAAGAGGTCGAGGCCCCCATGTAGGTCGGCGATGACGCTTATAGTGACCTTACCGGTCTCGACCTCGCTCTGAAGCCTAGTCACCAGAGCGTCGTAGCTAAGGCCTACAAACTCGACCTCTATGCCGGTCTCCTCCGTGAAGGGGGGTAGTAGCTCGCCCTTAACGAAGGCCTGCTCCTCCGCGGGGACGAGCTGAGTGCTCGCCCATATGATCTTCACGCGGCGAGCTTCCTCTCTCTCCTCCGGGGCGGCTTGAGGAGTCTCCTCCGCCGGAGCGCCTCTCCCTGCTGCAGGAGTAGCCTCGGGCACGGTCTCAGGCTGCTCCTCGCCGCCTCTGCCAGCTATCAGGAGACCGGCAATTATTATGACTACTATTGCTATGGCGGCGATAGCTATAATCAGCCTGTTACCCTGTAATGACGCCATAGCCCGCGCACCAAGGAGAACCTGTGGGAGAGAAGCCTTTAAATAGGGGTGTTAGGCGAAGGTAAGGACAGACTTCTGGATTCCCTAAACCCTCATATGGCGTATATCTTTCTAGGCCTCTCCCTGCTTATACCACGCGGCTTATAGAAGATGCGGCCCGTGCACTTTCTACATCTCAAGGCTCCCTCGGACTCCTGCATAAGCTTCGAGAGAGTGTAGACTTCGCCACACCCTGCACACACGTATACAACCTCTTCCTCCGAGGGCCTCGACTCCTCCTCTTCTATTGTACCAAGAAATTCCTCCTCCGCCATAAGAAGGCCTCCCCGATAATATTCTAGCAATGCATGCGGGCTCTAATATAGGCTAGGCGCGGGCGCCCGGTGGCGCTGAAGGGCGAAGGAAACCTCTATAACCCCCCCAACGTGCATAATTAAATTTAATATGGAATTGGGAGGCAGGTAAGCAAAGCCATGGTGGAGAGCTCCCTGTGTGGAGGACTGCCCCCGGAGATCTGCGAGCAGCTAAGCCTTGAGCAGCAGATAATCAAGATTAGACTCGAGAAAAGGAGGTTTGGCAGGGAAGTCACAATCATAGAAGGCATAGACGAGAAGGAGTTCAATCTAAAGGAGCTAGCGTCTATGCTCAAGAGCAGGCTAGCCACGGGCGGCACCGCTAAGAACGGGAAGATAGAGTTGCAGGGCGATCACAGGCATAGAGTGAAGAAGCTCCTAGTCGAGCTAGGATTCCCCGAGGAGAACATAACTATAATAGAGTGACGTGCAAGCGCCGCTAAGCAGCAAGTAGCAATAGGCACTTCGTTTTTAGTTAAGTCTAGCCGTTATGTTGTATCAAGGAAATGTGTAACTTACCTAAGGGTTTGATTCCCAGTATAGGGGCTATTACTGCGGTTTAAGCTCTCTAACCCTAACCGTCATAAAGCGGTTCATAGTCATGGCGCGGGGGGAATGTAGCGGCGGTATTAGGGGCCTTGTTGACGTGCTTTCATTGGGTATAAGAGTCGAGGCTGGGAGCCTTAGCCTAAATCTTGAAGCCCGCGATATTAAATGGCTTCCCGGCGGCAGGGTATCGCTTATAATTGTGGCTAGTAGAGAGGGAGGAGTGACCTCGGAGATATGCAGGGTGTTAGCGTTCTGCGGCCGCGGCCCCTACAGGCCATGGGTCGAGCTGTACTCGTTCGAGGAACGCTTGAGTCTAGGTCCTACAATAATAGAGTTAAAGGGTAGCAGCCTGGAGTCGGCCCTGCTAGACGCGGCTGCCTCCAGCCTAGGGCCCGGCGAGCCCCTGTTCATAGAATATGTATGGGACGGCGAGACCCTGGAGGACTTGACGCGGGGGGTTCATCCGGCCTTCACAAGGCTGGGGTGGCTACTGCTGGAGAGAGGGTTCACGTGGTTCAAACTATGGTATTATCCCGAAGGGTTCATGGAGGGGGGAGAGAAGATACAGGCTGAGAAGCCTATCTCAGACTCAAGGCGCAGGGCTCATTTAGAGGAGCTGGCATCTGAGGCCGAGAAGGTCCTCAGGAATCCATTCGCGTCAGAGGCGTCAAAGGCCAGGGCTCGCGCTTTCCTAGAATCTATAAGAAACGCGCAGTTTCAAGGAAATAGTTAATAAGCTCTAGTTAACCTTAAACTGTTAAGGGATAAGTGTATGGTGGACCCGAGGCTACTAGCCATAGCGGGGGGAGTTCTTGCAGCGGTCTCCGGCCTCATAAGCCTGGCTACAGCGGAGCCTACTGCCTCTCACCTGCTAAAGCTTGTGGGCCTTATAGAGGATCCTCTCATTGAGGGCAACTTCGTGAGAGTGCTGGGCGTGATAGGAATAGCGGGGGCAGCAGGCGTTGTATACTTTGCTAATAAGGGAGACGGCGTGAGGACCATGGCATCAGGCGTCGTAGCCCTGCTAGCACCATGCGTATTAGCTATCCTAGCGATAATAGGCGGATACCTGATGACCAGGCAGGCGACCTCTAAGAGCTGAAAGAGCTAACAAATAGTCTACTCTCACATATACTATTTATTTTAGTTAAAATATGTTTTGGCTTCTAGCCTCGTTTAAGTTGATTATACTGTAGTCTCGGCGCCGCCGTGATTACAATACAATCATTTTGATTTTGGAATCGTTTTAGGCGGCCGCGCCGTGAGAGTCTTTATGTTATCGTCGGGCCTGCGCCCATCCTAACAAGAACTATGTATTAACACATGTTGATAGTTATTTAAAATCTGCAAAAATGCTTATAAAGGTGACATGGGAATCCGTGGTGTGGGCTAAGTCGGGCGTTATAAGCAGGGTGCTGGGGGTTGAGCGGGGCCGGCATAGACCTTAGGGTCGAAAATAGGTTTACAATTGTGACTATAGCTCTCGCAATAACGTCTCTCGCCCTCGGCGGCCTCTTCGGTATATTACAGCTTCTATCAAGAACTCCTTATTACCCGAAGCTTGTGGGCTATGACACGTATTACACAGTGCTAACAGCCCACGGGGTCTTGCTGGCTCTAGTATTCACGACGTTCTATATAATGGGGATATCGACCTACATACTCTCCAGGCAGTTCCAGGTTAACTTTGACCCCCGCATGTTATGGTCCTCGCTGGCCGTCACGCTTCTAGGAGTCGTGCTTGCCGCCGCGGCCATACTATCGGGTAACGCCAAGGTGCTCTACACATTCTACCCGCCTCTTAAGGGTCACCCGCTATTCTACATAGGAGCGGCTCTCCTGATCATAGGATCGTGGATTTACATGGTAGAGGTGTTCAGGGTCTACTTTAAGTGGAGGAGGGCCCATCCCGACGCTAAGCTGCCTGTCCCTGCCTTCGGGATAATAGCGACCTTCATTATATGGTTAATAGCCACACCGCCGGTAGCGGTAGAGGTCGTGTTACTCCTTATACCGATGAGCATCTTCGGGATGAGCGTCGACGTGCTGCTGGCAAGGACGCTCTTCTGGTGGTTCGGCCACCCGCTAGTCTACTTCTGGCTGCTGCCTGCCATCGCAATGTGGTACTACCTGGCTCCGAGGGTCCTAGGTGTGCCGCTGTTCAGCGAGACTATGGCTAAGGTGGCGTTTGTGCTCTTCATAGTCGCTTCTACACCTGTAGGCTTGCACCACCAGTTCGTGGACCCCGGGATAAGCCCTGTCTTGAAGTTCATCCACACCATATTCACGTTCATAGTGGCGTCACCTAGCATGTTAACGGCCTTTAACGTGCTGGCCACCCTAGAGAGGGCTGGGAGGGCGAGGGGTGGCAGCGGCCTAATAGGCTGGCTATTCAAACTGCCCTGGACTAACCTGGCCTTCGCGGGGATAATAGTTCCATTCCTACTCTTCGGTAACGGCGGCATATCAGGTATAATAAACGCTAGCTTCCAGCTGAATACCGTAGTCCACAATACGGTCTGGGTTGTCGCACACTTCCACACGACTGTAGGCGGCGCCACCGCTCTGACGTTTATAGCGGTGACGTTGCTACTCATAAGGGAGCTGCTGGGCAGGGAGCTGATAGCGCCGAAGCTGGCCGTAGCGGGGATATACCTATGGGGGCTAGGCCAATACATATTCTCCCTGGGCTATTATCTCGCTGGCATTGAAGGCGTCCCTAGAAGGACCGCCGACCTGCTCTACGGGGGCCTAGCCCCGCCCAGCTGGATTACATGGCTTCAGGTCGGAGCTATAGGCGGCATGATCTTCTGGATCTCGGGGGTCATATTAGTAGGTATTATAGTTGCCTCCGCCCTATTCGGCAAGAGGGTAAAGGTCGGGGAGGACGAGATGCTACTGGACTTCAAGTACACGCCCGTGAGGAACGGTAACGGAGGCGCTGTTCTCGACAACCTGAAGCTATGGCTCATAGTAGCCATAATGCTAGTTGTAATAGGCTACCTGCCCACCCTGGCGGAGGTCCTAGGCAGAGGCTTGGTGCCAGCCCCGCCAATACCGCCGTAGCCGGAACAGGCATTTTTAGACCCGACGCATTCCACCACTCATTCTCGTATAACCCCTTTGCTAGGTCCTAGCTCAATAGTTTTAGCCTCAAGACGAATCCCTAGAACAGGGCATCTATTATGATGTGAGCTATGAGCTTAAGCGTCTTTAGGGGGCTCTTGATGATCGTTCGCGTTAGGCTAGGCGCGTTGCCCAGCAAGCCTCTAGCTATGCTTGCAAGCGAGTGATCGTCAAAGTCGATTTTGAATGTCACAGATGCGCCGCCGAGGACCTCCGAGGCCGCCCTGAATATTCTATCACTCTTCTGGATAGCCCTAGCGGCTGCTAAATGAGACTTTAGCTCCAACCCAACAGTTCTAAGGGCTTTCTCCACGGCCAAGTAAGGTTCAGCGACTTTCCCGGCGCTGAGAATGTCCTCGGCTAGCCTCGCAGCCTTAGACATTGGGTAGAGGCCACCGCCTGTAAGGGGTTTAGTTAGCCCGGCGGCATCGCCGGCCACAACGACTCTGCCCCTACGCAGGGGCCCTTCGGGGGGGCCTAGGACCACCTGGCCGCCGTATATAGCTTTCACCTCAACTCCCAAGCTTCGGAGGCTCTTAACGTATAAGGCCGGATCTTGGGGTTTCGCGGAGGCTGTGCCGGCCAGGTAGTGATCCGGGCCTCCTATGACCCATGAAAAGAAGCCTCGAGAGAAGGGCGACCAGGCCTCCACTACTACCTCGCCGGGCCTTGGCCCTTCAGGCAGCCTATCGGCTATGACGTTGACTCCTGTAAGCCTGCTTCTATAACCTCCTAGCCCTAGCCTGCCCGTCAGCTTCCTCGTCCACCCGTCTGCTATGACAACTAGGTCGAAGTAGCCCCTGAAGCCGCCCCCAGAAACCTTGCCGCCCTCAGAAACAGACTCGGCTCTAGTTCCCAGTAGGACCTCTACACCCTCCTTCTCGGCCTCCTCAAGCATGAGTTTTTCGAGTAGAACCCTGTCAAGCCTGTAGAAGGGGTTCTTCGGCCTAATGTAGGCTATAATTGAGCCATTAAATGCAACTTTAATCTCTCTCAGCTCGTAGGCTATGCTCGAGCTGGCCGGCCGTCCCAGCATCTCTACGACTTTCGATGACACGACGCCCGTGCAGTGAGGGGGGTAGCCGACTTCAGCGTGCTCCTCTATTAAATAGACTTTAAGACCGGACCTCGCTAGCGCTAGAGCTAGCGATAAGCCTGCGAAGCCTCCTCCAACCACTGCCGCCGAGGCCAACCAGCAAGCCCTATTAGTTACATGGAGTCTGCCGGCTAGCTCGTTAAACCTGATTTAACCCCTCAAAACGGTTTGTTAGGTAGCGGTAGAGCGGGTCGCCCGATACGGGGGTGCTATGCTTGGAGCTCAAGAAGGCCGTGAATGCATTGAAGTCTACGATCGAGACTCCTGAGGGCAAGGCCGTAATATTCGAGGTCAACAGGATAAGCGAGCTGGGCCTGGGAGACTACGAGGAGCTTCCGTACTCAATCAGGGTCCTTCTGGAGAACGTCGTTAGAAACTACGATGGATACGTTGTCAGAGACGAGGATGTAGAGGCTGTAGCACGCTGGGCTAAATTCGCCGGGAAGAAGGAGATCCCGTTCCACCCGGCCCGCGTCATAATGCAGGACTTCACAGGGGTACCAGCCATAGTGGACCTAGCCGCTATGAGGGACGCCATAGCTAAGCTCGGTGGCGACCCCTCGAGGG
>JALUAM010000008.1 GCA_027051095.1 Acidilobaceae archaeon | reverse complement strand
CAGATGCAATGTAGCCCAGCGCCCTCTCCCTAGTCTCCCCCAGCCTCTCGGCGATCAAGTCTATCTTGGATGCGACCTCGCATAGGGCTCTCACGTGGAGGCTGCACAGCCTGAAGGCCCCTAGAGAGGCTACTGCCTCCCGGCCGCAGAGGCTGCACTTGACGGGGGGCTCCTCCGCTCCCAGCACGTACGCAAGCTTCTTCTCTACCAGGGGAAGCCTTTCCCTGAACTTGTCTAGCAGCTCCACCAGCTTCTCCCTAGTCTCCCTGAGGGCGTCCTCCCGGGTCCTCCTCCCGAACCTGATGTCCTCGAGTATCTTCTCGAACCTCCTGGTTAGGGCGGGCTCCGCGAGATCGGGGAACAGCATCTCTATTATCTCGGCTACTATGAGGCCCAGGTCTGAGACCCTGACGCTCCTCCCCCGAGCCTCCAGGTAGCCCCTGTCAAAGAGCTTCTCTATGATCCTGGCCCTGGTGGACTCTGTGCCTATCTCCACCGACTCCATCCACTTGAGCAAGCTCATCTTGTCCAGCCTCACGCTATTCCCCACCCAGTCGACCCTGTACGACACCCTCACTACCGGCAGCCTCTGCCCCCTAGCGAGCTCGGGCATCTCCCTCTCCCTGGGCCTAGCGAAGGGGTAGTACTTCAGCCAGCCCTCCTCCACCACGACGTCGCCCGTAGCAACCCACATCCTGCCCGAGGCGTCCCTGAAGTACACCGTCACGCCCCTGATCCTCGCCGGCCTCGAAAACGCCGCGAGGAACCTCCTCACGACTAGATCGTAGATCCTCCAGTGCCTCTCCTTCAGCTCTCCCCCCGGAACCCCCACGGGGTGTATGGCGGGGTGCGCAGGGTCATCCTTCCTCCCCTGAACGGGCCTCAAGACGCCGCCGGTCTCCCTCAGCAACTCCCTAGCCAGAGCGGCGTGGGGGCCCTGGAGTAGCGTTCTTACCAGGCCCAGGTAGTCGAGGGTGGGGGGCAGCTTCTGGCTGTTGGTCCTAGGGTAGCTTATCAGGGCGTCGTGGTAGAGGTCCTCTGCTATGCTCTGCGTCTCCATCGGCGAGTACCCGTAGATCCTGGAGGCCTCGGCCTGGAGGTCGCCCAGGTTGAAAGCGGGCGGTGGCCTCCTCACCTCCTCGCTATGCTCGATCCCCACCACTGTCATATAAGTGCCCCTAAGCTCCTGCCTTATCCTGGCAGCCTCAGGGACGCTCTCGACCTTCCACCTGTAGGGCCTCGCCTGGACCTCGAAGCCACCCGCCCTGAGCAGGGCTACTAGCCTTACCTCCGGCACGGGGAGGTAGGTGTTCCTTGCTATCCACCTCCTAGCGGCTTCCACGAGAGTGGGGCTCTGAACCCTGCCGGCGCTCATTGTTATCCTCCTGCCCGTGGCCCTCCTCGCCGCCTCCATCAGCGCTCTGGAGATGTTGACCCCCCAGAGCCAGTCCATCTCGTTCCTAGCCATGCCGGCCTCGACCATCTCTACGTCCAGCCTGTCCAGGTTCCGGTAAGCCCTCTGTATCTCGACCTTGCTCAGGCTCGAGAACTTCATCCTCCTGGCTCTCTTCACGTCGCCGAACGCCTCTATAATCTTATACCCTATGACGCTCCCCTCTACGTCGTAGTCGCAGGCGTTTATGTAGAGAATCGCTCCTGGGACTACGCGTGATAGCATCTCGTAGTACTTCCTCAGGTGGTCGCTGCCCTTCTCCACCTCGAATATGGGCTTCCAGACCAGGTCGAAAACCGGGAACCCGTGCCCCTCGCTGGTGGGCGAGAATAGGTGGCCTGCTGACGGCGCGATCACCAGGACCTCGCCGTCCCTGAATACGACCCAGTAAGGGACCCCGCGGTACCTGCACTTCAGCGACCTGCCCCCCGGAGGGGTCAGGGCTGAGGCTATCTTCTCGGCCGCCTTAGGCTTCTCTGCCACGAGCACCTTGAACACGGGCGGCTTCAGGCACCCGCCCCTACCGAGCTTGAAGCCGCCCCGCCGGTATGACATGGCGTTGAGGCCCCTCAGATCACCGGTACAGGCACGGTCAATGCTATCAGGATCCCGTAGACCAGCGCCGAGGCTATAACGAGGACTCCCCCGTCCCCGTCGGCCATAGAGGGGCCTGGATGCTTGCCCCCGGCCAGCACGTAGAAGCCGAAGGCTATGAGCACGAAGAGGGCGGCGGGGGGGAATATGGGGGCTGCCGCCAGGCCTATCGCCGCGGCGGCTATCGTTGCCAGGCTGTGGCCGGCCTCGCTGGTAGCCCCCCTGACCACGTGGCCCCCGTCAAGGCTCCCGATGGGTATGAGGTTGAGGAACGTTATCAGGAAGACTATGTAGCTCGCGAACGCCAACGGGCTGAGTATTATCACGTACCCATCGGAGGCTTTCAGGGAACCCAGCACAGCGAATATGAGCGGCGCCACGGGCAGGGCTATCGACTCCTCGGGCACGGCGGACTCGGGCACTATTATGCTGTCCCTCAGCCCGACGACGGCCATCGGCAGCGCCGCCAGGAACCCCGCCAGGGGCCCCATTATACCTATGACGGCCAGGCTCTCGGACGTGGGCGGGAGCCACCTGAGGTTTATCACTGCCCCGAAGGTGCCTAGGAAGCCGAGCTGGAGCGGGGGGGCGGGTATAAAGTAGGGGGGGCTCCTCGGGACGCCGTAGACTAGCATCGCTGCCATGTGGCCCAGCTCGTGTATCGCTAGCGGGACCAGAAGGCCTACCAGGTAGGCTAGGGGGCTCCAGCTGCTCCCCTCGCCCCCGGAGAGCGCGAGGCCTGACACGTAGACCGAGGCCAGCGTGAGGAGGGCCAGGCCGGCGGCTATAGCCAAGGACCTACCCGTGTCGGGGGGCTGCTTTGAGACCAGCAGGACCAGGCCCTCCCGGCTCCGGTATAGGTAGGGGTAGCACTTGGAGGAGACCAGGTCCTTGTAGAGGCTTGAGAGGCCCTCCATGAGGTCCCCGCCTAGGGGGAGCCCCAGGAGGATTCTTGCTACCGGCCTCCCGCCCCCTCCTACCTGCTCCACCTCCAGGACTTCGAAGTGCTTCGACACTGTGGAGATGCACTCCTGCAAGGCGTTACGCACCGCCTAGCCCGGCGCCCTTCTAGTATGGAGGCCTGCCCAGGAGTTTTCTCCCTAGCTCGACCAGCGTCTTTAAGGGGATGGCCTGGCCCCTCCCCTTCCCGCTATACCTGTACACCGAGACGGGGAGTAGCCCGTTGTCCACCTCGTACCTCGCAATGTCCAGGGGGTTCGTGGAGCCCACGAGCCTTGGGTCTACTAGCGGTGGCGCGCCGTAGGACAGCTGGAGCGCCCTGACGCCTATGATCCTCGCCCTCTCATACTTGGTCAGGAACGGCGGCCCTATCTTGACCTCCTTCGCCAGCCTCGGATAGGCGCTGTAGAACTCGCCTCCGTCCATGGCTCGACCCTCAACTCAGGCTGGCAGCCCGGAAGTATAAGGGTTACCCGATGCTCGCGCCCCCGTCGACGGGTATCAGGGCGCCCGTTATGAACGATGCCCTCTCGGACGCCAGGAAGGCGACTACCGCCCCCAGCTCCTCGGGCCTCCCCGGCCTGCCCATGGGCACCCTTGCCACGAGCCTCTTAACAGCCTCCTCGAAGCTAATACCCTCCCTCGAGGCGAGATCCTCCGCCAGCCTCCTCACCCTGTCAGTCATTATGACGCTCGGCAGCACGGCGTTCACCGTTATACCGTGGGGCGCGAGCTCGAGTGCAAGGGTCCTTACGAGCCCGGCCACAGGCATCCTCATGACGTTGCTGAGGGCTAGGTTCGGCCACGGCCTAAGCAGGGTGACACTGCCAACGAACACTATCCTGCCCCAACCCTTCCTCTTCATCTGCTCGGCCGCCAGCCTAGCGGTCCATACGGCGCTGGAGGCTAGGAGCCTGTAGGCCTCCTCCCAGTCCTCCCAGCCCATCTCGAAGAAGCCCCCGGGCCTGGGGCCCCCAGTGCTGTACACCAATATATCCGCCCCGCCGAGGTCCTCAGCTCTCGAGAAGAGCCTCTCAATGTCCTCCCTCCTCCTCAGGTCCCCCGCCACGTAGTATACCTCGGCCCCCGTCTCCGAGCGTATAGCCTCAGCGGCCCTCCTCAGCCTCTCCTCAGACCTCGAGAACAGGAGCACCCTGGCGCCCTCGCCAGCGAGCGCCCTGGCAGAGGCGAAGCCCAGCCCGCTGCTACCGCCGGTGACCACCGCTAGCTTACCCTTAATCCCCAGGTCCAACCCCGGGCACCACTAGCCAAGGGCGGCTGCCGGCCGTCTTAACAGTGCACCGCCGCAAAGAAGGAGTTGATACAAGGGAGCCCGGGCGAGGAGGGCCGGGGGCTAAAATCTTAGGGGTGTAAGCACATAAAAGAGCTGGGTCCCGGAGACCCCTAGT
Organism: Acidilobaceae archaeon; assembly: GCA_027051095.1. Taxonomy (GTDB): domain Archaea; phylum Thermoproteota; class Thermoprotei_A; order Sulfolobales; family Acidilobaceae; genus Aeropyrum. The sequence continues at coordinate 22,304 of JALUAM010000008.1, read as the reverse complement.
GTTTAAAGCTGGCTCTGAGTTCTACGTTAGAACTCGAAGCTGCTAGAGCCCTTACCGCCTCCCTCCTCTTCCTCCTCCCTCTCGCCCTTCTTCTTCTCCTTCTTCTTCGGAGGCGCCGCCGCTATCACATCGTCGATCTTCAGTATGCTTATGGCTGCCTCGCTGGCACTCTTAATCACCTGCTTCTTCACAAGTATGGGCTCGTACACGTTGATCCTAGTCATGTCCTCCTCGACCTTGCCCTCTATCACGTTGACACCAGCATTCTTGAAGCCCTGGCTGTGCATGCTCCTCAGCTTCAGCAGGGTGTCGAGGGCGTCCATGCCAGCGCTCTCGGCCAGCGTGGTGGGTATGGCCTCAAGCGCCTCTGCGTAGGCCTCGATAGCTAGCTGCTCCTTGCCGCCGACGCTCCTAGCGTACTCCCTGAGCCTGTTGGCCAGTTCGACCTCGGCGGCGCCGCCGCCCGCGACGATCTTCGGCTCTCTCAGTATGTTCCTCAGGCTGTGCAGGGCGTCCTTTATGTTCCTCTCAGCCTCGTCTAGTAGCATGTCGTTGGCGCCCCTGAGGAGTATCGTCACGCTCCTCGGGTTCTTAGCGCCCTCTATGAAGACCATCTTGTCCTCTCCGACCCTCCTCTCCTCCACGAGCTCGGCGTAGCCCAGGTACTCGGGCTTCAGGTCCCTCAGGCTAGTGACTATCTTAGCGCCAGTGGCCTTGGCAACCTTCTCGATGTCGCTCCTCTTCACCCTCCTAACTGCCAGTATGCCCTTCTTCGCGAGGAAGTGCTGGGCCACCTCGTCTATGCCCTTCTGGGTTATAACCACGTTGGCGCCCGTCGCAGCGATCTTCTCGACCATCTCCCTGAGGAGCCTGGTCTCCTCCTCGAGGAACTGCTCCAGCTTCTCCACATCAGTGACCCTTATCTTGGTGGTTAGCTCGGGCTTCTGTACCTCCAGCGGGGCGTCCAGCACTAGTATCTTAGCCTTCTCCACCCTCTTCGGCATCGCGGGGTGAACTACCTCCTTGTCGAGCACCACGCCCCTCACGATCTTACTGTCCAGCAGGCTACCGCCCTTCTTCTTCTCGATCTTCACGTAGTCCAGGTCAACGTCGTAGGTGCCGTCAGGCTTCTTCTCGGCTATGGTCCTGATTGCCTCGATCACCATGTCAACGATCTTCTGCCTCTCGGGACCGCTGCCCACGTACTTGCTCGCCAGGGTGGTCTCAACAATCCTTCTCAGCACGTTGTCGTCCTCCACGTCCACCTTGGTGGCGATCTCGTCGAGGATCTCCAGGCTCTTCCTGAGCGCCTTGTTGTAGCCCTCGATTATAATGGTCGGGTGTATGTTCTCGTCGAGGAGCTTCTCGGCCTTCTCCAGAAGGGCGCCCGCCAGGACCACCACGCTGGTGGTGCCATCGCCGACCTCGGCGTCCTGAGCCTTAGCCACCTCGACCAGCAGCTTGGCGGCGGGGTGCTGAACCTCCATCTCCTTGACTATGGTGGCGCCGTCGTTAGTGACCGTTATGTCCCCGAAGGCGTCGACAAGCATCTTGTCTAGGCCCCTGGGGCCCAGGCTGCTCTTGAGCAGCTCTGCGAGAACCCTGGCCGCCAGTATATTGGCCCTAAGGGCCTCCCTGCCGTAGGTCCTCTGGGTGCCCTCCTTAAGCACCAGCACGGGCACTCCCGCAGCCATCACTCTACACCCCGTTACCCGGACCTCGAAGGGTCCCGCTAGGGACTACGTGAGAGCCCTTCTATATAAACCTTACCCTGGAGGGGGGCCTGGGGTAAAGCTTAAACAGGGCCTAGAGGGGTTTGGCCTGCTTAGCCGAGGCTGTCCAGGAAGCTCCTAGCTCTCTCGACGGTCTTGTCCAGCCTCCAGTGGAAGTAGTCCAGCCCCGTGACCCTCAGGGTGTTAAGCTCCCTCATCCTGACCCTCAGCGCCCACGCCATCCTGCCCAGCAGCTGGAACTCCACGTGGACGCCAGTGTAGACCCTCCTCACAGGGTACCAGCCTGCGGGCTCCGCCTCTATACTCTTGAACGCCCTGCTACCCCTCTCCAGCGCCCTCTCCATGTCGCCAGTGTAGATTGAATAAGGGCTCCTGGCCCTCTCCCTCACAATCTCCTCCAGGGCCTCCTCAGCCTCCAGCAGCCTCTCATAGCCGGCCATGCCGGCCTGGCCCCGTGGTGGGACTAGGGTGGGCCCGGGCTTATAAGGCCGGAGGGGGCTACCTTAGCCCCGGGCCGGGGATGAAGACGGAGTTTTCGGCTGAACAGGGCCCGTGATGACCAGCCTCATCACCGACCCGGAGAGGCCTAAGGCTTCACGACTAGCCAGGGCCCTCTGGGGGGCTCGCTGCTCCTGGACACAGACACTAGTAGAGCCCTGCAGCCCCTGGCCACGTGGGCTCTGAGCCATGAAGCCGCCGAGGCTAGGTCCTCCTCGTCTAGGCCCCAGTCGGAGACTATTGCCACCATCCTAGCGTGGCACGGCTGGAACCTCTCTAGGGCCTTGTGGAGCTTCGTGCCTCCCGACGGCACCAGGGGCAGGCTTCTCAGGCTCAGCGGGTTCTCGACTACCAGCCTGACCCCGTCGTCGAAGGCTATGAGGCTCCTTCTCTGGGCGGGGGCCGCGGCTAGCACGGCCTCAGCGGTCTCCAGCGCCTCCTCCCACTTGGGCCCCTCCATGCTGGCGCTCACGTCAAGGTATACGGCCAGGCTAGCGGACGGCCTCAGCGTGTACCCCGGTACGACGAGGTCCTTATCCGCCACCGCCTGGAGCCTCTTCGACGGCCTGAGCCACCCCCGCCCCTCCCCTGCGGGCATAGCCAGCCTCAGCGCCCTCAGAGCCTTAACGGCGACACCCCGGGGCCTGGAAGGCCTCTCCGACGCCGCCCGGAGGGCCCCCCTTCCCTCGCCAGGAGACTCTATAAGCTTCACGCTGCGGGGCTCCTCGACTCTCAGCAGTATCCTGGCCGCGATGCCCCTCAGGCCCACCTCCCTGGCGGCCTCGGCCAGCGCTAGCGCCGTCTCGCCGGGGCCAGACCTCCTCCACGCGGGGAAGGCTATCGACAGCAACGTCCTCTCCACCAGGCCCAGCGGGCCCGGTAGCCCGAGCCTCTCAGCCAACGCGTGAGCGTGGGCCTCCACCGCGACCACTAAGGCGGGCAAGGGGGCCTCCGCTCCTTCGAGCAGGCGCAGGGCCCGCGAGCGTGCGAGGGCCCAGGCCAGCTGGGCTAGCCTCTCCCTCGGCGGCAGCCTCGAGGCGCCCTCCCACGCGACCACGCCGCCAGGCGAGGATCTCCAGCTGCCAGCGCACCCCTCAACCCTGGCCTCGGATGCCAGGCCCGGGTCTAGGGCTACCAGGGCTGCTAGCGCCTTCTCGACCCAGCCGCAGCCCTCGCCCTCACCCCTCCCTCCAGGGCCTCCAGCCTCTCCAGGCTCAGCTCCCCCCAAGAGACCACCTCCAGAGCCCTACAGAGGAGGGCCGGGAGTGGGAGCGCCTTCCCCCAGAGTAGTACGTAGACTAGGGGCCCCCTGAAATAGGCGGCCCTGACCCCGAGGAGGGGGCAGCGGGCTACAGCGTAGAAACCTTCACCCCGCTGTGTGCTCGTAGACGAGCCTCATCACCTCCCTGGCGGCGCCGCAGCCGGAGGACGCGGCTTTCACAGGATCCACCCCCGCGAGCGCCAGCGCCCAGGAGGCCAGGGCGGGCGACCTGGAGTAGAGCCTCTCCAGCTCGGAGCATGCGGCCTCCAGGCCCTTCTCTGCTATCAGCTCGGCCGCCTCGGCGGCCTCGAGTCCCGCCCCTCCCCGCCCTGTGAGGAAGGGCTCTATCTCCGAGGCGGCCCTCGACCCTACGACCATTGCGGCCAGCTCTACCGCCTCCTTGCCCTCCGGTCTCCCGGCGGCTGCCAGCTCCCAGGCGAGGGTGCTCCAGCTCCTCGGGGTGGGGAACTTCTCACCCTCGCCGCCCATTGAGGGGTCCAGCATGAGCCTCGGCTTAGCCCTCAGCGCCGCGGCGACCCTCCTATCCCACGGCCTCCCAGACCTGTTCATCCAGGCCACCCACTCGTCCACGCTGGGCGGGTCGACCCTCACGACCAGCCTGAACCTGTCTATAAGCGGCGGGGCCAGGCTGGCCGCCACGGGGCTATCCTCCGGCCTGTTACCCGCCGCTATCACCTCCACGCCCGGGGACAGCCTAGTGTAGGCCACCCTCTTGTCGAGCACGAGGCTGAACAGCATAGACTGCACCTCCGGCACAACAGCGTTAGTTATCTCGTCCAGGAACACCAGGCCCCTAGCCCTCCTGTCAGCGAGCAGCCTCAGCTTGCCGGGGAGCACCCAATCGTACCCCCACTCAGTCCTGGCTATGAAGGCCAGGTCCTCCGGCCTCACCAGGGGGGCGTAGATGTGTAAGTACAGGAAGCACGACTCAACGTCTACATCCCCGGGCTCGGCCTCCGCTAAGTCCACGAAGCGGAGGCCTAATCTTCTCGCCCTGCGCTCAGCATACTCTCTCACAGCCGTAGACTTGCCGACGCCGGGGGGGCCTAGCAACAGCACCCTGTCGGCCCCGTGCCTGTCTAGCAGCCTTGCCAGGCCGCCCACGGAGACGCCGGTCAACCCGGGCCCCTCGCACCGGCGAGGACACTCCCAGGATAGAGGCGGGGATGGCCGCCTATAGCGCTATGGACCCGCCACCATCAGCTTAGCCCTGGGAGCCCTTCTCTACTAGTGACGCCACCTCCCTCACAAGCCTCTCTATTCTCTCCCGGGCGATCTCCACGTCCTTCTCGGCACACCAGCTCTCGTAGAAGCAGATATGCATGGCATTAGCCGCGTACCATGAGCCGCTGACCCACTCGCCGAGCTCCTCCTCAAGCTTCCTCTTCCACTCCCACAGCTCGCCGCGACTTGCAAGCCTCCTGCCCTCCCTCAACTGGGCGTAGGCCTTCACAGCTAGCGCCGCGGCGCCCCATAGCTTCTCCGCAGCCTGCCGCGCATCACACCCCACAAGCCCCTCTCTGGCCTTCTCGAGGAGGCCCTCTGCGGCTTCAACATACTCTTGAGCCCTACCCTTAGGGTCTAGGTCCCGGCTCAGTAGCTCGACCAAGTACTCCTCCACGCTGAGGCCGTGCCTCTCCGCCTCCTCCCTAATGCGTCTAGCCAGCCTGCCACGGATCAATAGGGACTCCGCCAACCCCAGCACTCCGCGAAATAGAACACGGGTTCCGTAGTTAAAAGGAGAGGGCGAAGTTACGGCGGCGGCACGCATAACTTCACGTGCAAGGCGGGATCGTTCCACGCAAGACTCTCCGAGGACCTACCGGGTTTGCGAGAACCGCCCGCTGGAACGACTGAGTTTAGCGGGGGCGCGAAAACTTAATTTAACATTAATGAAAATATCAATGAAATAAAGAAATGAAAATAAAGAGGGTGTGATGACTTGACGGGTAAAGGTTGCCCCGACTAGTGCGGTGCTATTGAGTAGCGGGGCCTCCCGGGCTGCTCTCCCCTTTTACCCCGCGGAGGCCCCCACGGTTTGGGCGGGTTTCGGGTGCTGGAGTCCTTCCGGGGCCGCGACGTGATCTCCATCTTAGACTTCACCCGCCGCGAGCTGGAAGAGCTCTTCGAAGTGGCTGATGAGGCGTGGAAGCTCGCTAGGGCTAGGCCCCTGAGGGGGCGCATACTAGCCCTGGCCTTCTTCGAGCCGTCGACCAGGACTAGGATGAGCTTCGAGTCGGCCATGAAGAGGCTCGGGGGGGAGACGCTGCTCGTCGCGGGCGAGGAGGCTATCAGCGTGGCCAAGGGGGAGAACCTGGCCGACACTGTTAGAATGCTCGACGCCTACTCGGACGCGATAGTGATAAGACATAGGTTCGAGGGTGCAGCGCTCTACGCAGCCGAGATAGCAGAGTCGCCTGTGATCAACGCGGGAGACGGGAGGCAGCACCACCCGACCCAGGCCATGCTAGATCTCTACACTATAACGAAGCTGTTCGGCGGCGTTGACGGCCTGACTATAGGCGTGCTCGGCGACCTCCGCTACGGCCGGGCCGCGGCTAGCTTCCTGCTAGGCCTGACCCTCTTCAAGCCCCGCATGGTCTACCTGATAAGCCCGCCGCAGCTGAGGCCTAGGAGGGAGCTGCTGGACGAGCTAAAGAGTCGCGGGCTCAGGTTCCAGGAGGCGGAGCTGGCCGATGTCCTAGAGGAGCTTGACATCCTGTATGTGACGAGGATCCAGAGGGAGAGGTTCCCCGACCCCAGCGAGTACGAGAAGGTTAGGGGGAGCTACAGGGTGACTCTCGACATGCTGGAGAGGCAGGCAAAGAGGGAGCTGAAGGTCCTGCACCCCCTGCCCAGGGTGGACGAGATAGACTATAGGGTCGACGGTAGCAGGTTCCAGGCGTACTTTACCCAGGCCAGGCTCGGGGTCCCCCTGAGGATGGCCCTGTTAATGGGCGTACTCGGAGGTGAGGCATGATGGAGGAGGGCCTACTGGTTAGGAGGATAAGGGAGGGCACGGTCGTTGACCATATACCGCCGGGCAGGGCTATAGCGGTCTTGAAGGTCCTAGGCCTGTGGCCTCCGAGGCCTAACGGGCACAGAATAGCCGTGGTGTTCAACGCAGAGAGTAGGAAGATGGGGAGGAAGGATATAGTGAAGGTCGAGGGCTACCATGTGGGCGAGGCTGAGTCGAGGGCTATAGCCCTGGTGGCCCCTACAGCTACGATAAACGTGATCAGGAACGGCGTCGTCGAGAGGAAGTGGAAGGCCGAGCCACCCGAGGAGGTGGAGGGACTTCTCTCCTGCCCTAACCCGACGTGCATATCGAGGAAGCCGGGCGAGCCGATCAAGCCCAGGATGAGGCTTAGGAGCAGGGAGCCCCTCGAGTACCGCTGCGTCTACTGTGGAACTCCCGTGAGGGGCGGCGACGTTGAGAGGTACCTAACCGTCTAGCCTCAAGCCTAGGACCTCGGCGGCCCTCCTGGCCTCCCCGACCGTGTATTCCACCATAGCCTTGAACGCCCTCTCACCGAGGTCCGGGTCGGACTCCCATGCGCCCGGGTACACGCTGCCGGAGCCGCTGCACTCCCTAGTCCTCCTAAGGGGGTATAGGGGCTCGCAGGTCCTACCCTCGCCCCTGTACGAAGCCCCCTCCAGGTATGCTACAACGCTTGCCTCCAGCCTCCCAGCGTGCACCTCTCCCTCCATCAAGTCCCTGACGGCCTCCCACGGCCAGAGCGGCAGCACCCGTAGAGCCCTGCCGGAGTAGTTCCAGTGCGAGGCGCAGGCTTCCAAGGCAGCCCTGTTCCCTCCATGGCCGTTAACCGCCACCAGTAGCTTGACCCCGTGGCTCTCCAAGCTCGAGAAAATCTCTGTTAGCAGTGAGCAGTAGGTTGATGGTGAAAGCCACACGGTTAGAGGGAAGTCCCTGTGCTCCCCGCTCACGCCATACGCAAGTGGCGGAAGCACTGCTGCGCCCAGCCTGCCCGCAGCCTCCTCCGCTACCCTGCAGGCTATCAGGGTGTCCACGTAGAGGGGCATCGATTCGCCGTGCTGCTCCCAGCTCCCCAGAGGCAGGAACACTATCCGCGAGCCCTCCAGAAGGGGCCAGGGCCTGGCGTCGCCCATGCAGCCGGGCAAGGAGACCCCCGCGAGCAATTCGTGGCTAGCGGAGGCTATGCGGGCTCTTCCCTCACCAGCCCCTCCCGGCGCCCCGAGCCCTTCTCATCCGGGCGGCGGCGCACTCCATCAAGGCCTCGGGCTTATCCGATACGACAGCGTCAGCCCCCAGCCTCCTCACCTTCTCGAGGTCCCTCCTATCGTTTACGGTCCATACTATGACCTCGAGCCCAGCCTCCTTGATGCTCTCTACTACTCCCGGCACCTCCGCTATGTCGAGCCTCACGCTGGCCCCGTGAGCCCCGGCAGCCCTCAACAGAGCCACGGGGTCCGCTGGGGCTATCGTGAGGGTAGGGTACACCCTTATCCTGCCGCTCCTCTCCCCTATCATCCTAAGTATCCTGTGATTCTCGCCGCTCACGCCCACCTCCCCGGGCCAGCTGGACTCCACTACATCAACTAATATGTCAGGGTCGACGCTGCCCTTGACGTCTAGGAGCACTCTCTTAAACCCCATAGACCAGAGCTCCTCCAGCCACTCAGAGAGGGGCTTAGGCCTGTGCAGCAGCGGGTCCCCGTAGTAGAGCATGTTGTCTATGAACTCGAGGACCCTGCCCGCCCGGGTTTTAAGCGCGTGCGGGTGCCCGTGCAGCACGACTATCTCTCCGCGCCTAACGTTTACATCAACCTCAACGCCGTCGACGCCGAGCCTCTTATAGGAGGAGGCGATCCTCCTGGAGTTCGCCTTATGGCCATAAACCCGGAGCGGCATGCTTATAACCACGGATCTGGGCACCCATTAGCCGGCTACCCTTAATTTAGCATTATTATGGGGTTGCCGGGGCGCGTCTTGTAGACTAATCAATACCGCCCTAATACTACTTAGCCCGCTTTATAAGCGCGCTCGAAGGTGACAGTTGAAAGTAGCCGCCAACCGGAAGTACCTCATACTAGCATAGCCGGCGCTATCTGCACAGTGCTACCCGGAGGTCTCACCCCCTTTAAGCTGCGCGATGCGCGTTCTATGGAAGGCGCTAATTGAAGGGGTCAATTGGATGAGTGGCCTGCAGCTCCTATAAGGGTTAATGGTGGCGCTGTTATGGAGGGGTTTATCGGCTTCGTGCTGGTGGGGGGCGAGTCTAGGAGGTTCGGGGCGCTTAAGCCCTTGCACCCCGTCGGCGGGACCCCTATGGCCGTCAGGGTTGCTAGGGCTATTAGGGGCGCCGGCGCCTCCCGCGTGGTATTTCTCTCGTCGCCGGAGAGAGCCTACGTGGGTGAGAGGCTCTCCTCGGTCACGGGTATAGGGTGGGCTGTGGACGCTCCGGCACCCTGCAGGGGCCCGCTGAGGGCGCTGGCCACCATCGCCCTCGAGTCGCGGGTGAGCTACGTGTTCGTCGCTCCCGGTGACGCCGCCTGGCTGGAGCCCCAGGGCGTGGAGGCCCTGCTCTCCGAGGCGACTGAGAGGGCGCTCCCCGCGGTGCCCCTCTTCGGCGGGGGAGCCGTGAACCCGCTCATCCTCGCATCGCCGCCTCGCGGCCTGGAGGGGGCTGTAAGGGCCTGCTGGCTGGGGGGCGGCGGCAGGGCCAGCGACGCCCTGAGGTCCGCGGAGCCGGGCTTCGCTGCGGTGGGCACGGAGCTACTTGGGGGCTCGCTCCAGTTCCACACAGCCAACACGCCGGGGGAGCTAGAAGACCCTAGGCCCCCGCCGGAGGCCTCAGGGTCTGTCGAGGCCCTCGGGCTCTGGCAGCTCTTCGAGTCGGCTCTGAGGCTCTCGCTTGAGAGGCCGCTGGACGCCGCGCTATACTACCTCTCGGAGGCCCGTGGCTACAGGGAGCTTGGGCTCGACATGATAGCCTCTCACTGCCGCAGCGACGCCTACAGGGTGTGGGGCCGGCTTGGCCTGCGTAGTGCAGGTGGTTGGGCCTAGCGGTTCCGGGAAGACTAGGGCTATAGTGGGCGCGGTGAGGGAGCTGAAGTCGATGGGGCTGAGGGTGGCTGTCCTCAAGCACACGCACCACGATGTAGACGTGCCCTGGAAGGACTCGTGGAGGTTCCTCGAGGAGGGGGGCGCCGACGCCAGCATACTCGTTAAGGGCGAGGGCGAGAGGGTCGCGGTCTTCACCAGGATGGGGCTGGGCGAGGTCCTCGGCCTCCTACGCTTGAGCTTCGACGTAGTGCTGGTAGAAGGGTTCTCATCCAAGCCCCTGGAGGCTGACGCGGTCGTCGACTCCAGGGAGTTGGGAGGCTCCAGCGACAAGCTGTTAAAATTGGTTGCTGAGGCGTGCAATATCCCAGGGCTAAAGAGTTGAGCAGGCTCTGGAAGCTCCTCCCTCTCGAAGAGGCTAGGAAGCTCGCAGAGTCGGCCAGCTTCGAGGAACCCCCCAGGGAGAGGGTCCCCGTGGCCTACGCCATGTGGAGGATAGCGGCGGAGGACGTGGTGGCAGAGAGAGACGTGCCCGACAGACCCCTGGCAGCGATGGACGGCTTCGCTGTGAGGAGCGAGGACCTAGCCCGGGGGGTAAAGCCTAGGCTGGCTGGGAAGGTTGAGAGGGGCTCCGAGCCGCCGGAGATGAGGCCTGGGGAGGCCTACGAGGTCGAGACGGGCGCCCCCATGCCACTGGGTGCGGACGCTGTAGTCAGGAGGGAGGCCTCGAGGGTGGTGGGCGGGCTCCTGGAGACCGCGGAGAGGGCGTGGCCGGGGAAGGATGTCTTCAGGCCGGGCGAGTTCGTCGCTAAGGGGGAGGTCCTGGCCGGCAGGGGCGAGGTCCTGACGCCCTACAAAGTCTCCCTCCTGCTCCAGGCCGGGGTTGACGAGGTGGAGATCTACAGGGTTAGAGCCACCGTAATACTGGCGGGCGACGCCGCGAGGCCCGAAACGCCCTCCAAGGCGGCCGCCTACAGGGACAACATCACCCCTATAATCGCGGGCCTCATGCCCTGGGCCGAGATCAGGGTTGTCGGGCCTCTCCCCCCAGGCCCGGAGCCCCTCGAGGAGGCGCTGAAGCTCGCAGCGAGGACCTCGGACGTGATCGTCACGATAGGCAGGGCCTCCGTGGGCGGTGGCGACGACGTGAAGGAGGTCGTCGCCAAGATAGGCGATGTGATCGTCCCCGGTGTGGCGGTGAGCGTAGTGAAGAGGGGCGGGCTGGGCAGGGTCCACGGCAGACTCGTCTCCATCCTGCCGGGCCAGTGCGTGTCAGCGGCAACCGCAGCCCATGAGATGATGCTCAGAGCCATGAGGGGGGTTACGGGGAGGAGCCTTGTCAGGGAGGAGACTGCAAGGCTGGCCGAGGACCTAGCCGTGGAGAGGAGGATGGACACGCTATACCTGGTCTCCCTGAGGGGGGGCGAGGCGCGCCCCCTCAAGTGGGGCGTAGGGCTCTGCAGGGAGCTCGCGAGGGCCGACGGCTACGTAGTCCTCAAGAGAGGCGCTCACAGGCGCGGCGAGGAGGTTAGCGTCGTCCTCCTCTCGGGGGCCAGGCCCTGAACCCGCTACACCTATTTTTATGCGTTTCAAGGCTTTTTAGCACGTACAGCGCGGGTTTTTAAACCGTTTTACAGTACAAAACACTTGATTTAAAGGCGAAAAGACATATCCCAACTTGCAAATCATAATTATCCATGGACCAATACGGGTGAGGGCTTCTTGGCCAGTCCCAGGGCCAGCGAGGGATCATCCTCCGGCAAGCTTAAGCTGAGCAGGAGGAGCTTCATCAAGGCCCTGGCGGCTGCCGGCCTCCTAAGCGCTCTAGGCCCCGCGGCGGCCGTAGTCGCCAGGAACAGGTACCTCACGGAGATAGGTCAGCCCCGGCTCGAGTACCCCGAGGAGCTAAGGGGCTGGGAACAGTTCTACAGGGACATGTGGAGCTACGACAAGGTCGCTAGGAGCACCCACGGAGTGAACTGCACCGGCAGCTGCAGCTGGATGGTCTACGTTAAGGACGGCATAATAGCCTATGAGCTACAGGCCACGGACTACCCCGACATAGGGCCCAGCTACCCCAACCACGAGCCCAGGGGGTGCCCCAGGGGCGCCAGCTTCTCGTGGTACGTCTACAGCCCCCTCAGGGTCAAGTATCCCTACGTCAGGAAGCCCCTCCTGGAGCTGTGGAGGGAGGCTAGGCAGAGGTTCGACGACCCCGTAGAGGCGTGGGCTAGCATAGTAGAGGACCCGGAGAAGAGGAGCAGGTACGTCAAGGCTAGGGGCCTCGGCGGCTGGGTCCGGGCTGACTGGGATACGGTCCTGGAGCTCATAGCGGCTGCCCTGGTCTACACGATTAAGAAGTACGGCCCCGACAGGATCTTCGGGTTCACCCCCATACCTGCCATGAGCCCTGTGAGCTATGCCAGCGGCGCCAGGTTCATAGAGTTAATCGGCGGTGCCATGGGGAGCTTCTACGACTGGTACGCAGACCTGCCCCCCGCCAGCCCGCAGGTATGGGGAGAACAGACAGACGTGCCCGAGAGCGCGGACTGGTTCAACGCGGCCTACATAATAAACTTCGGCACGAACATACCGATGACTAGGACGCCCGACGCCCACTTCTTCGTCGAGGTGAGGTACAAGGGGACTAAGGTAGTAGTGGTGAGCCCTGACTTCAGCGAGCACACCAAGTTCGCCGACGTGTGGGTGCCCATCAAGGAGGGCACGGATGGGGCCTTCGCGCTCGCGATGAACCACGTTATACTTAAGGAATTCTACATCGAGAGGACTGTCGACTACTTCGTGGACTACGCTAAGAGGTTCACAGACCTGCCATTCCTCGTCATCCTAGAGCCATACGAGGACGGCTACAGGCCCGGCAAGTTCCTCAGGCTGAGCGACCTAGACGAGAGCGAGTACGCACACCCGGACTACGCCCGCGAGGAGAACAAGGAGTGGAAGTTCCTCGTCTACGACTCGAGGAGCAGGAGGGTCAGGCTCGTCAATGGTAGCATAGGCTACAGGTGGGATGGGAGCGGCAAGTGGAACCTGAAGCTAGAGGACCCCGTGACCGGCGAGCCCGTCGACCCAAAGCTGACGCTTATTGACGAGGCCGACGAGGTGGCTATGGTCAAGTTCCCAGTGTTCGGGCCCGAGTTCGGCGAGAAGAGGCTCATAGTGAGGGGAGTGCCCGCTAAAAGGGTCAAGGCTAAGGGCGGCCGCGAGGTCCTAGTCGCCACGGTCTTCGACCTCCTGGCTGCGTACCTCGGCGTGGACAGGGGCCTCCCCGGAGACTACCCCAAGAGCTACGACGACAAGAAGCCCTTCACTCCCGCGTGGCAGGAGGACATCACCGGCGTTAGCAGGGAGCTAGCGATAAGGATCGCCAGGGAGTGGGCGGACACCGCCGCCAAGACCAGGGGCAGGGTCATGGTCATGCTAGGCCCCGGAGTGAACCACTGGTTCCACGCTGACCTCCACTACAGGGCCATATTGATGCTGGTCAAGCTCACGGGCGCCGAGGGCAGAAACGGCGGTGGATGGGCCCACTACGTTGGGCAGGAGAAGATAAGGACCATAGCGGGGTGGGCTAAGGTCGCCTTCGCCCTTGACTGGGTGGCGCCGCCGAGGCACCAGAACAGCCCGAGCTTCTACTACGTCCACACAGACCAGTGGAGATACGACAGGCTGAAGGTAGACTACTACAACGCCCCGTGGAGGGATGCGGCCGAGAGGATGAAGTGCAGCCACGCCATGGACTGCAACATAAAGGCCGCAAGGATGGGCTGGCTACCATTCTACCCGCAGTTCAACAGGAACCCGATAGAGCTGGCCGCCGAGGCCAGGAGGATGGGCAAGGACCCCGTCGAGTACGTGGTGGAGCTGCTGAAGAAGGGGGACCTGAGGCTCGCGATAGAGGACCCCGACGCCCCCGAGAACTGGGTAAGGGTCATGTTCGTGTGGAGGGCAAACCTGCTGGGCAGCAGTAGCAAGGGCCACGAGTACTTCCTGAAGCACCTGCTAGGAAGCCCCATGGCCCAGGTGATGAGCGACGAGGTGCCGAGGGACATGGTGAAGGAGGTCGTGTGGAGGGACGCCCCCGAGGGCAAGCTCGACCTGCTAGTAGCCATAGACTTCAGGATGGCCACCACGCCTGTCTACGCCGACATAGTCCTGCCCGCCGCGACCTGGTACGAGAAATACGACCTCAGCATGACGGACCTGCACACGTTCCTACACCCATTCACCCCCGCGGTAGACCCGCTATGGGAGAGCAAGACCGACTGGGACATATTCAAGGAGCTCGCCAGGAAGTTCAGCGAGATAGCCGCCAAGCACTTCCCTGAGCCCGTGGAGGACATAGTGGCTAGGCCCCTATGGCACGATACCCCGATGGAGATAGCCCAGCCCTACGGCGTCGAGAGGGACTGGAAGTACGGCGAGGCGGAGCCTATACCCGGGAAGACTATGTGGGACCTTAAGGTCGTCAAGAGGGACTACAAGAACGTCTACAACATGTACATCAGCCTTGGGCCTGGCGCTAGGAAGGCCGGCGTCAAGGGAGTGAGCTACGACACGAGCGACATATACGAGGAGCTGAAGCTGATGCTCGGCACGGTCTACTGGGAGGGCTGCCCCGACGGGTGCCCCAGCCTGGAGAGGGATAAGAACGCGGCAGAGGCCATATTGGCCCTCAGCCCGGAGGCCAACGGGCTGGTAGGAGAGAGGGCCTTCGAGAGCCTGGAGAAGAGGGCCGGCGTGCCTCTGAAGGACCTAGCCAAGAGCAAGGAGTGGTACCGCTTCGACGACCTGGTGGCTCAGCCCAGGAGGAGCCACCCGAGCCCCATGTGGAGCGGCATAGAGGACTACAACAGGGCCTACGCCCCCTTCACGATCAACACTGAGAGACTCGTGCCCTGGAGAACCCTAACGGGGAGGCAACACTTCTACCTGGACCACGACTGGTTCATAGCTCTTGGCGAGATGCTGCCCACCTACAAGCCGCCGCTGGACCCTGTGAGGCTTGGCTACTTGAAGAACGTGGCAGCTAAGCTCGGCATTAAAGAGGTGAACGGGTACAGGGTTGAGGCCAACGGCAAGCGCTACCTGCTACTGAGGTTCCTGACGCCCCACGGCAAGTGGAATATACACAGCGAGTTCTGGGACAACCTGATAATGCTGACCCTCTTCAGGGGAGGCCAGGTCGTCTGGATCAACAGCGAGGACGCTGAGTGGGCTGGGATCAAGGACAACGACTGGATCGAGGTGGTCAACGATAACGGTGTCATAGTGGCGAGGGTCGCCACCAGCCCGAGGGTACCCAAGGGCGTAGCGATAATGTACCACGCCCAGGAGAGGCACGTCTACGTCAGGAGGAGCAAGCTGACCGGGAAGAAGGGCGGTATACATAACAGCGTGACCAGGGCTGACCTCAAGGTGAACCTAATGGTCGGGGGCTACGGCCAGCTGAGCTACTTCTTCAACTACTACGGGCCCACGGGAGTCAACAGGGACACCATGGTGATAGTCTACCTCCACGAGAGGCTCGGGAGCAGGGTCCAGTAGGGGGGTGATCGAGAGTGGTCAGGGCGCAGGTCTCGATGGTGATGGTCCTCGACAAGTGTATAGGCTGCCACACGTGCAGCATAACCTGTAAGAACGTGTGGACTAACAGGGAGGGCTTGGAGTACGCCTGGTGGAACAACGTTGAGACAAGGCCCGGTGTGGGATACCCGAAGCGCTGGGAGGACCAGGAGAGGTACGGCGGCGGCTGGGTCGTGAGGGACGGCAAGCTCAGGCTGAGGATAGAGCTTAAGAAGTACAAGGTGCCCAGCAAGGATGACTACTACGAGCCCTTCACTTACACCTACGAGGAGCTATTCACCGAGGAGCTGAGAAGCGAGCAGCCGAGCGCCGACCCGATCAGCATGTACAGCGGCGAAAAGATAGAAATACAGTGGGGCCCCAACTTCGACGATGACCTGGCCGGCGGCGACCTCACGATACCCGCCGACCCGAACATGGCCCTACTAGAGAAGGCCATGTACACGGAGTTCAAGAACGTCTTCATGTTCTACCTGCCGAGGATCTGCAACCACTGCCTCAACCCCAGCTGTCTCGCGGCCTGCCCCAGGAAGAGCGTCTACAAGCGGCCCGAGGACGGCATAGTCCTGATAGACCAGACCAGGTGTAGGGGGTACAGGCTCTGCGTGCAGGCTTGCCCCTACAAGAAGGTCTACTACAACTGGAAGACTGGTAAGAGCGAGAAGTGCATATTCTGCTTCCCGAGGATAGAGCAGGGCCAGCCGCCCGTCTGCGCCCTGACCTGCGTCGGCAAGATAAGGTATGTCGGCGTGGTGCTATACGACGAGGAGAGAGTGTTGGAGGCTGCTAAGGCGCCTGAGAGCGAGCTGGTGAGGGTCCAGAGGGAGATAATACTCGACCCCTGGGACCCCGAGGTGCAGAGGCAGGCTAGGAGGGACGGGGTGCCTGAGAACTTCATAGAGGCTGCGAAGAGGAGCCCTGTCTACTACATGTTCAAGAAGTGGGAGATAGCGCTGCCCCTCCACCCCGAGTTCAGGACCCTGCCGATGGTATTCTACGTGCCCCCACTGAACCCCGTGCTCACAGTGCTCGACAAGAGCGGGAAGTTCAGCGCAGACTACGACACGGTGCTGCCCACCATAGACAAGCTGAGGATCCCGATCAAATACCTCGCGAGTATGTTCGCCGCAGGCAACGAGGAGGAGGTGAGGAAGGCCTTGAAGAGGCTCCTAGCCATCAGAGAGTTCTTCAGGCTCGTCGAGGTGGAGGGGCTCAGCAAGAGGGAGGCTGCTAGGGTGCTAGAGGAGAATGGGCTGACACTGGAGGACGCTGACCTAATGTTCAGGTGGCTTGCCTTAGGCAGGGAGAGGTACGTGATTCCTACCGCCAAGAAGGAGCTGAGGATCAGGCTGCCCTCTAGGAGGAGGGGTGGTATGGGTGGCTAGGCCCGCAACCCTTGCCTCGGCGGCCCTCCTGCTCCTATCCCTCGCCTTAGCCCTAGCCGGGATACCCCTGACCACGGCGCAGGTAGCCACGATCGAGGCTGCCCTGGTAGACGAGGTGCCGCTCGACCCAAGGGACCCCTACTGGGCCGAGACCCCCAAGGTTGATATCGCCCTGGCATCCCAGCAGGTAACCTACCTGGTGCCGTACGAGGTAGAGTCCAGGACGCTGAGGGTAGCCGCCGCCACCGACGGCTCCCTGATAGCGTTCTACCTCGAGTGGGAGGACCCGTCGCCCGACGTGCCCACAGCCGGAGGACTCGACGTATTCGAGGACAAGGTTGCAATACAGTTCCCTGTGAGGGCGGACTCCCTGCCCTACATATGCATGGGCACTGTCGAGGAGCCCGTGAGCATAGTGCTATGGAGAGCCCCCGACACCGCTGAAACGCTAGTGGCCGGCAGCGGCTACGGCATGAGGCCGGAGGAGAGGGAAGCCCTGGGCCTGCAGTCAGTGCCCACCAGTCCCGTAGAGCTGCTGCCCCCAGAGGCCCAGATCTGGAGGGCGAACGCCGTCTACGAGGACGGTCGCTGGAAGGTGGTACTCTACAGGCCCCTAGGCTCCACCCACCCCCTAGTCACTGAGCTCAGCCCGGGCATGGAAGTCAGCGTAGCGTTCGCCGTCTGGGAGGGAAGCAAGGGAGAGGCTGGCTCTAAGAAGAGCACGAGCGCCTGGTACACGCTCTCGATACCCGAGGCCCCGGCCCCCGAGGTCCCCGCCGAAGCAGTCACCGTCACCGAGACCGTCGAGACGTTCAAGACAGTGACGGAGACCGTCCTGGGAGACTGGGGCATGGCGGCCCTGGGGGCCCTGCTAGCAGCGATGCTCTACACAGTAATAGTCGCCATACTATACTTCTACCAGAGGCAGCGCAGGACCTAAAACCGCGGCTCTCCTCCCACCCCTCTTTTTGAACCCTGCTTTTAGCCCGGCTACATGGGGTGAAGCACTATAATGTCAATAGACAGGCTTAGGGGACTGACCCTTAGCCTCCTCCCCGCAGCCTCCACAGCGATACTGCTCTTCTACCTCGCAGAGCTGCTCCTGAACAGGGTGATATTCAGGATTATAGTCTTCATACCCCCCGGCCCGGCCCAGGAGGCGTTTGGCAGCGCGGTGGCGGTCCTAGGCCTAGCGTTTCTTAACGCGTCAGCGCTGGCCTCAGCCCTGGCTGTAGCCGCCCTTCTGCTCGTCGAGGAGAGGAGGGTCCTGAGGGCTCTATACGCGCTCACGTTGGCGCTAATACCCCTCAACCTAGCCGGCCTGGCGGGCATGTACTGGGCGGCGATAGCCCTGGGAGCCGCAGTGACAACGGTTAACCCCTTACGGGCTCCCGAGGCCATGTACTTCTATCTTTCGCTGCTCGCAGAAGCCGTCCCCTCAAGCTATACTTCGGCTCTGGCTAACATCGCCTGGCTAGTCCTCCCGCTGGTATACCTGGCTCTGGTCAGGAGGGGCTCTGTTGAGAGGAGGTGGCTCGTGAGGTCGCTGCCAGCAGCCCTCATAGCGGCTGGCTTCGCAGCCCGCGACCCCTACATAGCAAGCCAGGTTCTAGTCTTCGCTATGGGGCTCCTGAACCCTTGGATGCTGGCCGTGGCTATACCCCTTTACGCAGCTACGGGGAGCAGGGCCCTGCTGGGCGTGCTACTCACGGGCCCCGAAATGCAGCTCTCCTTCCAGCCAGTTGTACTCGTGGCCTTATACGGCATTGAGCTTAGAGGCGGGGGTGGAGGGTCTTGAGGCTCACGCTCAAGGTCCTCAGCATAATATTCGACTACCCGGGCGATGAGTTCAAGAAGCTGATTAGCGATAAGAGACACGTGGTCGAGGCACTGGAGGCCGAGGACCCCGAAGCGGCAAGCCTCCTATCCAGGTTCCTCGAGGCCGTTGACCCTGACAGGGCTGACGAGAACTATGTCTCGGTCTTCGAGGTGCCGCCCAGGTGCAGCCTCTACGCCCACACATACATGCTCAAGGGGAAGGAGGACATGGTGGGCCAGTTCCTCCTCGAGGTTAAGGGCCACTACAAGGCTAAAGGCGTCGACGTACCCGTTAAGAGCGAGCTACCAACATTCCTACCCGTCATGTTGGAGTACATGGCTCTAGTGTACGACGAGGACCCAGAGTCGGTGAAGCGCTTCGCTAGGAGGTATCTCAAGCCCTGGGTGGGAGAGCTGAGGAGGTGCCTCGAGAGGGCGAGGAGCCCCTGGGCGCTCGCAGCTAAGTCGCTAGAGGTCGTCGTAGATAAGCTCTCGAGGAGGGAGTAATGCTGTATTTAACTCTTTTGGATGGGGTGGCCAGGCGGGGTTCAATACCTGTGAAGAGGCCTGGTGATTACGATAGCCTATGGGTTGTAATAGGTGGATGCGATTGGAGGTGCAAGGTGGCAGTGGCTCTCTTCGACGAGAGGGAGCTTGAGAGGATCGCCAAGGCCTATAAGGAGTGGGAGGAGAAGGTCGTACCAGAGTGGCTTAAGAGGATGCCTGAGAGGATGGAGGAGTTCACGACCCTCAGCGGGATACCCCTGAAGAGGGTATATACGCCCCTAGACCTGAAGGACTGGGACTACATGGAGAAGCTCGGGTTCCCCGGAGACTACCCCTTCACTAGGGGCATACACGCTACCATGTACAGGGCTAAGCTCTGGACCATGAGGATGTTCTCGGGCTACGGTGGCCCTGAGGAGACCAACAGGAGGCTTAAGTTCCTGATAGAGCACGGCGAGACAGGTCTCAGCCTGGCCTTCGACGAGCCCACTCTAGTTGGCATAGACCCCGACGACCCCATGGCTGAGGGCCATGTGGGAATTGAGGGCGTCAACGTCGCTAGCCTCCGGGACATGGAGATAATATTCGAAGGTATAAACCTCGGCGAGGTAACGACCAACATGACAATCAACCCGCCCGCCCCCGTGCTTCTCTCCTACTACGTGGCCGTCGCCGAGAAGCAGGGGGTCCCCTACCACAAGATCGGGGGGACTACTCAGAACGACCCCCTCAAGGAGTTCATAGCCCAGAAGACCTATGTGTTCCCGCCGGAGGCGGCTGTCAAGATAGCCATGGATCTCGTGGAGTGGAGCGTGAAGAACCTGCCCAAGTGGAACCCGATAAGCATTAGCGGCTACCACATAAGGGAGGCCGGGGCGACCGCGGTACAGGAGCTAGCCTTCACACTGGCTGACGGGATAGAGTATGTGAGGCAGCTGATAGCTAGGGGCATGGACGTCGACGAGTTCGCACCGAGGCTCAGCTTCTTCTTCGACGCCCACATAAACTTCTTCGAGGAGATAGCCAAGTTCAGAGCCGCCAGGAGGATGTGGGCCAAGATAATGAAGGACTGGTTCGGCGCTAAGAAGAAGAGGAGCATGTGGCTGAGGTTCCACACGCAGACCGCCGGGGTGAGCCTGGTCCCGCAGGAGCCCTGGAACAACATAGTGAGGACCGCCATAGAGGCTCTCGCAGCCGTGCTAGGAGGCACCCAGAGCCTCCATACTAACAGCTTCGACGAGCCTTTCAGGGTTCCCAGCGAGTTCGCTGCTAAGATAGCCCTCAGGACCCAGCAGATAATAGCCTACGAGACCGGCGTCGCCGACGTTGTCGACCCCCTGGGAGGCAGCTACTTCATAGAGTGGCTAACCGACGAGATCGAGGAGAGGGCGTGGAGGATAATAGAGAGGATCGAGAGCATGGGGGGCATGCTGGAGGCGGTAAAGAAGGGGTATCCGCAGAGGGAGATAGCGGAGTCCGCGTACAGGTTCCAAAAGGAGCTTGAGGAGGGCAAGAGGTTCATAGTCGGCGTCAACATCTTCAGGAGCGACGACATTGAGGAGATAAGGAAGGTTCCCCTGCTAGAGTTCGACCAGGAGGAGATCGAGGAGAGGCAGAAGAGGAGGGTCAAGGAGGTCAGGGCTAGCAGGAACCAGGAGAGGTGGAGGAGGGCCCTGGACAACCTGAGGAGGGCAGCGGAGAGAGGCGAGAACATAATGCCCTACGTGCTCGAGGCGGCTAAGGCCTACGCTACGATAGGCGAGATAATGGGAGTGCTGAAGGAGGTGTATGGAGTCTATGTCGAGCCCCCCGAGTACTAGGGGGCCCGAGGGGCGGAGGTACAAGGTTCTGGTAGCTAAGATGGGCCTCGATGGGCACGACCGCGGTGCTAAGGTGGTAGCTAGGGCTCTGAGGGACGCGGGCTTCGAGGTGATCTACACGGGGCTCAGGCAGACGCCGGAGCAAGTAGCTATGGCCGCGGTCCAGGAGGACGTTGACGTTATAGGCGTTAGCATACTAAACGGCGCTCACCTGCACCTCATGAGAAGGCTTATGAGGAAGCTGGAGGAGCTAGGCGCCGATGACATACCAGTCGTGCTGGGGGGCACCATACCGGTGATAGACATAGAGCCCCTTAAGAAGATGGGAGTCAGGGAGGTCTTTCTCCCCGGCACTAGCCTGGCTGAGATTATAGAGAAGGTTAGGAGGCTTGCAGAGGAGAAGAGGAGTAGAGAGGAGGGGCTAGCTAAGGTTGAAGGCTAGCAGCGTCGACAGGCTCATTGAGCTGGCCCTCGAGGGGAAGCTACGCGCCCTGGGCAGGCTCCTGACCCTCGTAGAGCATCCTGGCCCAGAGGCCCTCGAGGTCCTCTCCAGAGTGGCCCCAAGGGCCGGCAGGGCTCAGGTGATAGGCTTCACGGGGATACCGGGGGCCGGGAAGAGCACTCTGGTCTCCAGAGTTATAACCCACTTGAGGAGGAGGGGCTACAAGGTCGCAGTGCTCGCTATAGACCCTTCGAGCCCCTACAGCGGGGGCAGCATAATGGGTGACAGGCTCAGGATGCAGGAGCACGCCGCCGACCCTGGAGTCTTCATCAGAAGCATACCAACGAGGGGCTTGAAGGGCGGCTTGAGCATGGCGGCACTGGCGATGATCGAGGTTTTCGACGCCCTAGGCTACGACAAGATCATAATAGAGACCGTAGGTGTGGGCCAGAGCGAGGTCGATGTGGCGCACGCGGCTCACACTATAGTAGTGGTCACTATGCCCGGAGCCGGCGACGACATACAGATGCTGAAGGCCGGTGTCATGGAGATCGGTGATATATACGTGGTCAACAAGAGCGACAAGCCCGAGGCTAACAAGACCGCGGCGTACCTCCAGTTCGCCCTGGAGAAAGAGGGGATAGGGAGGGGAGAGGGCTGGACGCCCCGACTCGTGAAGACCAGCGCAGTGATGGGCCAGGGTATAGATGTGTTGGTAGACGCTATAGAGGAGCACTGGAGGTATCTCAAGGATACGGGGCTGGCAGCAAGGAGGGTGGCCTCTAGGAGGGTCCTCCTGACAAGGCTCATGGCCGAGGCAAGGCTCAACGCCGCCCTCAGCGAGGTGCTAGAGGAGATGAGGGGCGAGGTCGAGGCCGCCCTCGAAAAGGACATTTCGGGGGCGTTCACGCTCTCGGAGGTCCTAGCCAGGAGAGCGGCTGAGAGAGTCCTGAAGGGGTCGCGAGCAGGATAGCCTGGCGTGCTACCCCCTCTTACCCAGCACCTTCTTCAGGTGCTCCCACGCGAGGTGCCTGGCGGCGGCATCGGTGCCGGGGAGCACCATCCCGTCGACCTCGACTAGGACCCTCCCTAGCCCCGGCTCCTCCACAACCTCCACACGGTAGCCATACCTCTCCGCAATCCTCCTGAAGGCCTCCAGGTCCACCGCC